>JACPZM010000115.1 GCA_016195485.1 Candidatus Troglogloeales bacterium | reverse complement strand
ACTAACAATGCGAATTCTTATTCAGAATAGGCAGAGAAAATATCCCATCAATACAAGACAAATCCGCCAATGGGTCAGCGATATCTTAAAAATGCAAAACGAAGAAGATGTGGAGATCGGGTTGGTCTTTGTGAATAATCGAACGATTCAAAGGTATAATCGAGATTACCGAGGAAAAGATACACCCACAGATGTCTTATCTTTCCCAATACGGTCTGCAGGAGCGACGCATGCGCCGCCCCTGCTGGGCGACATTATGATCTCGTTGGAAAAGACTTATGAGGAGGCCCCTTTATTTTACCGAAGTGTGCACGAACAACTTCTTTTTTTATCAATTCATGGGATTTTGCATCTTTTAGGATATGATCATGAACAGTCTCGTAACGACGCAATGAGAATGAAACGGCGGGAGAAAGTGATTTTTGAGGCGATTTACAAAACAACCTTTGGCAAAAACAGGGTGCCCAGCTCTTCCCCTTGAAATGCCTGCTTCATCATGCCCGGCCGTGTGCCGTTTAAAATTAATGTGGTGACGCCAGACGCGGCCACTTTCTTGGCCGTCGCTACTTTTGAGGCCATGCCTCCGGTTCCCCCAATGTAGCCTGTCGCAAGAAGGGTATTTCGGGCATTGAGGTATCGGTTTTTATTGGAGAGGTCATTACGGGTAAGCAGAATTTGGGCGACCTTGATCTGATGTCGGATAAAGAGCCGTTCATACGCCCACATCAGGCAACTCTGTCCCACCGCCGCCGCGGCCTGTTTCATCGGAAGCGTTTCAGGAAAATCTGTGAGTCCCATCGCTTTTGCGCCGCAAAGAATTGCCCCAGAAGAGACAATAAAAAGCGTCGCCCCACACCGTCTCATTTCCGATATCTCGCAGGCAATCTCCTCCATCCGCGTTTCGTCCAAACCCCTCTCGCGTGAAGCAATAACATTGCTTCCAATTTTTACCACAATCCGTTTGTGATTTTTTAAGTTGGAACGGGACATTTTTTCACTTGAGTAAACTCCCCCTTCCCCCTCTTTGGATAAAGAGGAGGCATCTCCTCCCCTTTATTCAAAGAGGAGGCTGGGAGGGATTGGGGATTGTTTTTTAAGATTGCCGTTTCTACTGGCCGCAGTGGTCGCACCACTTTCGCCATTGCGCGCACGAGGGGCGCAATCCCTTCCCCTGTCACTGCCGAAATCTCAAAAAATGGAATCTTTTCCTTGTCGCAGTAACGCGCAAGTTTTGATAATTGTTTTTCGATGGCGGAATCCATTTTTGTGGCGACGGCCATGAACGGCTTCTCCATCAGATTTGCCCGATAGGCCGCCAATTCCGATCTGATTGTTTTAAAGTCGCGCACTGGATTTGCGGCTTCGCCTATGGGGTTACCTTTAGAATCTACACCCTTGGGGTGCACAGACACATCTACCAGATGAAGCAGAAGCGAGGTGCGTTCGATATGCCGAAGAAACTGGATACCAAGCCCTTTCCCTTCATGTGCTCCTTCAATGAGACCGGGGATGTCGGCGACAGTAAAATGATGTTCATGGTTTCGTCCCCAATATACGACTCCCATGTTCGGGATAAGTGTTGTAAAAGGATAATCTGCTATTTTTGGTTTTGAATTTGAAAGGACTGAAATCAAAGTTGACTTTCCCGCGTTAGGTAGTCCGACCAATCCGACATCCGCTAAAAATTTTAATTCCAGAGAAAGCCATCGTTCCTCCCCCTTTGTTCCCGGTTCAGCGATGTACGGGGTCTTTCGAGTAGAGGACTTAAAATGATGATTCCCTCGTCCTCCGCGCCCCCCCTTTGCCACGATCAACTGCTGTCCCAACTCCCGGATGTCTCCTACGAGTTCGTTCGTCTCGGCATCTTTAACAAGGGTACCGGGAGGAACCGGAATGATCATATCAGGACTGCTCTTTCCGGAACTCCTACTCCCGCTCCCTGGGTCTCCGGGCTTTACACGGTATTGCTGCTGATAATGGATATGAATGAGCGTTGAGACTTGATTGGATGCCGCAAGGACGACACTGCCGCCCGCTCCGCCATCTCCGCCATCTGGGCCGCCTTTGGGGACGTAAGCCTCGCGACGAAAACGAATGGCGCCATCGCCTCCGTCTCCGGCCTTTACAAAAATTTTAGCATGATCGACAAACACAGCAGAGGGTAGAAATAAAAAGTGAGGGTGGGGTCACCCCGCTCCTACGAACCTGCGGGTACGGGACAGATCGGAACATCCGCCGCAATCGGCTCAATACGAACGTTCTGCTTCCCCTTTGTGTGCCCGAAGGCAACAGCGCCGTTTATCAACGCAAAAAGCGTGTGATCCCTGCCCATTCCGACATGAAGACCGGGAGATATCCGAGTTCCTCTTTGGCGGACGAGAATACTGCCAGCGGGAACCAGTTCGCCTCCAAAACGTTTTACGCCTAGACGTTGGGAGTTGCTGTCCCTCCCGTTTCTTGTAGAACCTTGTCCCTTTTTATGTGCCATTTTTTTATCCTATCAGGCAACTATTTCTAGTACTTTTAATTGCGTGAACGACTGCCGATGCCCTTGCGACCGGCGATAGTTTTTACGCCGTTTCTTTTTAAAGATCTGGATTTTTTTTTCTCTCCCCTGTTGCAAAACCTGACAGACCACCTTCGCGCTCTTTAACCGTTCGACATCTGAAATAACCTCTTCTTCTTTTTGGAGAAGCAAGATGGGACCCAACTCAATTTTGTCGCCTTTTGTCGCAGAGCACTTTTCAACCCGGACAACCTCTCCTACGCAAACACGGTACTGCTTTCCACCCGTTTCCAATACGGCATGCATTTCTCTCAACCTCCTGATTGCCCCAACTTGTATCATGTTGGCCAAACCGTTGTCAATCCCAAATTCCGCTTGAATTAGGGTTGATGCGGGCTTTTGACAATATCACGAATGATTGCGTAGTATAATCTTTCACAAACGGAAGGATACGCCCTGTCACAAAATACAATTCGCAATTTCTCGATTATCGCCCATATTGATCATGGTAAGTCTACCCTTGCCGACCGTATCTTGGAATATACAGGGGCAATCACGCCGCGTGAGTTTAAAGATCAGATATTAGATGATATGGAGTTGGAGCGGGAGCGTGGCATTACGATTAAGGCCCGCTCTGTCCGTTTGCAATATACAGGGAAGGACAAGATTGACTATATTTTCAATCT
>JACPZM010000120.1 GCA_016195485.1 Candidatus Troglogloeales bacterium | reverse complement strand
CGCTGTCGGTAAACTTGCCAACACCACCACTACCAGTCCACCTCCACCTTAATAACCTGAGCAGTTACGATAATTGTATTGATTTGTTCTCGACTTGGCAAACATCGAAAAGAAAACCAATTGCCTGTCATAGCGTTCCAATTCTTCTTGAGAAAGATTTGAAGCCTTTTGTTGCTCTAAGTCCTCAACGAGTCCATGGCTTACTAACAACTGCAAAATCTTTTGCAAGTTTCCTTTTGTGAGTGGATATTTAGACTGACTCATTTTGGAAAGAATCTCAGGAAACTCATGCCTACCATCCAAAAGCCCAATGAGTTCTATCAAGCATTTGTCTGGCTTATAAATGATTGTCGCAATGCCATACTCGCTTCCAAAAACAATTTCCTTCTCTGAAAACGCAGTAATGGATAGATATCGTTTAAAAGCTGGCCTGATCATACACTGCATTCATAACGAATGGTGGACAATACCATATATAAATATACTTTGTCAAATTAAAAGTTATTTTTATGCGGGTATATTATCGCTGACAATGTTGCTATTTTTCTACGTATGGTCAGTCACTCCGTTCACCTCTTAAAGAATGTAGGAATGCGCATGCAGGAGATCAGAAAATTGCGTGGAATCACACAGGAACATCTGGCGGAGAAGGCGGGTTTGCACGCCAAATATGTAGGCCAAATTGAACGGGGCGAAATCAACACGACAATCCAGACATTGGCAAAAGTAGCAGACGCCTTAGGTGTGAATATCTCAGAACTTTTTATCTGTTTTCAAAAAGGAAAAAATGGAGGGCATAAGGCGACTTTACTGAAAGAGATTGCTGTTTTATTGATGCCCCAGAATATTATTGTAGTGGAACTGGTAAAAAAAATTCTAGTTGAGATTTTCGCCCAGAAGATTGGTACGGGTCGCACCCCACGGCGCCGCGATGACTTAAATTCTGAAGAATCTGCAACCCTTGTTGAATAATATCGTTTGAAGGGGTTCCGCCGATATTGGCCACAAACCCAACCCCACAACCGTCGTGTTCGTATGCTGGATCATATAAGCCCTGTTTTTTGGGAAGGCCCGATGTAAAGCGTGGTTGTCGTTTCATGATGTCAAAAAGACCCATTGTGTGTACGGATTGTCACTCGGATTGATCGCGATTGTCAACGCGATAGGCAGATGTCAGTAGGGCTATTTTTGCAACTCAAAAGAAATGCGGGCGAGTAGCAAATCGATGGCCGTTTCTGATTGGGTGAAGCCAGTGGTGTTCTAAAAATTGCGTGTAGGACACCCAGAAAGAAGTGCCACCCATTCCTGTCTCTGTTCTTGGGTGTTGTGCATCTCCTTGCGCAACCCGTATGATCCCTGTTATGCTGCACCCGGTACATCGACACAAACCTAATGGAAAAGGAGTAAAACATGCCGACCTATGAAATGAATAAACCCGATTTTGCGAACTCGCTCAAGTTCATCGCCATGGGGATACTGGGGATATTTATCCTGCTTGTACTGTTTAACTCCTTTCAGGTCGTGGGGCCGGGGGAACGCGGCATTATCTTCAGCCAGATATCAGGGGTTCGAGAGGGCACGCTGGGAGAAGGAATGCACTTTAAGATTCCGTTTATTGAGACGATTTTCACCATGGATGTCCGAGTCCAAAAGGTGCAATCGGAGGCCTCGGCGGCGTCCAAAGACCTTCAGAATATCCATTCGGTTATTGCCGTCAATTTTCATGTTGATCCAAGCCGCGCCCAGAAGGTCTTCCAGGAGATTGGCCGCGATTTTAAAGATCGGGTGATTGATCCAGCGGTTCAGGAATCGGTCAAAGCGGTTACCGCGCATTTTACGGCGGAGGAGCTTATTACAATGCGGGGAGATGTGAAGGAGAAAATCCAGGTCGGCTTGACCGAACGGTTGATGAAATTCAACATTATTGTAGATGAATTCTCCATCGTCGATTTTTCCTTTTCAGAGGCCTTTAATCATGCCATTGAAGAGAAGCAGATGGCGGAGCAGAATGCGCTGAAAGCCAAAAGGGATTTAGATCGAATTAAAATTGAAGCCGAGCAACGGGTCACGCAAGCCCGCGCGGAGGCCGATGGTCAACGTCTTCAAAGAGAGACGCTCACCCCTATTCTCTTACAGCTTCGCGCAATTGAGAAATGGAACGGTGTCCTGCCACAGGTCTCAGGTGGGGCCACCCCCTTTATTGATCTAAAATCGCTGAGTGGCGGAAAGTAGCATTCAAAAAGCTATCATGGTGTTTGGATGTTTTCCTACAGCTGATTTTGATCAGGGCGCTGTTTCGCTGCCTTCGGGTTCCTCTCCGGCTTCCCCTTTTTCAGCAAGGAGGGCAACGCCGACCAATTTCTCCTCCTCTTCGATATTGATTAACCGCACCCCTTGCGTGTTGCGGCTCACTACCCGAATATCGGCTACGCGCAATCTTACAATTTTCCCCCCGGAGGTAATCAGCATCACCTCGTCTTCTTGTGATACTTTTAAAACCGCGATCACATTGCCATTTCGAACGCTCGTCTGAATGGTAATGACGCCGCGGCCTCCCCTTCCCCGTTGATTGTATTCAGAAAATTCCGTTCGCTTTCCGTAGCCGTTTTCTGTAACAGTTAGGAGCATGGCCTGACTGTTGGGTTCTAAAACCTCCATCCGAATCACCTCGTCCCCATCATAAAGACGAATCCCATAGACACCCATAGAGACCCGCCCAACAGGACGCACATCCTCCTCCGAGAAGCGGTTAGACAACCCTCCCTTGGTCCCTAACATAATATCGTGTGATCCCCCGGTTAGCCCTACTGAAATAAGACGATCCCCCACCTCCAAGTTAATAGAACGGATTCCGCCCACACGCGGGTTGCTATAGGCGGACAAGACCGTTTTTTTAATGATGCCGTTTCGCGTAGCCATCACCACGAATTTTCCCTCTTCAAAATGGGCCACGGATAATATCGCTGTGATCTTTTCGGAGGATGCAAGCGGAAGCAGATTCACAATCGCCTTCCCTTTTGAGGCCCGTCCCGCCTCAGGAATTTTATGCACCTTGAGCCAGTGCATCTGCCCGGTATCGGTAAAAAGCAAAAGAAAGTCATGGGTCGATGCCGTGAAAAGATGTTCTACAAAATCTTCGTCTTTGAGGCCGGCACCTATCTTCCCGCGGCCGCCACGGCGCTGACTCCGATAGAGAGTCGTAGGATTGCGCTTGATATAGCCGGCATGAGAGACCGTAATCACCATCTCTTCGGCAACGATAAAATCTTCAAGCTGGAACTCCCGTGTCTCGTCTAAAATTTCGGTTTTCAGTTCGTCCGCAAACTTCTCCTGCACCTCCAGAAGCTCCGATTTAATCGTTTGCCGAATTAAAAGATCGGAGGATAGCAATGCCAACAGATCTTCTATCCTCTTTAGCGCCTCTGCATATTCGGTCAAAAGTTTCTCCCGCTCCAAACCGGTTAAGCGTTGGAGACGCATCTCCAGAATCGCCTGCGCTTGAATAGCCGATAGATTCAAGTGGGCCATCAGGCCGGTCTTGGCCACGTCCGGCGCGGGCGACCGTCGAATCAGCGCAATCACGGCATCGATATGATCGAGCGCAATTTTTAACCCCTCGAGTATATGGGCACGCTCTCTGGCCTTCTGGAGTTCATAACGGGATCTGCGGACCACCACCTCGCGCCGAAAATCTACAAAATGCAATAGCGTTTCTTTCAGATTTAAGACCTTCGGCTGGCCGGCGACCAAGGCCAGCATAATGACACCGAAGGAGGTCTGCATCTGGGTATTGTGATAGAGCTGATTGAGTACGACGGAGGCATTCTCGCCTCGTTTTAGCTCGATGACAATCCGCATACCGTCCCGGTCCGACTCGTCTCGCATATCGGAGATGCCGGTCACCCTTTCTTCGCGCATCTCCTCCACGATTTTCTCAATTAATTTGGCCTTATTCACCTGATACGGGAGCTCGGTCACAATAATCGTCTCCCGTTCGGTTCGCTCGTTGACCTCTACAATCGCGCGCGCACGCAGCATAATCGATCCCCGGCCCGTCCGAAAGGCGTCCTGAATCCCCTGCACGCCATAGATCAGCCCGGCGGTTGGAAAATCAGGCCCGCGCACCTTGCCCATCAATTCGTCTATAGTCGTATCCGGGTTGTCCAAAAGGAGGATAGACCCTTCCAATAGCTCCCCAAGATTATGAGGCGGAATATTGGTTGCCATCCCGACTGCGATGCCGGTTGAGCCATTCATCAGCAGATTGGGAATACGGGTGGGCAGGACGGTTGGCTCGGTATGGGTCTCATCGAAGTTCGGCGAAAAGTCGACCGTTTCCATATCGATATCGGACAACAACTCTTCCGCGATTTTGGTGAGCCGCGCCTCCGTATATCGGTAGGCCGCAGGAGGATCGCCATCCACAGATCCGAAATTGCCCTGACCGTCTACTAAGAGGTAGCGGATATTGAAATCTTGCGCCATACGCACCATGGCGTCGTAAATTGCGACATCGCCGTGAGGATGATATTTTTTAATGACTTCCCCGACGACACCGGCAGATTTTGAATACCGCTTGGTGGACAGAAGCCCTTCTCGAAACATGGCATACAGAATGCGCCGATGCACAGGCTTTAAGCCGTCTCTGACATCAGGCAGGGCACGGCCAACAATGACGCTCAT
>JACPZM010000119.1 GCA_016195485.1 Candidatus Troglogloeales bacterium | reverse complement strand
GATCGGACGATACTCGCACCAGTTGCAAAGGCCAGATTGTTTTGTTGGAAACTCTCTTGCAGACTCTATTTCGTCAATCAGGGAAATGGTTTCAGCGCGAAGCGCCTCCAAATCCGTTGCTGTTCTACGAGAACGAAACTCCCGATCAAATAGCAGGTAATGCCAGATCAGCACCACTTCTTTTGTGTCGGGCCAGAGCGTTGAAACGGCCATCTGATAGAAGGCCAGTTGGCGATCCTCGTCAATCTCCGGCTGAGTAGGGAGAAACCCCTTTGCCTTATAATCATGAATCCACAAAACCCCATCGGAAGGCTGACTCAGCCGATCAATATACCCTTGCATGACATACTTCCCCTCTGTATCAAGGGAAAGTTCTACACGGTATTCCAGTCCCAATGTCTTGGACTGATCAAATGGGTGATAGCGCCGATAATAATCGGTAACCGCTCTTTGCCCGATCTTAAAATATTCCGAAGGCCCAACCTCCTCACGCACAATAACAATTCCATCATGCCACTCTTTATCCCAGTCCTTCTGGTATTCGTCCAAGACCCATTCCAATGTGACAGGTTTTTCAAATCGAAGGTGTGTGTAAAGTTTCTCAAGGGCAAAGTGAACCCGTGATCCCATAAACGCCTCAATCCCTTCTGTCTCTGACTGAATCTGATCGATATAAGCAAACTTGAATTTTTGAGGACATTGCCGATAGCTTTCAAGACGGGAGTGAGAGTAGGTCATAAGGCTCGCAATCTTGCTAGTATGGCTTGCATATCATCGGGCGGAGGGGCTGAAAAGTTGACCTCCCGCTTTGTGATCGGATGAATAAACCCCAACGAGGCGGCGTGCAACATTTGTCGTGCCACTCCCAATTCTGAAATACGAGCGGTTCTACCTCCATACGTTTTATCCCCCACAACCGGATGAAAAAGATGCGCCAGATGAACCCGAATTTGATGGGTGCGGCCCGTCTGCGGCTCTATATCCAGCAAGGTCGCAATTTTAAATCGTGCGATGACGGTGTAATGGGTTTCGGCCGCGCGAGGGCGATCTGTCCGAGTCGATATTTTTTTGCGATCCGACCGGTCGCGGCCAATCGGCAGGCTTATTTTCCCTTCGCCCTGTTTCATTGCTCCTGCAACGATCGCCAGATAGTGCCGTTTTATCGAATGGCATTTAAATTGCGCTGAAAGAGACTCATGCGCCACGTCGGTTTTGGCGATGACCATGATCCCCGATGTGTCTTTGTTGTTCCGCTCAAATGTCCAGTCGCGGGATGCACCACCATTCCGACCGGTTTGTTGACAACCAGAAGCGTTTCGTCCTCATAGACAATATCAAGCGCGATCGGTTCTGCGATCAAGTCAACCGGCGAGGGCCGCATGACCAACAGCTCAATCTGATCCCCCTGTTTTACCTTAAAGCTGGCTTTCGTGGGAAGTCCGTTGACTAAAATCACTTCTTCATCTATAGACCTTTGTATGCGGGATCGAGATACAGGAAGCCGTTTCACAAGATAAAGATCAATTCGTTTTGGCTGGCCAGAAACGTTGATGAGTACGGGGGGACTACTGATGGGCGGCATTTTTCTTGTCCAAATAAAGATGAAGCATGAGCAAGGTAACGCCTATGGTGATTGCGGAATCGGCTACATTAAACGCGGGCCAGTGATAAGCGCCGATATAAAAATCCAAAAAGTCGATCACTTCGCTCATTCGAACACGATCCACGATATTACCGATTGCCCCGCCCAAGAGGAGAGAAAGGGCGGTTGTCTGCCATTTGTCATCTTTAGGAACTTGATAGACCATTAAAGCCAGAAAAGAGAAGGCCAACAAGGAGACTCCAGAAAAGAAGAAGGCGCGGAAGAGACTGCTTCGTCCCGCGAAGAGACCAAACGCGGCCCCCTTATTCCGAACATAAGTGATCGAAAAGAGGTCGGGGATGATTGGGAGCGACTCATGAAGAGAGAAGGCATGGTCGATATACGCCTTACTGATCTGATCCAGGACAAGAACGGATCCCCCAACAATGGCTAGAATAAAAAGTTTGGTCATATTGGAATTATCTTTTTTTTGAAGAATGCGCTCGGTATTTCACTCCCCCAAGCTTCTCGAAATCACCATCTTGCGTCCAAAAAGTAGCGCCGTATGCCAATGCCGTAGAGAAAATGACGCTGTCTGCTGTGGGCAATTTTAGGTCTAGGCTTATTTTAGCAGCGCTCACAGCGATACTCGTGTTGAGTTCCACAACCGTTCCCTGTTGCATCAGGGCAATGGCTTGAAGTGCTTCATCCTCGCTCCTTTGTTGGAGAATCCGTTTAAAGACTTCGTATAGGCACAATGTTGGCACAACCAGTTCTTCCTCATGCTCAATCGGACTTGCGAAGAAATCTGCGTTTGGGCCGTTTGCCAGATACTCCAGCCAAGCTGACGAATCGACAACATTCACACCCTGTCTCCTTCCCGTTTAACCGTTGTATCAATGCCCTTCAGGAATCCTCGCAACTCCCGAGCCTTCCGAACAGGAATAAACTCAATGCGATCACCGTAGGCAATAGCCTGTACCTTTTGCCCCGGAAAGAGCCGCAGTCCCTCCCTGATGCTCTTGGGGATGACGACTTGGAATTTGGGTGAAATGGTGACTGTGCTCATATAGAGTTGCCTTTAATATATTGTAATACTAAAATTATATCGATACAATATGCGTATGTCAACAAGGTGGTGCGTCGCCGCCAACCACATCAACACATCGTTGGCAGAGGGTGGGATGGGTGCTGTTGTGTCCGACCTCTTCCGTGTAAACCCAACAACGTTCACATTTGGTTTCGAGCGGCCGCGCGGTTACTTCAACCTTGAATGTCTCCCCCGATATTAAGTCAACATGGGAGACGATAAAAAATGTTGGAAGAAACGACTCCCTCTGCTTAAGTTGCTCATAGAGGGGGGAGGAAGCATGGATCGCAACGGACGCGCCCAATGAACTGCTGATCTGTTTTGCCACGCGCGCTTTTTCCAGATGAGAGTTGACCTCATTCCGAACTTGTATCAAACGATCCCATGTTGAGGTATCTTGTTCTTTCCAGCCGTCATCGGCGGGGATGGTATCCATGCTAGCAAGATGCACACTTGCCGTCTTGTTTTCTGGAATGAACGGCCATATTTCTTCGGCGGTAAAGGAGAGGATCGGAGCCATCAAGCGCGTGATGACCGACAGTGCATGGTACAACACCGTTTGCGCCTCTCTCCGTTCTCTCGAATCTGCCGACGAGGCATATAAACGATCCTTGATGATATCCAGATAAAACGTCGAAAGATCAACCGAACAAAATTGATTGAGAGTATGAAAAACAGTATGGAACTCAAATTGTTCGTATGCGTATAAAACCTTCTTTTTGACTTCTGTCAAACGATGCAACGCCCAGCGGTCTATCTCTAGGAAGTTAGGGTTTCCTGCCATATCTTCTAGATGATAATCATAAAGATTGCTGATGAGAAATCGGCAGGTGTTTCGGATTTTTCGATGGGCCTCCACCAGTTGATCCAAGATCGCATTCGATATTCTGACATCGTCTCGAAAATCAGTTGC
>JACPZM010000114.1 GCA_016195485.1 Candidatus Troglogloeales bacterium | reverse complement strand
GTACTGTTTAAATTGCATGGTAAAGACCCCTCGGCCCTGTGTCATGGATCGAAGCTCCGTTGCATACCCAAACATCTCGGCCAGCGGAACCAATGCCGTTACAACCTGCGCTCCTCCCCGCATCTTCATCCCCAAAATCTTTCCCCGCCTTGAACTTAAGTTTCCAATAACATCCCCCATATACTCCTCCGGCATGACCACCTCCAAATCCATTGTAGGCTCGAGCAGTACCGGCTTTGAACGCTTTTGCGCTTCCTTAACTGCCATGGAGCCGGCAATCTTGAAGGCAATTTCTGATGAGTCGACATCGTGATAAGACCCATCAAATACGGTGATACTGATATCCACAACGGGGTAACCTGCAAGCACGCCCGACGTAACCGCCTCGCGCACCCCTTTCTCAACTGCAGGAATATATTCTTTTGGAATGGCGCCTCCAACGATCTTATTAATAAACTCAATTCCCTTGCCAGGCTCCAACGGATCCACCTTCAACCAGACATGGCCATACTGTCCACGGCCGCCGGTCTGCCGAATATACTTCCCCTCAGCCTCCGCAGATCCCTGAATCGTCTCTCTATAGGCCACCTGCGGCTTACCCACATTGGCCTCCACTCGAAACTCCCTCTTCAACCGATCAACAATAATCTCAAGATGCAATTCCCCCATCCCTGAAATAATCGTCTGCACCGTCTCTTCATCCGTCGTCACGCGAAGAGAAGGATCTTCCTGGGTAAGCTTCTGCAATGCAAGGCCCATTTTTTCCTGATCGGCCTTCGTCTTTGGCTCAATCGCCATCGAAATAACCGGCTCTGGGAAATGCATGACCTCTAATAAAATAGGCTTATTTGCAGTACAAAGCGTATCGCCGGTCAATGTTCCTTTTAAACCGACCGCCGCTGCAATCTCCCCCGCAAAAACCTCTTTAATTTCTTCCCGCTTATCGGCATGCATCTTTAAAATCCGCCCGATCCGCTCTTTCGAATCGCGCGTGGCATTGTAAACATAAGAACCGGCTTGAAGAACACCCGAATAGACCCTGAAATAGGTGAGCTGTCCCACAAACGGATCGGTCATAATTTTAAACGCAAGCGCGGAAAACGGTTCCGCGTCATCCGTCTTCCGAATAAGCTCTGCCCCACTGACCATATCCACACCCTTCACTGGAGGAACATCCAGCGGAGAGGGAAGAAACTCAACAACCGCGTCCAAAAGAAGTTGCACCCCCTTATTCTTAAAAGAAGACCCACACAATACGGGAACAATCTTCTGAGACAATGTTCCCTTCCTTAAAGCAGACTTGATCAACTCATTTGAAATCGGCTGGCCATTGAGGTACTGCTCCATGAGATCGTCATCACAGTCGGATAATGCCTCAACCATCTTATCGCGATACTCCGATGCCAACGCCTTCAAATCGTCTGGAACATCCGTAACAACATATTTAGCGCCCAACGACTCATCATCAAAATAGTAGGCCTTCATTTCAACCAGGTCTATCGGCCCCCGAAACTCCGTTTCCTTGCCAATCGGAATCTGAATGACAACCGGACGAGCGCCAAGCCTGTCCACCATCGACTGCACACTCGCGTAAAAGTCAGCGCCGGTCCGATCCATCTTATTCATATAGGCGATACGAGGAATGGAGTAGCGATCAGCCTGTCGCCAGACTGTTTCAGATTGCGGCTCAACCCCCTGAACAGAATCAAAGACCGCAACGGTGCCGTCTAACACACGCAACGAACGCTCCACCTCAATCGTAAAATCAACATGGCCGGGCGTATCTATAATATTAATTCGATGTTCCTTCCAGTAACAGGTTATGGCGGCAGAGGTAATGGTAATACCGCGTTCTTTCTCCTGCGCCATCCAGTCCATGACCGTGTTGCCTTCATCGACATTTCCGATCCGATGCGTCTCACCCGTATAGTAGAGTAGACGTTCGGTGGTCGTGGTCTTCCCAGCATCAATATGGGCCATGATCCCGATATTTCTTGTTTTGTCTAGCGCCTTATCCCTTGCCACTTATTTAAACCTGCCAAACCTAAAAAACAAAAAAGGTGAAGGACAATCCCTCCACCTTTTTTCTATTAAAAAATAAAAATTACCAGCGATAGTGGGCAAAGGCCTTATTGGCCTCCGCCATTCTGTGCGTATCTTCTCTTTTTTTAACCGCGCCTCCGGTATTATTAGAAGCATCAAGAATCTCCGCGGCCAGCTTCTCCCTCATACTCTTTCCAGAACGCTGCTTCGCGTATAGGATCAGCCAGCGAAGACCCAAGGTAACCCTTCTGTCCGAGCGAACCTCAATCGGCACTTGATAGGAAGCGCCCCCCACCCTGCGAGACTTTACCTCAACAGAGGGCTTGATCCGATCTATCGCTGTTTTAAAAACCTCGACCGGGTCTGACCCGCTCTTTTGCTTGATAAGATCAAATGCCCCATAGCAGATCGACTCCGCAATAGATCGCTTTCCTTGCTTGGTCACAATACCGACCATTTTTGCCACAAGTTTACTCTTAAATTGTGCATCAGGGACCACCTCTTTTTTGAGAAAAAGCCTGCGTCTAGACATATAAAAGAACCCTACTCCTTCACCGCCTTGGGGGCCTTCGCGCCATATTTGGACCGCCCTCGTTTCCGATTCGCAACACCCACAGCATCCAGCGTTCCGCGAATAATGTGATAGCGAACGCCCGGCAAATCTTTCACCTTGCCCCCTCGAACTAAAACGATAGAGTGTTCCTGAAGATTATGCCCGACACCTGGTATATAGGAGGTAACCTCCATCCCGTTTGTGAGACGGACACGGGCTACTTTCCGCAAAGCAGAATTTGGTTTTTTTGGCGTCGTTGTATAGACACGAATACAAACCCCTCGCTTTTGAGGATTTTGTCGCAAGGCTGGAGTCTTCGTCTTGATCACCGGCCTTGACCTCCCTTTTCGGACTAACTGATTAATCGTCGGCATCTTAATTCCTTACACCCCAAGGACGTAGATTCTAAAGCAACTCCATAAAAAAACTCTGAAACGCCCGCTGCCACTCCCTATTCGTATTATTGAATAATCAAGGCTGGTCAATAGCGCCAAACTTTGTGATTCTATCGGAACCTAGACTTCAATGTCAAGTAGATTCCAGCGCCCTGTGATAGAATAAACAAAATGTCAGTAAGATATCTTCTGTGTGGTTGAACAACAACAGGAGAGGAAGGATGATATTACTGACAATGAAAGACGAAAAGAGATTAGTGGTGGCAGAGAAGGTGATGGATGGGACAATTACAAGACGCAGCTTAAACAAACACTGTTGACATTTTGTTTTTGCAATACACTGACATATTGATTTTGCTGGGACAGGTAGACCATTTTATTGTGATCGAAGGATGAAACGGAAAGTTTTAGTTCTCGTCAAGTCGAATTCCAGAAAAATAGGATTTGAAGCGCGTGCGGATGGATCATTCAGCGCGGCCGTTAAAGAGCCTCCTGTGAAAGGAGCCGCCAATACGTCTGTCGCGCGTTTAATAGCTACGCACTTTAATGTTCCGATTCGTTCCGTGCGTCTTGTGACTGGCCATACCGGGAAGAAAAAACTGTTTGAGGTTGAGGATGCCGACCTTTGACAGAAGAATCGAAAACTCCAACTTTAAGAATAGTCATTTCTGGGCAGACACATAGGTCTGCCCCTATTTTGACGGCGAATAGAACGGATTCTTGCCAGAGGCGTGATCGGTTGTATCAAACACCTGCTTAACCTCCGGAACATATTGCGCCAAGGCGCGTTCAACACCCTGTTTTAGCGTAACCGAAGCCTGCCCGCACCCTTGGCATCCGCCCCCCATCTGAATATAAATTGCATCCCCCTTTACATCCAGAATGGAAATCTTTCCCCCGTGTCCTGCGACCCCTGGATTAATCTGAGTATCCAGAACACGCTGCACCTTCAGTCGAATCTGATCTTCCTGACTCCCCTTCGCGCCCGCCAATGCCTGCTCAAAATTTGCCGCCTCGCTTATAAGATGCTCCCTGATAATTCTTCCAACCTCTTTTCCCACCACACGCCAATCGGCGCCGGCCTGCGCGGCCACCGTTACCTTAAAACCTTCAAGCGCCACAGCGGTTATCCCATCAACCTCAAAGAGTTCCTCGGCCAGGGCATACTCCTTTGCCTTTTTCCTGTCTTGGAATTGAAACGTTCCCCCCGCAAGGACAACGGGCCGATCTACCGTAAACTGACATCGTTCCGGATCAAGCGGAACCGCCGTTATTTTGATTTCATTGTCTTTTGCTTTCATGGCTTACTCCTTACAGATCACACAGGGACAGATTTCCCGAAGATGATCAAAGTGATAAATCCCAGTGTCATGATGATCGGAGAATGAGAAACTCAACGCATAATTCCCCGTTGTTGCTGCTTTGAGTCCCAAAAGGTCTAGCGGGATCACATCTTTATCAAGAACCTTTTTCCCTGTCCATTCCTCCACACAACCGGCGCACGAACAGTTCTGCCTTAAATACCGAAAACTATATAAACTGACATGGCCATCTTCCCATGAAATTTCCAGAGACCGATTCCCCTTTTTTTTAATCGCTATTGGATTGGTCTCTGCTGTAATCATTTTCTATACCGCGAAAGATTCTGCCGTTTCCTCCGGTTCTTCTTCAATAATAAGCGTTCTTTTATTGTAATTTCGGACATAAATCTCGGTCGCCAGTTTGTCGGCAATATCAACATAAACCGCCGCCGTCATCGGATCGGCCAGAATAAGCGGGACCCCTTGATCCGCGTATTCCCGTATTTTTCTATTCAAAGGAATGCTCCCTAAGTACGGAACACGCAGTCTTTGGGCCTCGGTTGCAACCGTTCCCGCGCCAAAGATATCGTCCTGCTTTCCGCAATGAGGACAAAGATAAGCGCTCATATTCTCAATCATGCCTAATACGGGGACTTTTGTTTGTTCAAACATCCGAAAGGTTTTCAGAGAGATCGTCATCCCCACGTCCTGCGGCGTGGTCACAATCACCGCGCCGGTCACCGGCACGGTTTGCACCAATGTGAGATGAACATCGCCTGTGCCGGGGGGCATGTCTACAATCAAGTAATCAATTTCGCCCCAGTCAACCCGCAGAAGCGATTCCTGAACGGCCTTATGGGCCATAGGCCCTCTCCAAATCAACGGCGCGCTCCCTTTGGATAAAAGACCCATCGACATAAACTTCATGCCATGCGCCTCAATCGGGATAATGCCGCGTTCGTTCTGCGAGAGTTCAGCATTTTTGGCCCCCATCATGATGGGAAGAGACGGCCCATAAATATCGCCGTCTACCATCCCCACCTTTGCGCCATACTCCGAAAAAACTGCCGCAAGGTTTACCGCAACAGTAGATTTTCCAACACCTCCCTTGCCGCTCCCCACCGCGATAATATGTTTTACGCCGGAAACGCCGCGCGCGTTTTGCTCCATACGAATTTCTGTTTTCATCGAAATCTCGACTTCAGTAACCCCCGGCACGACCGAGAGAACCCGTTCCGAATCCTCCCGCATCTTTTCCTTGGAAGGGAAAAGGGGTGTCGGCAGGGCCAGCGTAAATGTCACACGAGAGCCATCGATTTTAAGATTTTGGACATACCCAAGCGAGACAATATCTTTTTTGAGGCTCGGATCGTTAACCTGCCCCAAAACCGAGAGAATTGATTTTTCATCTATTTTATCTGCCATATAGTTCTCCTACTGCGCTCATTATACGCCACATTATTTCTAATCGGCAATCTTTTTTTGCTGGAGTGTACCCAAAACTTTTTGGTTCATGAAAGAGGTGACCTCACCTTCTCCCATGCGGGGATAGTGTGAGGGGAATGTAGTGCCATCAGGATAGGTATCCCTACTATCCTTTGGCTGGTTTTGGACGATACTTCTCTGTTTTTACTCCAGTTTTTTTGTCTTGACATTGGGGAGCACTATGAATTTTAATGATATACATCGTTCTATATCTAAAGAAGCCCGAAGTCAAGAAATGGTTTGCAGGCTCGCATAAAAGAGGCACTGAATGAATCGTCATAGTCATAAAACAGCAATGTTTTTTATCTTGGCAGCGATATTGGTTATGGGAACAGGGGTGGCGAATACGCTTGCAGAGTCACAACTGACTGAGAAAGAACCATTATATAAACAGTCTGTCTGCCATTTCGTCTGCGGGCCTATGTCTAAAAAATCAGATGATTGCGCAAAAACTTTTTGAGTTATTCAAGGAAGAAAACAACGGCAGTTTGCGGCTCCAGATCGCGCTTCAGTTTGATCTAGCGGAGACCCATCATTGCTTGATGAATTAAAAAAGATTCAAGAATCAGAAAAGGATGCGATGGTTCGTTCTCTACTCGACAAAACGGTTCGGACATGGGAGAGAAAAAAACGGATACAGGAGTTGGGCGATACCGATGTAACAAGGGGAGTGCAGTGAACACAAGCCATTTAAAATATCGGAGTTTGTTGTCCATTACAGGGTGCTTTTTGTTTTTCCTCATCGCTCCTACTCACGCGGATGGCGTGACGGCCAAAGGCCCTGACCATGCAGCCATTACGATTATTGTGTATTCAGATTCTCAATGCCCATCTTGTGTCAAGGCTGACGAAGTATTAGACGAGGTTATCAAGGCTTATCCTGATGATATTCAGGTGGTACGGAAATCACATTCGGCTGAAATAAGTGAGGCGAAGGGATACGGTGTCACGACCGCTCCCACGTTCTTCATCAACGGCCGCAAATTAGTGGGGGAGCGATCGGTTGCTGATTTTAAACAGATCATTGATGAAGAGTTGGGACTGACCCAGCCCGCACAGATTCCGCCGTCGTTGCCGGGTGTTCCTTCGCAGTCTGCCCTGCCCGTTTCGATTGATACAAAAGATGCCCCATCGTTCGGACCCCAAGAGGCGCCGATCGTGATTGTAGAGTTCTCGGATTTTCAGTGCCCTTTTTGCGCGCGCACTGTCCCGACCCTGCAAGACTTAAAGAAACGGTATCCCACACAGGTTCGTTTGGCGTACAAGCATCTGCCGTTAGATTTTCACGCCGATTCCAAACTAGCCCAT
>JACPZM010000113.1 GCA_016195485.1 Candidatus Troglogloeales bacterium | reverse complement strand
CGTTGTCAGCGTGGCGGCCAGTGGCAAAAACCCTCCCGTAATCCCCTTGGCAAGCGCCATGATATCCGGAGAGACCCCTTCGTGTTCACAGGCAAACATCTTCCCCGTTCGCCCAAAACCAACGGCCACTTCGTCCGCAATCATCAAAACATTATATCGCGTGCAGAGTTCCCTGATTTTTTTCAGATGGCCCATGGGCGCCGTAATCATTCCTGCCGCCGCCTGAACCCTCGGCTCGATCACCAAAGCGGCTACTTCGTGATGATGTGTAGAGAGTGTTTTTTCGACTTCATCTACACACGCCATCTGGCAGGACGGATAGGTCAAACCCAAAGGACAGCGGTAGCAATAAGGGGCTGGCGCCACAAATCTTTCAAAAAGAAGCGGCTTGTAGAAATCATGGAAGAGGGGGATACCTCCTAATGAAACGGAACCGATGGTATCCCCGTGATACGCATTCGAGAATGTTATAAATTTTCTTTTCTTGGGTGTTCCCCGATGCTGAAAGTAGCCAAACGCAATCTTGAGCGCGGCCTCTACTGCCGTGGAACCGTTGTCGGAATAGAAGACCTTTGTGAGGCCAGATGGCGCAATCTTGACGAGCTTTTCCGCAAGTTGTATCGCAGGAAGATTTGAAAGTCCCAGTAGCGTGGAATGGGAGAGTTTCTGAATCTGCGCGATTAAGGCATCATCAATCTGTTTTTTTCGATGTCCATGCAGATTGACCCAGATGGAAGAGGAGCCGTCGAGATAGATTTTCCCGTGAAGGTCTTTGAGAAAAACCCCATTCCCTTCTACAATGATCGTAGGAGATTCCTTCTCCCACTCCTGCATTTGTGTAAAAGGGTGCCAGATAAATTGCCGATCTTTTCGTTCCCATTCGTTCATCAGGAGTCGCGTCAAAATAAGTTGAACAAAAGTAAGCCAGACAAGCCGCCAGTCTGGCTAGGCGTGAGGAGCGCGCATACCCTTTGGTATACAAGCGACGAGCAACGACGCCAGTCTGGATGGATTGGCTGGCGAACTGTTCAAGTTATTTTGACGCGACTCCTCAGATTGCCATACTGAAATTATGTTATTCATACTGAAACGCTATTCATATCACGCATGTTTCCTTCTCTGTTCCTGCACCATTTCCAAGCGCATCAAATCGGCCTGATCTGTCAGACCTTTAGGGGTGTGACCCCGATCCGCAATAGCCTTTCTCTTCATGGCTATCAGCTCTTCCAGTGTTACCACGGGTATCGCTTCTATCCGATTTACTTCCGGTAATGTTGGCACCTGCACCACATCCACGACAGGTTTCAACGAGAAAAAGATTCGTACCATATCGGCATACGGCATCAGCTTAAAATCTGCAGAGAAGTTCGAGACTAAATGTGCCCAGATCAGTTCCGCTAAAACACCTTGATTCGTTGCAACCAAATCAATATCTGCGGTCAATCGCTCATCTTCCAACGGCACATACAGATTAACTGCCCATGCCCCTACCAACGCACAATCATTACGCCCGTGCATGAAGTCCAATACCTTCCGCTGTATCTGATCGCGGGTTATAGGAACTTTAGCGAGGTACTCGTGCATCGTCATTTGTTGAAGCCCCCCTTTTTCTGGTCACGGTTTTAGTCGCGGTTCATATTCGATCTTGGTGATAGCCGGCAGCGTATCACCATCACACTCTATCACACAAGTTTGCAGTCAACAAAAGCAAAAAACCCTCTTGACTAATGTTGCCACGATCAGTAGTATAAGCCCGTTGTTATTAGGAGAAATTATGGATGGGATGATCAAGCTGACGTTTAACGGCCAGGAGATTGAGGTCAAAAAGGGAACGCTTTTAATTGAAGCGGCCAAAGTCGCAGGGGCAGAGCTTCCCCATTTTTGTTATCACCCGAAGCTCAAATACGACGCCAACTGCCGGATGTGTATCGTGGAGATTGCGAAGATCCCCAAACTTCAAACCGCGTGTAGCACCGTTGCGGCAGAAGGGATGGTTGTGCGATCCGATATCCCTCGCGTTCAAGAGGCCCAAAATGGCGTGATGGCCTTTATTTTGGGAAACCATCCGCTCGATTGCCCGGAGTGTGACCAAGGAGGGGAGTGCCAGCTTCAAGACTTTGCACATCGCCATTCACCGACCGTTGGAAATTTTGGCGAGGAAAAACGGGTTTTTGAAAAGGAATATTTTGGCCCGCTCATCGAAAAGGAAATGAACCGTTGCGTCTCCTGTCTGCGTTGTGTCCGTTATTGCGATGAGGTGATCGATTCGAATGCGTTAGGATCAATTGATCGCGGCTCCATTACTGAAATTGGCGGTTTTTCCCATCATCCGTTGGATTGCGAGTTTTGCGGCGGCTGTATTCAGATTTGTCCGGTGGGCGCGCTTACAAGCCGCGCATCGATGTACGATTATCGCACCTGGCAGGTTAAAAAAACAAATACAATCTGTACCTATTGCGGGGATGGTTGTCAATTGAGTCTGGAGACCATTGATGACAATGTGATCCGTGTCAGTTCGGAATTGGGAATCGGCCGGAACGAAGGGGATCTGTGCGCGAGAGGATTCTTTGGTTATGATTTTGTCAATCATAAAGAACGTTTGATCCGTCCGCAGGTTCTGCAAAAGGGGCGCAGGATGGAAGTGACATGGGAGTGGGCGCTCAACAAGGCGGCGGTTGAATTGAAGGCGATTAAAGAAAAGTATGGACCGGAGGCGATCGGGGGGATTATCTCCAGTCATTGTACCAATGAAGAGATCTATCTTTTTCAAAAATTGATGCGAGAGGTTATTGGCACACCTCATGTTGATTCCGGCGCGCGATATGGATATATCAACGCGGCCCGTGCCTTATCGTCGGTGTTTGGCACTACCCGCCTTGCCCGATATGAAGATATTGTGAATGCCGATCTGATCCTTTCCTTTGCCGGTGATATGGCCGAGACCAATCCGATCTGTGCGATTAAAATCAAAGAGGCCGTTCGTAAAAAAGGGGCAAGGCTCATCGCGATTGACTCGTATAACAGCGGACGCGACACCTATAAAAGCCATCTCCCTCATATTGCCCACCGCCATCTGGAAGTAAAAATGGGGACAGAGGGATGGGTCATCCTCGGTTTATTAAAAGTGTTGGATCAAAAAACATCTTGCGGGCCGTTACCCTCTTTTGAAACGATTGAAAGGGAAAGTGGAATTGGCGAGGCGGCCCTTCGAGAGGTTGCGGGGCTTTATGCCGGCGCGCAACGGGGCGTCTTAATTCTAGGGCGAGCAATCACCCGGAATCAAAACGGGTACCAGAATGTTTTGAATCTTGCCGATCTTGCGATAGCAGCTGGACAGGTTGGGAAAGATGGAGCCGGGATCCTTGCTCTGGCAGAGGAAAACAATGAATTAGGGGCGGTTGAGATGGGCGGTGTCTCCGAGTATCTTCCCGGTTTGATTCCCGCGAAGGCTGGAGGAAAGACCCTTGTAGAGATGATTGATGCCGCGGAACGGGGTGAGATTAAGGCGTTATATATTATCGGGGAGAACCCGGTACGTTCTCTGCCGCAGAAAAAGGTGAAGGAGGCATTTCAAAACTTACATCTTTTAATCTGTCAGGAGCTTTTCCTCACCGAAACTGCAGAACTTTCCGATATTGTTTTTTCGGCTGTGAGTTTTGCCGAAAAGGATGGACGGTATACGAACCAGGAGGGTGAAATTCAAAAGGTTCGGAAAGCGATAGAGCCGGTGGGGGGAAGCAAGCCTGACTGGATGATATTCTCATTACTCGCTGACAAGCTCGGCTCACCGTTTCATTACAAAAATACAGACGAGATTTGGAAAGAGGTTGTTCTGAATATGCCTCCAAGTTGGCCTGCTCTTTCAAAAGGGGCGATTGCGTCTTCTGTTACGTCCTATATGAAAAGGGAGAGGAAAATAATAATCCCGTCGGATGATTCCCCTCCTTTACAAGGAGGGGTAAGGGGTGGTCATCTGTTTGACTTTCAGGTAGGGCAGAGTCTCTATCATTCTGGAAAACTTTCGACTTATGCCAGTGGTCTAAACACAATTATCTCAAAAGAGGCTGTCTTTATTCACCCAGATGATGCCGAGCCGCTGGGTTTAGTCGAAGGAGAGATTGTCAATATCTCCCTGCCTGTTGGAGCGATACAAGCGCCAGTTGCCTTCAGCAAGCGCATATCGCGCGGGACATTATTTTTTCCGGAACATTTTTCTTTAGAGATTAAAAAAGGTCTGCCGCTTACAATCGATCCTTCGACGCATGTTCCTTACGGAGATAGGGGGGTAGTGACTCTTTCAAAAATCTCCGTCGCTGTTTCAACTAAAAACTTAACAATCTCATAAAGGAAGCAATCTCTCTTTCTAAAAATAATCCAATTTTAACTTATCCCGCGGCGGGAGTCACCCGATACGGTTTCAACTGAAAATAGTCTAATCTCGGCGCGGACAAGCCGTGCTGATGGGCTTTATCGTTGACCCTTTGTGCGCTTTACCACTCGGAGGACGGACGATGGGATCGACATTGGCGTCAACGGGCGGGACCCCGTTCAAGAAAGATGTTGTCATATATGATTCATTCGTTTCAGGGTAAAACACCTAAGATTCATGCGAATATCTTTCTTGCCCCTTCCGCTGATGTTATTGGCGATGTGGAAATAGGCAATGACAGCTCGGTCTGGTTTAACACCGTTATCCGGGGTGATGTTCATTTTATTCGGATCGGGGAAAGGACTAACATTCAAGACCTCTCTATCCTGCATGTCACTCGCAAAACCCATCCTTTGATCATTGGCAACGATGTAACGGTTGGTCATCATGTCACCCTTCATGGCTGTACGATTTCAAATCGCGTTTTAATCGGAATGGGCGCCGTTCTATTAGACGGTGCGGTCATTTCCGATGATGCAATCGTGGGGGCAGGCGCACTTATTACGGAAGGAATGACTATTCCCCCTTTCACGCTCGCCATCGGTGTTCCCGCTAAAATCAAACGCGGTCTGACAGAAGAGGAGATCGCCTTTTTAAGAAAGTCAGCCCAAAATTATGTTGAGTTGGCTCAACTTTATATAAAAGGATAAGAAGCGCTTGGTTCTTTTTAAAAAAAATGTTCCCATTGTATCGTTACTTTTACTGCTCCTCCTAACGCCACAGACAAAAGCGATAGAGCCTCTTCCCGTTCCGCCGCAGGGCATGTTGCCCTCGCGGGGCACGTTGCCCTCGCAGGGCACGTTGCCCTTTGCCCCTGGGGAGAGACTGGTCTATGATGTCCGGTACTTGGGAGTTCGCACTGGGACGGCTGTTTTGGCTGTTTTAGATGTGATCACGCTAAACGGACAAGAGGTCTATCCGCTTTTATCCACTGCGCAATCTGGCGATTTTGCTTCCGCCTTCTATCCGGTAAATGATCGAGTAGAGTCGTATCTTAATGTCAAGGGACTTTATTCAGATGCGATTAAAGTGAACCTGCATGATGGAGGAAAAAACCGTAAGAAGCAGATTGCATTTGACCAAGTGGAGCATAAAGCAACACAAGTGCAAGACGGAAAACGAGAAGTTTTTGATATTCCGCCAAATGTCAATGACTCTCTTAGTTCGCTTTACATTTTTAGAACGGCCACACTGACCGTTGGCAGTTCTGTCTTTATTGACGTTCATGACAGTGGAAAGAATTGGAAACTCGAGATAGCAGTTCTCGGAAAAGAAACCGTGACCACGCCAATCGGAACTTTTGATACAATCAAGGTTCAGGCGACGCCGCGTTATGAAGGGATTTTCTTTAACAAGGGAAGCATCTTCATCTGGGTAACCGACGATGATCGAAAAATTCCGGTCAAGATGAAATCAAAAATAAAAATAGGATCGATTACGACCACGCTCATTTCAAGACGGGATGGGGAGGCCGTAGAGGCGGTTCCCCAGAAATGATAGGGCAAGCGCGAACCGCTCCTACAGTAGATTCAGGATGGCCCAACAGCGTTCCCTCACATTTTCAGCCGTCATGATCTCTGAAATCATGGCAACACCGTCTGCGCCGGTCTGCATTACCTGCGCAATGTTATCCTTTCTGACTCCACCCACTGCGAATAATGGGATGGTCGTTGCCTGCCGCACTTCCTTGAGATAATCAATGCCCAGAGGCTTTCCGTATTGGCGTTTTGAGAGGGTATCATAAATCGGTCCTAATAGCGCAAAGTCTGCCCCGAAAGACTCGGCGCGTAAAACATCTTCTAACATGTGGCAGGAGACGCCGATTCCTTTCTTCGGGCCTAACATCTTCCGAACGACAGTAACAGGCAGACCCGTTGAGGGAAGATGGACGCCATCGGCATCAATGCAGAGACACAGATCCACACGATCATTAATGAATAATTTCATTCCGAATTGTTGCGTAATCTTTTGAATTTCAAGGGCCATTTTCATTTGTTCACGAAGGGGCAAATCCTTTTCACGAAACTGCACCGCGCGCAGACCCGCCTCGCCCGCTTCTGTAATAATATCAGTGAGGGGTCGTCCGCCAGTATTTTTGCGGTCGGTAATCAGGAGGTGATTAAAATCAATTAGGAATGACACGTACTCTCCATTGCCAAGACACGGTTTCTCGCACCTCCAGGATTTTCCTGATCCTTGCTCAATTCTTTTTGACTTTGATACAATCACGACGAGACGGGTTTTATGCGTACAGACCCCAAAGTCGTGCAGAAAATTTATTTAGATCATATTGCGGCCACGCCCCTGTCGTCAAAGGCAATGAAGGGAATGCTTCCTTACCTGGGCAGCTTTTTTGGCAACCCACAGAGCCGTCATAGCGCTGGGGCCAACCCTAAAAAGGCGATTGAGGCTGCCCGTGAAGCGGTTGCTGCGCTGATCGGGGCCGATACGCGTGAAATCATTTTTACCAGCTCCGGAAGCGAATCGAATAATCTGGCTATTAAAGGCATTTTATCTGCTCGCAAAAAAACCTCTGCAAGAGGCTCATCTGGCAGAGGCCCTGCCTCCTGTGCGGTACAGCATATTATTACCTCTGCGATTGAGCATTTCTCAGTGGCCCATCCGATAAAACGTCTTGAAAGAGAAGGTTACAAAGTGACCTGGCTACCGGTTGATTCCAAAGGGCGGGTTGATCCCCTCTTGGTTTCCCGCGCCATTTGCGAGGAGACTATTTTAATATCGATTATGCATGCCAACAATGAAATTGGGACGATACAACCGATACAGGAAATCGCGAATCTTGCCTCTGCTGCAGGTGTGCTATTTCATGTCGATGCCACCGCCACGGTAGGGGTCGTTCCCTTTGATATCGATCTTTTAGGGATGGACCTTGCCAGTTTCTCCGCCCAGCAATTTTACGGCCCAAAGGGGGTTGGTGCGCTCTATCTCAGGCGTGGAACACGTATCCTTCCCTTAATCGACGGGGGCATTCAAGAAGGAGGTCGGCGGGCTGGCACGGAAAATGTTGCGGCGATTGTTGGGATGGGCATCGCCGCGAAAGAGTCGCAGGAAAGTATTATTTCTATCAATCAAAAACTTTCTGCCATGAGAGACCATCTGATTCACGGCCTATTGCAAAGAGTCCCGCTACTTCATTTGACCGGAGATCCCACAAACAGACTACCCCACATAGCGAGTTTCGCAGTGGAGTATGTGGATGGAGAGGCGTTGATTCGCGCGTTAGATAAAAAGGGGATTATCGTGGCCTCCGGCTCTTCTTGCAGCGCGGATGCCCTGAAAATATCACCGACACTCACTGCCCTTGGAATTCCTGCCAATGTTGCGCAAGGAGGTATTGTGATAAGTTTGGGCCGCAAGACTTCCGAGGAAGAGATTGATACAGTGATAGATATCTTTCCAGAAACGGTGCAAGGGCTTCGAGAGACCTCCCCTCTATACGCGGAATTGGTGGGGAGCACAACATCCCAAAATCCGCAATTGATTTTGGGAGAAATTGCAAAGTCGCCTGACATACAAGGCCAGAGGCCATTTTGGCAACCGAGGCGTACTTACTCGTACGGTGAGTAGCCCCAAATGGCCGATAACGCAGTATTTCGGAATGAATTTGCAATTTCAGATTCCGCTGTCGCGGAATCTTTGGGAATATAATGATGGAGGGACGGCCTCTGCGCGTCGCTGATCAAACCCTGGATACACTGGGGCTTTTCTGCCCGCTCCCTGTTATTTTGACATCCAAAAAAATGAAAGAGATGCAGCCGGGGCAGGTTCTTTTGGTTCTCTCTGATGACGTTGGGATAAAAAAAGATATGCCCGTATGGTGTAAACATTCGGGAAACATGCTTATGGATCTGTTAGAAGAAAAGGCAGTTATTCAATGCTACGTCCTAAAGCAGTAGTTTTACTGGCTGCCCTCGCAGGGCTTTTGCTGGCCATTTCCTTTCCTTCATGGAATTCTTCATGGGACGGTTCGTATTTTGCTTTTATTGCCCTTATTCCACTTTTTTTCGCTTGTAAGAATCAATCCCCAAAATACTCGTTTTTAATTGGCTGGTTTGCGGGGCTGGTCTATTTTGCAGGCACCCTCTACTGGGTAACCATCAGTATGCATCAGTACGGGAATCTTCCCTGGGTGGCAAGCGGCTTTTTCATGTTACTGTTGACATCCTATCTCGCACTCTATGTGGGGTGCTTTGCATTGCTGATCGGTTTTACTGACAGGAGTTTTTTGCTCCTCGCGCCTCTTGCATGGGTTGCGTTAGAATATCTTCGGGGCCATCTTCTCACCGGTTTTCCTTGGAACGCGTTGGGTTATTCTCAGTACCGCAATTTGCCGTTGATCCAGATTGCCGACATTGCATCGGTTTATGGTGTCAGCGCCCTCGTCGTTTTCATTAACGCAACCCTATTTTTAATCATTCAAACGGCATGGGATAAAAAAATGCTGGCAAGATTTCCCGCTTTGATCTTATTTGCTGTTTTGATCATAACGCTTCTGTATGGTCATTATCGCCTTTCTCTGCCGATGAATGATGGAAATCCACTTCGTGTTGCTGTTATTCAAGGGAATATTGATCAAGCGATTAAATGGTCTCCAGAGGCGCGTGAGAAGACCATTGCAAAATATGAACAATTATCATTTCCTTTTTCACATCGGGCGGACATTGTGATCTGGCCGGAAGCGGCGCTTCCAGTCTTTTTCCAAAATGAGCCTTTATATCAGCAAAGATTGGTTGAATTAACGCAGAAGGGAGATTTCTCGTTGCTTTTTGGCTCTCTTGCATTTAAAACAATGGACTTCGGTCAAATTTCGCTTCTCAACTCGGCATATCTTCTCTCCCCTTCTCTTAAAGGCCCCTCCCTCTTTCGATATGACAAGATGCACTTGGTTCCGTTTGGAGAATATGTGCCACTTCAATCCGCTCTTTTTTTTGTAAACAAGATGGTGACTGGGATTGGGGATTTTGTCCCTGGGAAAAAGGCGGTAGTGATGGAGATTCCTTCCCTGGGGGGGATTGATTCTAAAGGTGTAAGACCATTATCCGCTAAAATTGGCACAGCGATCTGTTTTGAGGTAATTTTTCCGGAGGTGGTTCGTCAATTTGTTCAAAACGGCGCTAACGTGATTGTCACGATTACGAACGATGCGTGGTTTGGCCATTCTGCCGCTCCATACCAGCACTTTTCAATGATTGTTTTTCGTGCCATCGAAAACCGCGTTCCTTTTGCCCGTGCCGCGAATACAGGTATTTCGGGCTTTATTGATGCCCACGGAGCGGTTTTACAGAGTGGTAATCTTTTCGTAGACGAAGCTCGGCTGGAAAGTCTCTCTCGTGGATTTCAAAAAACTGTTTATACAACGTATGGCGATTTTTTTGCGATCGGCGCTGTTATTGCCACGTTTATTTTTATTGGCGTTGTAGTTTATAGGATGGAACGTACACAGAAAACCTGAAGGGCATCCAAACCAATCTGGATAAAGCTGTGTCTCCTGAACAAAATCCGAACTTTTTTCCAACAAAATCCCGACTAAGGAAGCCCGCCTGCTTGATCGAAAACCACGCAAAGATAACCGCTTACCCATAACAAACATCTCCCCACTGTCTGACTGATCTTCCCCCCCCTGTTTTTGCGTAAGTGATTGTAATTATTAATGAAACTACTCTTTTTCGCTCATTTATGTAGGCATGTAATAATAATATTTATATTGACATGAT
>JACPZM010000109.1 GCA_016195485.1 Candidatus Troglogloeales bacterium | reverse complement strand
CGATTTTCATTCCGAGTCCGAAAACATACGCCGCGTGACCTTAAAGGCCCTTGTTACTTTAGGATTAAAACAGGAGGATGAAAACAGGGAGCTTTTCCGGAAATTGTTCCGAGAGGTTTATGATGAGCGGGATTATCTCTTTTTAGCTTCTGTTGTAAATCATGCTGATCCCCTTTTAAAAAGATCTGCTATCCGGGCACTGGGATGGGTATCGGAAGTACGATCGGTGTCGATTCTAATCCCTCTTTTAAGTGAGTACAATTTGGATGTTGTGGCCGCCTTGTCGGAGATGGGCCATTTGATTCTTCCGGAGCTTTCTAAACTTTTAGAACGCGGTTTATGGGAGGATGAAAGAACGCGCCAGGCCGCAGCGACAATTTGGGGAGAGGTTGCTGATCCTACAGGGGTTCCATTCCTGCTTGATCTTTTAAAGGACAATGTCGCGCATGTTCGGGAAGCGGCGGCGGTCGCCCTTGGAAAGATAAAAAGT
The DNA here is from genome assembly GCA_016195485.1 of Candidatus Troglogloeales bacterium. Classification (GTDB taxonomy): domain Bacteria; phylum Nitrospirota; class Nitrospiria; order SBBL01; family SBBA01; genus JACPZM01. The sequence goes on along the minus strand of JACPZM010000109.1, from coordinate 10,747 downwards.
AAAGCGACGGTTTTGTCATTGATGGCCCTGTTGAAAGACCCGTATCCGGAAGTGCAGGAAGCGGCTGTTGCGTCGCTTTTGAAAATGAAGTCGGACATTCCGGAAGACGAACTGGTGTTGGCGTTGCAACAGAAGTCAGCGCATCTTCGCGCAAACGCGGCTCAGCTTTTGGGGGAGTTAGGATTGGAGTCGGCTATTTCTGATATTGCATTTTTATTAAAAGATTCGGACGAAGATGTGCGTCGGGCGGCTGTTTTTGCGCTCGGTCGGTTTCCGTTTCAAAAAATCATCAGACCGATTTTATCGGCATTGGGAGACGAAGACTATAAGGTGCGGGTCGCGGTGTTGAAGGTGTTGGAACAGGGCGAAATAAACTCTATATTAGAAGATCTTTCTCCCCTTGTTCATGACGAAAATATGTGGGTTCGAGCGCAGCTTTCGCGCACCATTGGCCATGTTTCGGGAGAAACAGGATTAAACCTTTTACGACGACTTGTGAATGATCCCACCGGCGTGGTTCAAATCGCAGCGCTTTCTGCATTGGGGACTCGGAAGGATGGAGAGATATTATCAGACCTTCTGAAAAAGCTTTCCTCCGAAGATAAAGATGTTAAAAAGGCGGCGATTCTGGCCTTGGGGACTTATGGCAATCCTCAAGCCATTGAAGCGCTAACCCCGCTATTGGAGCATCCACATTGGGGGCTGCGCGCCGCCGCCGTTTCCGCTCTGGGGAACTTAAGTTTGACCGCAGATGTCGTTACGTCTTCTTCAAAAATTGCCGCAATGGCCGATGAAGATTCCGATCCCCTCGTGCGGGATGCCGCCCGATTTGCGCTGTTCCGTCTCCGAGGAGGCGTTATGTAGGGGCGGTTCCCCATAAGTGATAGGGCTGGCGCGAACCGCCCCTACATGGATCAATATGAATCATATCCAACTGACTGATGCGATGTTTCGAGTTCTTCGAGATTTCATTTACGACATCTCCGGCATTTTCTTCGCGGAAGATCAGAAAGCGATCCTGGAAAGCCGATTGCAGCAAAACATCAAAAAAAGGCAGCTGACGAATTTTGGAGACTACTACTACTATCTGAAATACGATCGCAATAAAGAGGAAGAGATTGGGTTATTGATCGATACCATCACCATTCATGAAACCTATTTCTTCAGGGAGAAAAAGCAGTTGGATACCTTCATGGACGAGGTAATGCCGGAGCTTGCGGAGCGAGGCAGAAAGAACGGTAGAATTCGGATATGGAGCGCAGGGTGCGCTACGGGCGAAGAGCCATACACCCTCGCAATGCTCTTTTTGGAGCATCATGACTTTCGCGATATCAATGTTGAAATTTACGCGACCGATATCAGTCGCGCGGCGTTAGCCATTGCCCGTCGGGGTGTCTATCGTGAATCATCTTTTCGGGCGATTGACCCTTATTTTCAAAAAACTTATTTTACAAAAGAGGAAACGGAATTTCGCATCATGGATAAGATCAAGCAACCGGTTGTCTTTTTACACCTGAACCTTTACGAGAAGGAAAGATGGGGTCTTTTGCCGGAGATGGACGCGATCTTTTGCAGAAATGTGATTATTTATTTTGATGCCGCATCCAAGAAGCGCTCGATTAACGCGTTTTTTCAGAAATTACAGCCGGGCGGATTTTTATTGTTGGGCCATTCGGAATCGTTGCTTGCCCTCTCCACCGATTTTGTCTTACGGCATTTTAAACACGATCTCCTGTATCAGAAGCCTCCTGACGTTAAACCGAATTATTTTAATTTGTCGGATATGAACAAATGAAAAAGACCCTTCGTCTTCTTGTGATTGATGACTCCGTATCGTTTCGAGGTCTCCTCAATCTGATGCTTCAAGGCCATGCTCACCTTTCTGTAGTGGGGCTTGCGGAAGATGGGGAGAGAGGCATGAAACTTGTTGTTGAACAAAAACCGGATGTGATTCTCTTAGACTTGGAGATGCCCCGGATGGATGGGTTTACATTCCTTCGCTGGCTTATGGCAAACTATCCGACCCCCACGTTGGTTCTCTCCGGGCGCGCAGACTCGGACAATGTCTTTAAAGCGCTGGAGCTTGGCGCCTGTGATTTTTTAAGTAAACTCCGCATGCATGAGGGGTGGTTTAAAAACTCAAATGAGCTTATTTTAAAAATTGAGGCGGCGGCGACCATTGTCAGCGAAAAGCTCGTTTTGCGAACAGTGGCCCCCCAGAAAGTTCAAAAACGCGAACAGGGTCCAAAAATCGTCTCTGGCGTATTAGCCATTGGGGCATCCACCGGCGGCCCTCGCGCCCTTTATGAAGTGATCGGGCGTTTGCCGCAAAACTTCCCTGTTCCGATCGTGATCTCCCAGCATATGCCAAAGGGATTTACCCATGCCTTTGCAGAGACACTCAATAAGAAATCGTTTCTGCCGGTGATGGAAGTGCAAGGCGGGGAGCATCTTGAAAACGGCACGGTGTATCTTGCGCCGGGAGGGCACCACCTCCTTTTTGAAAAACGGGGTGGAGAGGTATACACCTGTCTTGTCGAGGCTTCTAATGAAAATATCTACGTTCCTTCCATTGATAAGATGCTCTGTTCCTCTGCCGACATTTTTGGATCAAATATGCTGGGAATTCTTTTAACGGGGATGGGACATGACGGCCATATCGGTTTCCAGCAGATCAAAGCGAAGGGGGGTGTCACTTTTGCCGAATCGGAAGAGACTGCAGTGATCTACGGGATGCCGCGCGTTTCCATTGAGGCCGGCGTGGTGGACAAGGCCCTCCCTCTCCATAAGATAGCGGATGAGGTACTCAAACACTACGCCAAAAAATAAACTTATGCGTTTTGGAATCATTGTTTTTCCGGGGTCTAATTGTGATCGCGACTGCCAGTATGTTATCGAGCAAGTCATCGGATGTGGGGGCCTGTCAGGATTCACCTTCGGTGAACCTCCAATGCCCCCACACCCCGCGCTCGGACGGGCAGAGCCTGATCCTCGCGCACCCGCAGTCATGCCTATCTGGCATAAAGAAGAGAAACTTCCTGATGTGGATATCCTGATTCTTCCCGGGGGTTTCTCCTATGGAGACTATCTTCGAACCGGCGCGATTGCCGCTTACTCGCCGATTATGAAAGCGGTTATTGAACATGCCCGCGCAGGGGGAGTGGTTTTGGGAATCTGCAACGGCTTTCAGATTCTAACTGAATCGGGCCTTCTCCCGGGCGCGCTATTACGAAACAAGCGCTTAAAATTTATCTGTAAGTCTGTATGGGTCAGGGTCGAAAATTCGAAATCGATTCTAACATCTAATTTTACCAATGGAGAGGTCATCTCAATGCCGATTGCTCATGCCGAGGGGAATTATTATATTGAGCCTGCCGGATTACAAAATTTGATCGAAAACAATCAGATCATTTTTCGTTATTGTAATCTACACGGGACATTGACGGAATCGGCAAATCCAAACGGGTCGCTTGACAATATTGCCGGAATTTGTAATAAGGCAGGGAACGTTTTTGGGATGATGCCTCATCCGGAACGGACTGGAGATGTTTGGGCGCAGCCAGCAGCGCCCCTGCAACACACGGTGGACGGTATCCGGATGTTTTTATCGCTTTTACAAAATCCCTCCTCATTCCGGTTTTCATTAGAAACAGCATGATGAGCGTCACTGTTCTTCCTTACGGCGCCGATTTAATCGAAGTAATAATCTCCTATATCAGGGTCGCAGACAGAGACTATTCATCGTCGCTCGTAGTCTTCCCCGGAAAAAGACCTGCCCATTTTTTAAGAGCCAGTCTTGCCAAAAAACTCAGAGGAAGCTTTATCCCGCCCGCAATCTTCTCTATTGACGAATTCGTTGATGCCACCTACAAGAAATTTCATACATTAAAAAATCTGGAAACCATTGATGCGGTTGCCCTTCTGTACGAAATTCATCAAAGTTCCCCAAGACATTTGGGCGGCACAGGATTTTTGACGCCAGACAGATTCTTTCCCCTGGGGATAAAAATATATCGTGACATCGAAGAGATGACCATTGAGGGGGTTGCGTCCGGAAGACTCCAAGAGATGGAAGCAGCGCTGTCAGAAAGTATTCCAAAATACACAGAGGAGCGATTAGCTTCCCTCACTTACTTTTACGACGCGTTTTATAAGAAGGCCGTTGCGTTGGGTTTTTCCACCCGGTCACAACGATACCAATTTGCGGCAAAACAGGTAGAACAATCAGGGCGACCGTCGCCTGCGGGGCTTGATTCCTATACCCGTATGATCTTCGCTGGTTTTTTTGCCCTGACCCAAGCTGAAAGGATCATCTTTCAGAGACTGGCCTCATACGACAATACGCTCTTCCTCTTTCAGCAGGGAGCTGGGCTTTCAGAGAACCTCTTGAAGCTTGGGGTTCCAGGGGCACAGCATTCTGTGTCCCTACAGGCCGTTTCGGCGCCTGCTATCCATTTCTATAGTAGTCCGGATACCCACGGACAGGTTTTAGCATTAGGTGCGCTCATCAGCAAATATCAAGAGACCGGAAATATTTTAGATGAAAAGAGTGTCATCATGTTGCCGACGCCGGATACTCTTTTCCCCCTTCTGCGGCAAGGCATTTCTAACATGGACGAAGATGCCTATAACGTATCGATTGGGTATCCTCTGATGCGCACGCCCGTTTTTGGTTTTCTCAATAACCTCATGAACCTGATCATCTCTATGGATGGAGACAGGATTTATATCCCGGACTACATCAAATTTGTGCTGCACCCTTACACAAAAAACATTTATTTCCAGAGAAATTCCGAAATGACACGGGTCATGTTTCACACACTGGAATCTGCGCTGATTAGAGATAAAGCAAAGACCTTTGCCACGATTGAACAGATCGAGGAAAAGATCATAGAAGCGCCGATGAGAGAACACCTGATGGATATTCACCGAATCACCATTGCAAAGTTTCTCGCCTTTAAGAATGTTGCGGAGTGTGCGACCTGTTGTATTGATCTTCTTGTTTTCGTGTTTCATCAGAGCCCTGCAAAACGACATCCCCTCTTCCATCCTTTTTCAGAATCGTTGATCGCCGCGCTCACCGTTTTACCTCGATCGTTGATGAAAGATATTTCTTTTAGCAATCAGTCTGGCTATTTTGTTTTTCTCCGGCAGTATATTGCGATCTGTCACACCCCTTTTCCCGGCACGCCCATTCGGGGACTGCAGGTATTGGGATCATTAGAGATACGCAATCTCACGTTCAAAAGCGTATTCGTTTTAGATGCCAATGAAGATATTCTTCCTGAAACTCAATCTGAAGATTCTCTAATTCCTCTTCGAGCCAGGGAGATTTTAGGTTTGCCGACTTATGTGGATAAGGATAAACGCGCGGCCTATTATTTTGACACGCTCCTCCATGGAGCGGACAATGTCCATCTTTTTTTTATCGAAAACGACGAAAAAGAGCGATCCCGTTTTGTTGAAAAACTGCTCTGGGAGCGGCAGAAAAATGGGTACGACCCTCGCAGGGCACGTTGCCCCGGCGAGGAGGAGGCCACCGACGCGCGACGCGACATCCGGCTGATTTCATATCAGGTGAACCTCGGAAGCGAAACGCCTGTGTCCATTGAGAAGACTGATGCTGTCACTGCGTTCCTGAAAGATTTTACTTTTAGCGCAACGGCCATTGATAGTTATCTGAAATGTCCTCTTCAGTTTTATTACAAATATGTTCTTAGCTTAAAACCTCAGGATGAGATATCGGGAGATATCGAACGTTCTGATTTGGGCACGTTTGTTCATACTGTTTTGAAGGATTATTTTTCAGAAAGAAAGGGCAGACCGCTTCTGACAGCGGACATTGACAAGGCGCGGATGGATGCGCTGGTAGAAGATCATTTTGCGCAAAGATACGGAACAGATTCCTCTGGCGCATTGTATCTGTTCAAAAGGCAGGTGAAGCGGCATTTAGGTGCATTGCTGGAAGATTACTATCGCCCGCTCGTCAATGAAAACAGCCTGACCATTTTGGCGTGTGAGGAAGAAATATCTGTCTTAGTCGACGGGTTTCGACTCAAAGGGAGAATCGACAAAATCGAACAAAGAAATGATAGGACTATCATCGTTGACTATAAAACAGGCGCTTCCCCGGCGCACGTTATGATTGACTCAAAAAAACTGAATGTTGAAGAAAGAGGGAGTTGGCAAAAAGTAATTGGATCTCTTCAGTTGCCGTTCTACATGCTGTTGTACAGCGAGAAGACAAAAACACGGATTGCAAATATGGATGCCCTGTTTTTGTTTTTGGGTCGTTTAAGAATGGGAAAAGAGATTGAGCATTCATTGTTTGATGGCATATCCCCCGACGCGGCTTACGCGCCGCTCAAGAGGGTTATCTTTAAACTGCTTGAAGAGATCACCGACCCTGCCATTCCGTTTCGACCAACGGCAGATCAAAAGGAAATCTGCCCTGGATGTGATTATCAATATATCTGTGGAACAAAGTGGAGGGGTAAGACCTGATTATCTGTTCCTTGATAACTCTTCCGCATGGCGGAGGGTTGCGGAGGTAATCGTAACACCGCCTAACATGCGGGCCAATTCTGTGACCCGTTCCTCTTGAGACAGTTTGCGTACAGTGGTCATAACCCTTTTCTGGGCAGTTTTCTTTTCCACAACATAGTGATGATCGGCAAACCGTGCGATTTGAGGCAGATGGGTTACGCAGAAAACCTGATGCTGTTTGGAAAGTTTAGACAGGCGTTTTCCAATTCGTTCAGCTATTGCCCCTCCTATGCCCGCGTCGATTTCATCAAAGACATAGGTTGGCACCGGATCAATGTTCGACACTACTACTTTTAAAGACAGCATCAGCCGCGACAACTCCCCTCCCGAAGCGACTTTTGTAATTGATTTTAAAAGCTCCCCCGGCAGGGCAATTAAAAACTGGATTTCATCGATTCCATCTTCAGATAGCGGCTTCTGTTGATTGGATATTTGAAACCGCGTTTTCTCCATCCCCAGGAGAGCCAACTCTTCTTTCACTCTTTTTTCAAACGGACCGATTGCCTCGATTCTCTTCTTTGAAAGGGCCTCGGCCTCTTTTGTAAGCCTTGCTGAGATTTCAGAAAGCGCCTGTTCCATTGCAGATAATCGCTCGCCCCCTTCCAACAAACAAGAAAGATCATTCTCCATCTGTGCTTTTAAATCGAGAATGACCTCAATGGAGCCGCCATACTTTTTTTGCATTTTCTGAATCAGATAAAGTCGTTCGGTGACAATCTGCTGTCTTTCTGGATCAAACGACACGCGGTTTGCGCGATCTCGTAGAAGGAGCGCCAACTCTTTTAGATTGATATTCGCGGTATGCAACAGATTCATTTCGGCATCGGCATCTTCCGTTGTTTTACTCATCATTCTTAACTGTTGTTCCAGATTTCCAATCTGGCTTAAAATTCCCCCTTCTTCAGAAAGGACGGCGTTGCCCCGTGCGGTGGTGGATAAAATCGACTCCCAGTTTTTTAGCCCTCGCTCCTCTTTTTCTAAAGACTCTTCTTCCCCTATCTTTAAATCTGCAGATCGAATTTCGGAGAGTTGATACAGAAGGAAATCTTCCTGTCGCCTCGCAGAGGTCGTGCCTCCGGCGACATCTCTCTCGGAAAGCGCTTTCTTTAAGTTTGTTATCTCGTTCAGGAGGTGAGCGCGTTCCTGAAAGTGGGTCTGGTATTGCTCTTTTTGCAGTGAAAGTTTTCCATAGGCGTCTAATATGGAGATTGGATAGTCGGGATTTATGAGTAGGGTGTGATCGTGTTGTCCATGAATTTCTGCAAGGTGCTCTCCCGCTTGTTTTAAGCTTGCGAGATTGGCGAGGGAATCATTTATATATACGCGGCTTTTTAATTTGCCGGCAGATAGAACCCGTTTTAAGATAATACCGTCGGAATCGTGATCGTCAAAGCGTGCCTCTAAAACTGCCTCATCCGATTCATGACGAACAGGTTCTCCATCGGATCGTTCTCCCAGAAGGAGCGCGATGGCTTCTACAAGAATTGATTTTCCAGAACCCGTCTCGCCGGTAATCACGATGAGACCTTCTTCAAAGGTGAGCAGGAGATCGGTAATAATCGCGTAATTATGTAGCCGAAGCTCTCTTAGCATGAAGAGCCCTGCTTAATCTGGGCTTGTTTTAGCGAGACCAATAAGAGACAGGGAGTAAATGAGCCATTTAGAGGGATCGAAATTGTACCAGGCCGGGCCGTTGCGATAATCCCGCGGATTGGCATGATGATAGTTATGATATCCCTCGCCAAAAGTGACCAGAGAGACCCACCAACTGTCGCGACTGCTGTTGTGATCGCCATAAGGCTGCGCCCCCCATAAATGGCAAATTGAGTTAATACAAAAAGTCGAGTTGAGAACCACGAATACCCGAAACACCCCGGCCAATAAAAGCCCGCTTGCAAAACCGACCCAGCCGCGATGGAGAAACCCTATCATCGCAGGAAGAACGAAGCCCGATACAACAATAGGAAGATAGTATTTGTGTTGCCACATGATCCATCGATCTTTTCGAAAAGGGGCTAGATATTTTTCGCTTGCGTACGGGCTTTTTGAAAATATCCAGAGAAGATGGCTGTGCCAAAATCCCTTTTTGGCATTATAGGGATCCTCTTCCTGATCCACTTTTGCATGATGGCGAACATGATCCGAACACCATTTCAGAGCAGAATTTTCCATGGCCCACCCTACTGCAACCAAGAGAGCCACCTTCACAATAGCGGGAGACGTAAAACTGCGATGGGAAATAAATCGGTGATATCCCACTGTGATCCCCAGTCCTGTCACCATATACAAGAGACCAAAAAGAGTCCAGTCCAACCAGGAAAAATCATAGAGGTACATAAAAATGGGAATACCAAACAAGCTCACCAAAAGGACCCCAATAAAGACAACAAGGGACAGATAGTCCCTCTTAAAGTAAACTTGGGTTGGCAATTTATCTTGTGCGGGGTCTTGTAACTGCATTTTAAGAATGAGGATAGACTATATAATACTTTTACGAGGAAAGCAAGTCTTCTTCAAACCCAGATTCCGCGATAGCGGATCTGAAAAAAACTTTCACCCTCCACTTCCCATATAGTATTGCAAACGAGACGACAAGGTCAAGTGGCCGCATTGGCACCCGGGCCTCTCGGGTGTGCGACAAAATTTTTGGGTAATGCAATCAAGCCGCCACCCGATTTTCCAAACATTCTTACCACCTCTCCAGCTCCTCCCATAAACAACTTTGCCGTGACCGTGACACCTTGCCCCCTCAGGGCATGACCGGAAATAAGTTGTTCAGAAAAGGCTTGAACTTTTCCACCCGATTGCGTATCGTCTTATCAAGCAGGGTTCCCCTTTCTGTGCATGATCTTCTTTAAGGCCTTCATATTATTCTTGGACAAGCCCCTTGCTCACAACTTTTTCGGGAGAGCCATTTTTAAATTAGAAATAGGGGAAGATGACGGAAAAATCTGAAATGACTTATGAGGAGGCGCAACGCCTGCTTCGTCCCGAACACCTCTCTCCCTGTTATCTCGTTGATGGGGCAGAGCGGTTTTTCATTGATAAAATTCTTTCATGGTTCCTTGAAAGAGGGGTCGATCCTGCGTTACGTGATTTTAATTACAATCGTTTTGATGGCGAGAAGGTCGGGCCTGCGGAGATCCTCCTCGTCGCAAATAGCTTTCCAATGGCTGGCCCTGGAAGGCTTATTGTCGTAGACAATGCGGACAAGATCGTCGATCTGAAGGATGCGCTACTCTCTTATCTTAACTCCCCATTAAAGTCCACTACTGTAGTTTTTGTGGCACAAAAACCCGATATGCGCACCAAACTCTTTTTGAACTTAAAGAAACAAGCCACGTTGATTCATTGTCATTCTTTGTATGAAAGTGAGATCCCTATTTTTATTCGGCGGGAAGCAGAACAATATGGAATCCACCTTTCGGAAGATGCCGTATTATATCTAAAAGAGCATCTTGGCAAAAATCCTGTCTTAATCCATCGGGAACTCGAAAAATTATCTTTGCATTCTGGGAAAGAGGTAGGGCAAGTCATATCTCTTGATACGGTGGAACAAGTCATTTCTGGTGAGAGAGAGCATACGATATTTGAATTGCTCGACTGCGTGTGCGAGAAGAATTTAGAGAAAGGCTTATGCCTTCTGTCTCACATGTTGTCTCAAGGAGATCCCCCCTTAAAGGTATTATCAATGTTTATGTGGCAATTTCGAATCATGGCGTTGGCCAAAGAGGCGCTTTTGTCAATGCCGGAGTCGGATGCGGGAAAGAAGGTGCCGATCCCGCCGTACCGCCTGACAGCGTTTTTCAAGAGACTTCGCGTATGGAAAAGTGACGAAATTCGCGAGGCATTCGATCTTTTCAGGGAAGTCGATTTACAATTAAAAGGGAGCTATCTAGCCGACGCTATTGTATTAGAGCGGTTGATTTTAAAATTGTGCGGATCTATCGCAGATTAAGAGTCGCATCAGAATAATTTGTGCAAAAATGAGGAGGTCAAACCGCCAGACTGAATAGGCGCGAGGAGCGCGCATACCCATTACGAGCAACGACACCAGTCTGGATGGATTGGCCGCCGACGGGATGGGGCACCGCCTACCGACTGTGCGAATTATTTTGACGCGACTCATTAGCGCAGGCTACCAAACAATCAGCGCGGAGCCGTAAGTAAAGCCGCCGCCAAAGGCAAAAAGGGCGATCTT
>JACPZM010000104.1 GCA_016195485.1 Candidatus Troglogloeales bacterium | reverse complement strand
CAGGTTGTTTCGCTTGCCTCCACCGATTCTCAAAGTTCCTTGGCGATAAGCTACAGCGGCGCGCAGGTCACGAAGGTGCAGGTGCAGGATCCAACGGGTGCACTGGGGGCATCAGCCAACTACGGCTATCTTAACGGACGATTGGATAAGGTGACCGATCCTACCGGAGGGGCCACCCAGTATGGCTATGATACCGTAACCGGTGTGATGACCACGATCACAGACCCCCGCGGGATCACCTATCTAAAGAACGAGTATGACACCTCTGGGCGTGTGGTCAAACAGACGGTTGCAGATGGAGGGGTTTCAATACTGGCATACAGTGCAGAGACATTGCCTCTTCCTCCGCTACCACCCTCCATCGCACCGACATATCCAGATTGTACTGGCGCGTTGACCATTACCATTGCGTTGGCGGATTCCAATTCCATCCCGTCAACCAACTGTGGGGTCTCTTATTCCTATCTAGTGCCTCCAAGCGGCCCGGTGATACGGTCTCAATACACAACAATTACAGATGCGCGGGGCACGCAAACCCGAATGAACTTTAACGATGCCGGGTTGGTTACATCCCAAGTCGAGGCGCTGGGCACACCCGTGGAGCGGACGACCACGCATGAGTACGACTCGGTGACAAACCAAAAGTTGGCGACGACCGATTCGCTGGGGCGGCGCACAGAATACGCCTACGACGCGGCGGGCAATCTGAAGACGCTCACGCGGCTTGCGGGCACATCGGGAGCGGTATCAACAACGTTTACTTATGAACCGACCTATAATCAGGTTGCGACGATTACCGATCCCCTGCTTCACGTTACCACCTTTTCTTATGACCTCAAAGGCAGTCTCATAAAAGTAACCGACCCGCAAGGCAAGGAGACGCTCATGACTTATAATGATGCGTGTCGCCCCCTCTCCCTGACAGACCCGTTGGGGCATACCACGACGTTTGCATACGATCCGCAGGGCAATCTGATTCAGACGATTGATCCTCTGGGCGATGCCACCACACGGGATTACGATCTTTTCAACCGGCTGACCGCGCTGACCAATCCCTCTGCGTTTATCACGCAATATGGATATGATGTCATCAATCGTCTGACACAGGTGAATGACACGCAAGGGGGCGGCACTGCGTTTACTTATGATCCGAATGGGAATCTTTTGTCCGTTACGGATGCAAAGGCGCAAACGACGCTTTATGGGTACAACAACATGGATCGCTTGGCCAATCGCACCGATCCTCTGCTCGCATCTGAGGGGTACCTGTATGATCTCGAGGGGAATCTGCAAAAGTTTACGGATCGAAAGACGCAGATGGCCCAATTTACGTATGATGCCTTAAACCGCAGGACGCAGGCGGCGTATGCAGACGGCTCGACGACGATCTACACCTATGATGCGGGGAATCGGCTGACGCAAATCGTTGATTCTGTTTCGGGCACCAGCACGCTCGCGTATGACAACTTGGATCGCTTAACCTCCGAGACCACGCCACAAGGGATTATCAGCTATACGTATGATGCGGCAGGCCGTCGCGCGAGCATGACGGTGACAGGGCAAGCAACGGTTACATATGCCTACGACAACGCCAATCGCGTAACGGGAATCACGCAAGGAAGTTCTATCGTGGCCTTTGCGTATGATGCCGCTGGCCGCAGGATTAGCCAGACCTTGCCGAATGGGGTGGTGACGGAATATAGTTACGATGTGGCATCAAGGCTGACGGAAATCAAGTATATGAAAGGGAGTACGACGTTGGGCAATCTGACCTATTCGTATGATGCTACCGGGAATAAGACTCGGGCAGGCGGGACTTGGGCGAGCGTAAGTTTGCCGCAGGCTGTTTCCTCCACCTTGTATAACGCAAACAACCAGATGACGCAGTTCAGCGCCAACACTCTCACCTACGACGCCAATGGCAACCTTACTAATGATGGAACCAAGACTTATAGTTGGGATGCGAGAAACCGCTTGACCAGCATGAGCGGGACGGGTGTAACCGCGAGTTTTATGTATGATGCGCTGGGCCGAAGAATCAGCAAGACGATCAATGGCGTAACGACCAAGTATCTTTATGATGGCAACGATATTGTGGCGGAGATCAAGAACGGGGTGGTGACGGCGACGTATTTGCGTTCGCTCAACATTGACGAGCCTTTTATGCGGACGACTGCAACAGGCCAAGAGTTTTATCACGCGGATGCGCTAGGGTCTGTCATGGCCTTAACCGACTCCACGGGCGCCATCAAGACGACGTACACCTACGACCCCTTTGGGAACACGACGGTTACAGGAACCAGCACTAATCCGTTCCAATACACCGGCAGAGAAAACGATGGGACAGGGTTGTATTACTACCGGGCGAGGTATTACAGCCCGACACTGCAGAGGTTCTTGGGGGAGGATCCGATATTCACACTGCGTTGCTTACAAATTTATACGGGTGGAAAAAATGCCTATGCTTATGTAGACAATAATCCGATCCGGTATGTAGACCCTTTTGGATTAGATAAAAATGAGTGTCCGGGGCGTGGGCAGGTTTGTGCAGTCAAATGTGGATTGGGGGGAGGGGTTAGTGGAGCCGTACCATGTGCATTTACTACCGTCATTACTGGACAAGCGTGTGATTATGTCTGTGGAAAAATTGTTGGCATACCCATACTAGATAATATATTGTGCGACTACATCTGTAAGCCTATATTTGAAAAGAAGAAAAATGAGTGCGATAGAAATACTCAGAAATGTGTCACTGAATGCAGGAGTCGTTGTTAATGTTTTTCCAAAAAAAAGGTTTGCTAGCCGCTTTGTTCCTTATATTGCTTGTTATGGCGTGTAGTTTTGGAAAAAGTCAGGATCGTATTCGGATTGTCAAATCCACACCCGATGAAGGAACCATATTGCAGAAAGGAAGTAATGTGGACTTAATTGTGGAAGTAGGTTACCACTTAGGGAGTGCCAAGACGGGTACTATCAGCTTGGTGGTTCAAGATCAGGACAACAATCCAATTACTCAGACCTCAATGGTTGTACAGGAAGGTACACGACGAACTACATTAGCAAAGACTTTTACCACTCCTAGCGAAGCAAATTCGCTTTTTGTATTTACGCCTCTGTCCGTTCAAGGCAAGGAAAGTAGTGTAGCTGTTGACAGGATAGGCTTTTCGCTTAAATAAATGGGTCATCGTGGAAGCGAGTGGGTAAATTGAGAGGGGGTTTTGTGCTAAAAACTGTATGGATACTGGGGAAGGAAGCGATTGAAGGGCAGCAAGAATCTGGTACAATTTGGGAAGCGCTATTTCGGGGAAACAGGCTGTCATCCTTGAGGGCGTAAGCCCGAAGGATCACAAGAAGCATTG
>JACPZM010000009.1 GCA_016195485.1 Candidatus Troglogloeales bacterium | reverse complement strand
CATGAGTTTTTCTCCTGATTACCCGTATAACATAAGGGTAATCTACAGAAAACAGCAACTAATTTTGTCCATTAACTCTAATAATCGTATATTTTATTGAAACGTTGTACTAGCCTTCCCTTGAAGGGGAGGGATGAGTCAAAAAGCTCTACTCCGCTTGCCCAGGACGTAGCCCCTCATGACAGACCTCGCAATGGAAAGCTGTCGGATCGTTTTTATGACGGCACTCTGGACAAAGCAGGTAGCGGGGCTGGTTGGAGGGTATCTCGGTTAGACACTTAATACACCAAGAAACATCTGGATCGTTCTCGGCGCCGCATTTCAGACATTTCATTTTGTAGGGGCAGACCTATGTGTCCGCCCTAGCTGCCATTGGCAACAGGAATTAAATGGATGATGCTGTCTGTAAATCCATGATTGCGAATCTCAAAAGGATTTTCCAAATGGGTAATGGTGACCATTTTGATCGCATGATGTTTTGCCAGATTATCGCAAACACCGACACAGATCTCGCATCCCTTGCATCGATCCACGGCAATATAAGCGGAGTTCCGTCCTGTATCGAATAAAATGGTATTGGATTCCGGACAAAACTGCGTACAAAGACGACAACTGGTCGACCCACAAATATCTACATCAACATCCGCAACTTCATACATGCGCTACCCCCTCCTTGAAAATGAATCCCGTGAGGGCGGGGAGACCCGGCCCCTACAAAATATTACCCTACGGCTACAGGCACCTCTATATTCGATTCGGCCCAACCATGTTCTATGGCATAATCATGCGCGGCCTTGACTGCGGCATAATTCTTGGCCACGAGTTCTGCCTTCTTGGCAAATTTTCTCTCGATCACATTGTCCAAAGAGGCCGTTCCTCCCGATACCACAAAGCCTTTTCCTAAAAATCGCTCTTTCACCGACTGTTCCAGTGATTTTAAATCGGGCATTCCAATAATCCCAGCAATGGCGCCGCACATCGCCATATTCGTAGCGAGGTCCGTGCCTGCGACTTCCACCGCAATGTTAGTAGCCGGAATATAACAGACCTTTGCACCTAACGTTTTAAGCTCCTCTTTTTGATCTTCAATCATGGGAACAGGCGTTTCGCTGTTGATAATAACCACGCCATTGTTCTTTAAACCCCAATAAAAAGGCATGGTGTAAGATTTTCCGTGTGTAATGACCTGCGGGTGAAAAATCACAAGAATATTCGGATAGATAATCTCTCCAATCTCATAGATACTATCTGCCGCAATCCGCACATAACTTTCAACCGGCGCCATTCTCTTTTCAGAGCCGAAAAAAGGAACAAGCGTAGATTCCCCGCCGCTGATAATCACGCCATTGCTTAAAATATGAGAAGCGGTAACCACCCCCTGACCGCCGATGCCCGCCATCCGAACGTTATACCGCTTCACTCTTCTGCCTGCCGCACCATTCATTGCCATGAGAACCTCCTTGCGGGCGCGACGAATCGCGCCCCTACAAAATTAGAAACTACTCAACTGTTGCCGACCCTTTTATTTTCCGTTTCTCTACGACGATATTGTCCCAGTACTCTTTCGCATCGTCTGAAAAATACTCTGTAAATTGATAACGGGCATTCTCTACCTCTCTTGCGTCGTCCATTACTTTTGGTGTGGGGATCGCATACTCGATATTGCAGGAGGTATAGGCCTGAACAAATGTAGGGCCAATCTCTCTCGCAATTAAAACAGCCTTTTGAATTGTCGCGGCAACCCGGTTCGGATTAGTTGGCACCACCCGCGCAATATAAGCCACGCCAGCGGTTTTTGCCAAACCAATCATATCCATCTTCTCGAATTTCTTTCCATTGGGCGCCATCTTTAAGACCATCCCCTTTTGGGTCATTCCAGACTCCTGCCCACCGGTATTCCCATAAACCTCGTTATCCAACATCACAGTGGTGAATTTCTCTTTCCGAAACCAACTGTGCATCACCATTGAAAATCCAATGTCCGCCAAGCCACCATCCCCGGCGGCCACAATAACATCCTTTGGCTTGTCGGCAAACCGAATTCCAAGTCCCCGTTTTAACCCGGAGGCTACGGCGTTGGTGTCGCCATAATTTCCATAGATGAACGGCACAGCGCCCTGCGAAAGAACTAACCGTCCGCATCCGGCAGTGCCCACAAAGACAGTGTTTTCGGGGCTGGGGAGGGCGACATACATCGTTCGGATAAAAAGAGTCATGGCACAACCAGCACACATGGGGTGCTCTTCAATCAACTCCTTAAACGATCCCATTTCAGAGACCTTCCGCGGCGAAACAAACTGGCTATCCTTCACTAAGTCATAATATTCTTGCGGCAAATACTGTTCAAACCCCGGCGATACACGAACTGTTGCTAATGACATGACGACCTCCTATTGATTCAGGGCAGACACATCGGTCTGCCCCTACTTTAATGCTTCTTGCCCTCCAAAACATATTCCAAAAGCAACTCGGTGGGCATCGACATCCCGCCAAAAACACGAGGGCCTGAAATAACCCGTTCTGTTCTGGGAATGACGTTTTTGACCTCTTTTGCGAGCCACCCCGGATAGTTAAACTCTGGAATCACAATCTTTTCCGCATGATCTAACGCTTCAATGAGTTCCTGGTGCGGGAATGGTCTTAACGACTTCACCTTGATCAGGCCTATATCGCTCCCCTGCTCTGTAGCCTGACGAACCGCCTCTCGAGACTGGGAAACAGCGGCGCCAGAAGCAACAATCATTGTCTTTGCGGTCGGATTTACAACCTCAACCAAACCACCCAACCATCTTTTAAGCCATTTTCTGGATCGCTCTGCGGCGGCCCATGTTTCTTGTTGCCAAGATGCATGCATCTGATAGGAAATAAAGTTCGATTTTTGAATCGGGGCATCGCGCGATATACGAATCGGCGGATTTTCATTATCCATCATCGGAACCGCCTCATGATAACAAGCACGCGGCGGGAGTTTAATATCAGCCGAGGGAAGCCTCACCCATCCGCGCGCATGGGTGACGAAAAATCCATCCACGGCAACGGCGACAGGGAGCGTCACTTCCGGTTTCTCTCCGACCATATACCCGATAATAGGATAATCATAAAAGTCTTGCTGATTTTCTGCGTGAAGAACAATCAATCCCGTATTGAGCAAATAAGAGAGTTCAATATTATCCGGCTGGATCGCTAGCGGGGTGTTAATGACGCGGCACATAACAAGTAACATGGCAGGAGTACGCGCCCCCGGCCACGAAGCAATCGCTTCTATCCCGCGCATGAGACCGGGACCAGCGGTTGCGGTTAAACAGCGGACACCCGATCGGGATGCGCCGGCAATAGCCGACATCACGCCGTATTCTTCTTCTGCTCTGTAATAATCCTTAAGATACCCCTCTGCGTAAAGATACCCCACCTGCTGCATCGTCTCGCTCTGTGGGGTAATCGGATACGAAATTGCAATGTCCACATTAGACCTACGAATGGCCTCTTTCGCCGCTTCGCTGCCGGTGATAAAAGTCTTCTCACGGGGGGCCTGTAAAATAAGATAGTCGGGGTCAACCACACGCTGCGCCGCCGCTCCCTTTTCAGTCTCGACCTTCGGAGGAGTTGGCGCCGCAGAAATCACATCTCCCTGGGGATTCGTCTTTACGTCTTCTTCCAATGTCTCAGCCATTGCATTATCTCCACCTTTACAGCGGCCCAACGAGGCGGAACGCCGCCTGCGGGGCCGCTAATACCGCCGTCGGCCGTTGCCGACCCGCCTATTCTTCGTTTTCGTCCAAACCACGCTCCAACTCGTGGCTTAATCCATGCCCAACATGAACTTCTTCTTGTGGCCGCTCAATGTCGGCGCCTGTTAAATGAGCCTGTTGCGCCCAGCCGGAAGGAATAATCCCATGCCCCTGATAAAGAGGTTTGACGCCATTTCTTTTAACGCGTCGAAGTGCTTCCGCGAATTTATAGAGTTTCTCCGCGCCCACATTCGGGACGGACGCCATCGCATCCTCATGACCCGCTTCCGCACAAAGCGCGATTGTATAGCAATTTGTTCCCGCTCGAATCATTTTTAACGTTACATTCGCAAAATGGCAATGAAGACCGACCAAGATGCAGGCTTCAATTTTATTGTGCCATATCGTTAGATTAGGGTGGCACGGGTTAATCACCGCTTCGGGATCAATCTTCGGATAGATCGGCCGATAATCGGGCATGGGGATTATCCGAACGCCGGGAATTTCATGGGCAATCTCAAAAAACGGACTCGACTTCTCCCGCGTATGTTCGGTCCATCCCCAAATCATTAAAGGCCCCGGAAAGAGCGTCGGATTTTTCCGAGTCAACAGGGCTATCGCCGCCGCTTCCATAGACTCATCTTCCGAGACAATCCTTCCTTCCAAAAGTCCTTCCCCCTCTTCAGGAAGAACAACCCCCATCACAGAAGCCGATGGCGGCAACAACCCCTCCGGCCCCGGCAATACCGCGTAAGCAGAACCCTTTAAAGACATTTTTACGACTCCATGTTTAAAACACGCCTTATACTATACCAGCCGTTCGATTGGTGTCAAATCGAATTCATGTCCCAAATTCCGCGATTGAATTTGAGTGGTGTGCGGCAGCCATCCTTGTTATCTTTACTAGACTTGTGGTATTTTGTCTTGGGAATGAAGGAGTAAAATTATGAGCCGAATTTTAGCGATACACAGAGACTGTGGCGGACCGGCCACCGATGATGACACGATTTATCCGGGGGACACAATCCCATTTTTAACAGAAGAGGAATTTGCCCTCACCTGTTTTACCTGTCTTACTGAAATTTCAGATCGATCTGAACTCAGGCTCACTGAAGTCAACCAGCAATAAACCTAAAATTCGCACCAGAATTTTGGGTCAATTGCAAAGTCGCCTGAAGCACAAGGTCGCAGGTGGTTTTGCAATCGAAGCGTACTGATTGGCACGGTGAGGAGCAAAATGGCCGGGAATGCAGTGATGCAGGATGAATTTGCAATTGAAATTCCGCTATCGCGGAATTGAGGATAAAGGCCTGTCATGAAATTATGGGGAAGGTCCGTCCGAATTCTCTGGATATCCTTTCGCATTTTTGTTAGTTATCTCCTCCTATCTTTTGCCTCACCTCTTTTCCCTCATCGGACAAAAGTTCGATGGATGGACGCGCTTCATCTTAAAAACGCCACCCTTTTTCTGGAAACAGCCGTTTCCTTAAAAGGGCTGATGATTAAGGTCGGCCAATTTATGAGCGCGCGCGTTGATCTCCTGCCGAAGGCCTACACCCAAACACTCTCTCTACTGCAGGATGAAGTTCCGGGAGTCCCTTTTTCTGAAATTTACGCAAAGATCACCGAAGAATTGGGCGCGTCCCCCGAAACCCTTTTTCGTTCTTTTGACGAAATCCCGCTGGCATCGGCATCGTTTGGTCAAGTGCACAAGGCCGTTTTGAAAGAGCCGCTTCCCGATTCCACAACGGAGGTTGCCATTAAAGTCCAGTACCCCCATATTGAATCGATTGTGAAAACAGATTTAAAGGCGATCCGCCTGATTGTGCTGGTTCTCCAGAAGATTTTTACTCACATCCGATTTGATATTCTCATCAGCGAGTTCGAGAGAATTGTGCATCTTGAGTTAAATTATATTGCGGAGGCAAAAAATGCAGAAAAATTTCACAAACTGTTTCTAGAAGATGATCGATTTGTCGTTCCAAGGGTTGTTTGGCCGTTTACGACGGAGAAGGTTCTCACGCTAACGAGGGTAACAGGGATTAAAATTAACCACCTTAACGAGTTGAAGGAAGCTGGGGTCTCCCTGAAAGAGGTAGCAGAACTGCTCGTAGAGTCCTACATGAAACAGATTTTACTCTACCGGTTTTTCCATGGTGATCCTCACCCGGGAAACCTTTTTATACAGCCGGGCCGCCCTCTGCGACTGGTCTTTGTTGACTTTGGCATGATGCAGGAGATCGATAACAAAACAGATAAAGGATTGCGGAGAACGATTTTGGCCATCATCAATCGCGATACGCCATCCATTGCCCGTGGGTTAATTGATCTGGGTTTTATTTCCAGAAAGCGCCGAGGGGGGAATTTAGACGAGCTCGAACAAGTGATCCAATTCTTTATGGATCGATATCGGGATATCTCCCCTCGCGCCTTTCGAACCATTACGATTACTGATATCGCGGAAGATTTAGGAAAAACCTTTTCGATCTATTCCTCATTGCAAGTGCCCAATTTATTCATATTGGCGGGCCGGGCGGTGGGAATGCTGAACGGCCTTTGTTCCCAGCTTGATCCGGATGCCAATATTATCGAGTTGGCACAACCTTACGCAAAACGGTTTGCCAGCACGCGGAGCGGCATCATGGATTTACTTGCCCGAGGGAAAGAGATCGTATCCACCCTTCTCTCTCTTCCAGAGGCATTGCAGTCGTTTTTGGAGTTAAGTCACGGCAGTGGGGTACAGACACACATGACATCAGAGGGTGTCGAAGCAACTTTGACAAAAATTTATAATCTGGCCTACCGATTCTTGGCTTTATTGACCATCGTCCTGATTTATATATATATTAAATTTACATCCCACTAGAAAAATTATGACACATCGCCATATTATTATTGAAAACATCACCCCAAGCGTCGACCATGGACGCTATCCAGCCAAGCGAGTTGTTGGTGATCTCGCATGTATCGGCGCGCATATCTACCGTGACGGCGACCCAATTCTTCAGGCCGTTGTGAAGTGGCGTCATAAGAGCGATCTGATTTTTCAAGAAACACCCCTCATGGAAATTGAGAATGACGAGTGGCACGGGAGGTTTCCTTTAGAACAAAGCGGTCTCTACGAGTTTAAAGTCTCGGCATGGACAAGCGAATTTGTAACATGGCAGGAATGGCTTCGACGCAAAGTTAAAACGGATGAGGCGAACGTCGCCCGCGAAGATGTTCGTTCCGATTTGCTGGAAGGGGCAGAGATTGCCCAGCGACTGTTACAAGAGCAACCTGCCTATGGGAAACAGGCTCAACTTAACACAAAGCCAGAAGAGACGCAGTGGATTGTGGAGCTCATCGCGGAACTGCAATCCCCCGGCGATGACCTTTCCACTGTGATAGAACGCGCCATTTCCCCCGAAGCGACCCATTTTTTTTCTCTCATAAAACCACGTCGGGATGTCGCGACTTCCGCAACGTTTGTGATTGTTGTGGAGCCGGCGCTTGCACGATTTAGCGCCTGGTACGAGATGTTCCCCCGATCTGCAGGACTGAATGAAACGCGAGGCGCGACATTTCAAGAAGCCGAAGGTCGGCTTCCGGAGATACGCGCCATGGGATTTGATGTTCTTTACCTCCCCCCAATCCATCCCATCGGAACGACAAACCGAAAGGGGCGCAATAACGCCCTGGTGGCGGCTCCCAGCGATCCGGGCAGTCCATGGCAAATAGGCAGTGCGGACGGTGGACATATGGCGATTGAACCCGCCCTTGGAACATTAGAAGATTTTAACCATTTCCTCATCGTGGCAAAGGGACTTGGCCTTTCGGTCGCGTTGGATTTTGCCATGCAATGCTCGCCGGATCACCCGTGGGTCAACGAACATCCAGAGTGGTTTTTGCATCGTCCAGACGGAACAATCAAATACGCCGAAAATCCTCCCAAGAAGTACCAAGACATCTATCCTATCAATTTCGATACGAACGACGAAGCAGATTTATGGGACGCACTGTGCGAGATTGTGCTCTTCTGGATTGGCCAAGGGATTTTAATCTTTCGTGTCGACAACCCCCATACAAAACCAATCCGGTTTTGGAGTTGGCTCATCGGGAAGATCAAGCAGACACACCCCGATGTTATTTTCCTGGCCGAGGCGTTTACACGGCCAAAGCGGATGAAGATGCTCGCAAAGGTTGGATTCTCGCAATCTTACACCTATTTTACATGGAGGAATACAAAACAGGAATTGATTGCGTATCTCACGGAGCTGACGCAGTCTGGAATGGAAGAGTATTTTCGACCGAACTTCTTTACGAATACGCCAGACATCCTGCCCCTTATTCTCCAGCAGGGAGGCCTCCCCGCCTTTAAGATGCGTCTTTTGCTCGCAGCAACGCTCTCCCCTGCTTACGGCATTTATAGCGGCTACGAGCTGTGTGAAAACGAAGCCATCCCCGGCACAGAGAACAACGCGCCCTGCGAAGAGTATCTTGATTCGGAGAAATATCGGATCAAGGTGCGGAACTGGAATCGGCATGGGAATATCATTCCGTTTATCACAACCGTCAATAAGGCGCGAAGAGAAAACCCCTCACTACAGGTGTTGACAAACCTTGCGTTTCTTGCAACCGACAACGATCAAATCCTAGCCTGCATCAAGAGGGCCCCCAGCAAGATTACAGACCAACAAAACATCGTTATTGTTGTCGTTAACCTCGATCCCTTTACGCCGCAACGCAGCGCCGTGCATCTTCCTTTCAGTCTTCTTGGGGAAGCGTACATCAATAGAGAGGTGAAGGTCTATGATCTGCTCTCCGGTGCGCGTTATACATGGTCCGAACACAACTACGTTTACCTCGACCCCCAAGTAGAACCGGGGCATCTTTTTTACGTGGAAGCAATATATTGAGGGCTGCGTGCTGGAGCAATATAGCCTTCAATAAAATCCTCCTGAATTATACGTCGCTTATTTTCAGGATCAAACATTTGGCGGAGCCGCCGGCCTTGATGAATTCAGAGAGGTCTATTGGATGAACTGTGAGTCCTTCGTCCATAAGTGTTTTCGATAAGTTTGTGCAACCCGCATTGAGGACCAGATGATTTTGCACGACAATGGCATTAGCGCCGAAATTTAAAGCGTCGGCCTTTTCTATTGGCATTGGACACGGGATCATCTCTTTGATTATTTTTTGCGAGGAGGGACTAAACGCATTAGGATAGTAAAGAACACGTTTGTTATCCAAGGGACAAAAACAGGTATCCAGATGATAGAAACGGGGATCGACCAACCCTAACGGGTAAACCCTGCGGTTTAATCTCTCTGCCAACCACGGAGCGGCGACAGAATCGGTGCGAATTTGGCATCCTAGAAACAATTTTTCCCCGACCCACAGGGCATCTCCTTCCCCTTCAAAATAAATGTTTGGAGGAGGAACTTCGATTTGAAAACCGCGCATGCAAAACCATTTCTCATAATGCAGGCACTCCCCTTGACGCACATCATGCCGAAACCGGCTCATGAAGAACCGGGGAGCGTCCCCTGCGAGGTTCCCCACAACAAGACCCGCATTTGCGGTAAAGACCATATCAGGAAGACCCTGAACAGGAGAGAGTTTCTCCACTGTAATCCCTAACGTTTCCGTCAGCAGTTTATAAAGAGAATCCCATTGTTGGCGGGCTTTATTTGAATCGACTCCGCGGCTTTTACTCATCCATGGGTTGATTTCATACAAAATCCCATAATGATCCGGGGAACAGGTCAGAAAGGTGGTCATATTGTGCTCAAATCCTAAATGATCTCCGCCGCCTCCGCTTGCATCCATCCCACCTTGCCATCCGCGATTCGTATTTTTATCCAGTTACCGACTTTGTCTATAATCTGAACCTTCACGCCACTGTGCAGGACAAACGCATCGGTGCTTTTAACATCGGGCGCGTTTTTGAGTATGACAATGTCACCCATTAAGATCGCCATATCATCTCGGCGTAGTTCTGATATTCTGGTAACGCACACAAAAAGGAACAGCGCAAAAAGGAGTGCACAACATCCACTGCCAACCAGAGCCAGTTTTCTCGTTTTATAAGAGCGCGCCAGTATGAAGAGGATCAACAATAAAACGGTGAGCGTGAAAAAGGCGTATGTAATCCAGAATAGGACACGAGCAGAGAAGGCATTTCTTGCAGAGTCCCAATAGTCCCAGATCAAAAGATGCGGAACCGGCTCAATCTTATCCGTGATCATGAGATTGGCCAGATGAAGGTTGTATGCAAGGTCTTCGTCCTTTGGCGTCAGCCGAAGACCGCGTTCGTAGCTTACAATCGCTTTAGCCATGTTAGAAGTCTTGTAATACGTGTTACCCAAATTATAGTACAGATCGCCGCTCACGAATCCCTCCCGAAGCAATACGTCGTACGCGTCGCGCGCCTCCGCGAACTTCCCCTGCTGATAAAGCTTATTCCCCTGATCAAAGCGCTGTTCCGGACCCTGCGCGTAAGCCACCACGGCAGATAACAAAATAATATAAACCGGGATTTGTCGCCTCACGATGCTAATCCTCGCTCAACCTCAATAATAACCTTGCGCGCCTCATCGTACGCTTGTTGCGTCGCGGCCGCTTCAAAATTCGCCGGGGCGAAGCGAGCCATTTCACATCTCTCTAATAGTGACTTCAGCGCCGTTAAGATTTCCTCGTTGACGGAACGTTTCAACAGACTGTCAAGCGTGCCATCAATGGAGATTTCAGCTTGTTGTATGTTCAGTTTGTCCCCCAGATATTGGTGCAGGGCACGCGAGAGTTCCGCGTAAAACGGCGATCCGTCGTTTGACTTGATCAGCCGTTCTGCCCGGCGCAAACCTTTCCGCGCAACCTTGATCGCACGCCGATTACGGTATAAAGTCTCATCCATCATCACTGCCCGCCGTTGACGCGAGGCGACCATCGCGCCGGCAATACCCGCAAGAGGCAGCAAACCCAGGGTGAGCATAATTGACATTGGATAAAATACCGCACTATTTCGGGACAAAGCGATATTGCCCACTTTAATGAACCGAATATCCTGATTGAGCAGTCGCACCTCTTCACGCGGCAAATCCGCAACAAGAGAGGAGGTTACATGCGCGCCCTGTTCTACCGATAACGCGATTGGCTGCGATCGAATCGTTACATACGCCCTCTTTGACAAATCAAAGTAGGAAAATTCCACCGGCTTGATCTTTTTCTCGCCCGGATAGCGTGGAATAACCAGATATTCGAAAACCTTGCTTCCTACGATTTGGCCATCCTCTTTCTTGATATTGTCCGAGACCTTTGGGGGGTACTGCTCAAAGTCTGTCGGGAAATCGACTGCCGGTGATTTAAGACCTTCCAGGTTGCCAGTCCCCGAAATCGTCACCTTGAGGTTGATCGGCTCATTGGTCTTTGTGATTTTCTTATCAACCGCCGTCGTCATCGTAAAGTGTCCAACTGCCCCCTTAAAGCTCTGCGGCGCGCCGGCTGGCAGTTTCTCCACCGTGATCTTGAGCGGTTCACTCTTCACCATATAATTTACCGTTCGGCCAAAGGCATTGCGCAAGAACGGATCGAAAACGGGATCGATCGACCGTCGGCGTCGATCCTGCACCCGCACGGCAGCCTGAAGTTGCATGGGACTGATTTCCAGCGCCCCCGCCTGAGTGGGAAAAAGCGCCGTTCGCCTAACTACCGCGACGCGATACTGTTTTCCGTTCACCGTCTCTGTGGTCAGCGAAATATTGTTTTTCGGATTCTCGATCTCCTCACTCCAAAAGCCCGTGACCGCCGGGTTCTTCTCCACGGTATAACTGTCAACCGCGATCCCGATATACAGCTTGAACGTCAGATTGATTTTCTCCCACAGGGTCACGTGGGTCTTATCTACGCTTGCCTTCAGAAAGAGATTGTCTCGGACTTGTCCGGCTGTTTCATCGGGCGTGTTCGGTTCCTGTTGAGGACGCGCTGTCCCCTTCACGACTTCCAGCGCAATCGGTTTCGTTTCGAACAGCTTGCCGCCCATCTCGATTGATGCGACGCCTATTGTGAATTTCCCAACCTCCTTTGGGATAAGGACATAGTTATACGTTATTGAAGACGAGACCGCCCCGTTCATCATCTGAATCTGTGACGACTGGCTTGGACCTGAAACAACGTTAAAATGGCCAAGATCGGGAAGCTTCAAGGTCTTTCCGCCCCCCATCCCGGTGCTATTCAGCGTGAACGACAACGTAAACTGGTCTCCCTGACTTACTGGATTCTTATCCACCGTGGCCGTAAATGTTACCTCTTGCGCAAAAGCGAGACGGGTCCACAAACAGACGCAAATGACGCTATAGAGCAGACGTTTCCTCATATTACCAGTCCTTATGAGCAATAATGTTTTGAAATTGTTGAGGGAAAAGAGGGGACTGGATTTTTGTCGCCATGAGCCGCATCCGTTGGCATAGTGTTTTTCATTTTTATGTCTCAAACACCTTTAACACCTCGTCGCCATAATGATTGATGACCTTCACAGCGATCTTGCGGGTGCTAACCTGCCAGTTGGAGCCGAACTTGATGCCGCAGGTCGGATCGAGCACCAAGTCGCCGGGGTCGGTGGTCATCAGGAGACAGCGTTCTAATTACCTTAGTTGATATCTGAACAACATAGAAATTTTCTTCTGCTCGGCTACTTAATGCAACGCTGTCCTGCTCGTCCTTTCCCTTACAAACTAATTGCGGATCAAGCGACGGATCGCGCGTGTAGAGCATGGTCTTGGGGGCAAGTTCCTCATCGGCCACGGAGTCCCGCAGTTCCTCGGTGGGGATATTGGCGCGCTTGTCCTTGTTGCGGATGGATGTGATTTTAGCTGAGGGTTTGGGATTCTTAAGCATAAGCGGTTACTCCGGCTTCGGCGCGATCTTTTGTTGTGCAGGGGTTATTTTTGTGCCAAGTCTGCGTATCCCCTGAATGAAATACTGAAAACTATTAGAACGGGTATTTTCGATGTCCAAGTGTGGGCCAATCAAACGCGAACCGCCTATCTTCTGATAAGATGGGGCCATTCGAGACAATTCTTTGGCTGGAGATACGATACTATCTGTGCTGCGGAAACGACTTTTCTGCTGAAGTTTGACGAGACCGCTCAACCCCAGTCCTTTCTCTACAGCAATTAGATCGGCTAAATACCAACTCTCTAACTCCCGGCAGGCAATACGTATCAGGGCATCTGGACGTCCGGCCTCTTTACATTTGGCCAGAAGCACGTCTTTACACTGGTGGCAGTCGGATGCATCCTGGTCCCGGAGCACAACGAACCTAGCACCGGGGACTTGGTATCCCTTCATTTTCTTGATTAATCGCCCATCCAAGTCCTGTTTTCCCTCAAAAACGATGTAACGGCAGGGCGGCATTGGGGAAAGTACCCTCGGGATGACCGTTCGCAAAAGTGCTTCTGCCGACCGTTCCTCTAAAAAAAAGACGATTTCACTCATTCTGGATGCGCCCCTTTGAAAAACCCTTGTTTCCATAAATAGCCCATCTGATCTCCATCATCTACATAAGCCTTGATCTGTTTATCGCGACGTGCCCGTTGAATTTTCGAATATCCACCCTCCTTTACAAGCCAGAACACTTCGTCGAGCTGGGCGGCATTCAGAAAATCGGGTGAGTGGGTTGAGACGAAAACCTGACCCCCTCTGTTTGCATACCCGCGAAATTCCTCAGCCAATTCCGCCAGGAGTCTCGGATAAAGCTGATTCTCTGGCTCCTCAACACAAAGAAGGGGATGCGGTTTGGGGTCGTACAGAAGAACAAGGTAAGCGAACATCTTAATGGTTCCATCAGAGACGTAACGCGCCAAGAAGGGATCCTCGAAAGCCCCGTCTTGAAACCGAAGTAGCACACGGCCTTCTTCTGTGGTCTTGGCCTCAATGTGCGTGACGCCGGGGACGCGACGCTTCATCTCACCAATAATACGATCGAATGTAGGACGGTTCTGTTGGTAAAGATATTCCGTAACCAGTGATAGATTCTCCCCTTCTTTGGAAAGGTGCTCTGCGTATCCAGATTCCTGTTCCGGCCTTGCGCGCTGGATGTGAAAATCGGAGATGTGCCAGTTTTCAATGAGATCGCCTAGCGCCATGGTCGCGTGGAATCGTTCGAATTGGGCCAAGCCCTTTACCGCAAGGATATCTGCCGATTTCAGCGTCTGTTCCTCGCGCTTCAAATCTGTCTCATCTGTAACTTGATCCGGTTCGTTTGTCACAGCGGTTCCCTTTCCATCCTCGAATTTAAGGAAATGCCATGGTTGTCCCTTACTGCCGCGTCGATATTTAAGGATTTCGCCTGTAACGCAAGGTCGACCTTTCTTCTCGGAAATGGATAGAAAATAAGTAATAAGAGGGGAAGAAGGTTTTTCTCGAAACTTTAGCTCAATCTCAATGGGACCGTCAGCATTCCGACTACGCACTTCCTGAAATCCACGCCCCCCACCCAACTTGGTTAACGCGACATGCACATTATCCGTTAAAGCATCCTTCAAAAATCCAAACACACTGAACAAGGTTGACTTTCCTGACCCGTTTGCCCCTACTACAACGCACATCCCTGGGATGTCTTTCATTTCGACATCCTTAAAAGCCTTAAAATTCTTTAGTCTGATATACTCAATTCTCATGCCATTGCTCCCTTTTTAAGACCGGCACGGATCAGGTTCTGCGCATCCCACGGATCACCAACCTCTATGAACGCCCACCGTCCGTATCCCCCGTGGTTGTTAATGGCCGGGACCCACAGCGTGCGCGCCGAGGCGACCTTGGCGGCCTTCTCTTTCTTTTTTTCGCCCGTCACTTCGACAATCAGGTTTAGCAGATTTTCATGGCCATGTCCATCAGAAAGCCTCAAAAAATATTTTCCTGCTCGTGCCGAATGAGTCATTATTCTTGATGGCATCCCATGCAGGAAAAAGCCGATTGGAACATGATCGGTTGGGCTGTCCGTCCCGCTGTATCCTGTGGGGCATTGAACGCGGTGACATTGGTTTCCGCCTGCGTGATCCGCTCCTCCAATAGATCACGAAACTTCCACTGATTGTATTCGTCCGAAAATCTTGCGTTAGCGTAAATTTTCTGTGCGGTTTGCCAGTCCCCTGCCTTAACCAGCATGTCACCCATATTCAGGAAAAAACCCTCTAAGTTATGAGGAGCGATCCAAGAATTCCAGCAGACGCGCTTTTGGCCTTTATCGGTTTTCAGATGCATATATTTCTGGTAGTCTGGATTGTGTCGGTTCACCTTTTCGCCTACACACACGTCAAGATTAAGCCATTGGTACTCCAACCCTTCATTGAATTGTTTAGAATCGCGCGGGCGTTCAGACATAACGTAGCCTGCAGTAAAATAATTGAACTCTGGAAAAGCCTTGATGGAATCCATCAAGGTGAAATAGCCCTTGCGAGTGAGTTTCTCGTCCTGATGAATCGATCCCTCCGCAAGGAGTATCCCGCCATAGAATCCCAAGTAACGCGCGTCTTTCGGATTGAGCCGCACCGCTTCTTCAAAGTATCGCCGACCCATCACCGCGTGATCTGTGATGGTCGCTGGGATATCGACCATTCGTGTTCGTTCGGCGATACGCCATACATGCAGCCAGCCAATATGCGCCGCCGTCGTTGCGTCGCCAGGATCAACGATGTAAGCTGCAGTCAGCGCATTGAGCGCTACTGGAATCTGATCGTATTGACCGCCGTGCAGGGTTTTCCAGAATAAAGCGTCTGCCTGTTCCGCCGCGGGGCGACGTGTTGTGGAAGGCGATTTCTTCGGAGCAGACTGCACGGCAAAATACGCACAGCCCGTCAAAACACTGATACATAAAAATAACCACAGGATGTTCTTATTCACGATGTCAATCCTGAGAGACCTTCTTCCTCGGCTGGGAGATGGGGACGAAATACGAACTGGTTCGGCGACCGTCAACGATCTCGTTGGTGATCCCCTCGCCTGTGAACCGGAAATGACGTATTCTATTATGAGATGGTTAATCATTACCAGTCCTTGTCTACCTTGACTCTCGCCATCTGTTTTGCGAGAAGTTTCTTTCGGACATCTTTCTCACTGTTCTTTAACAGATCCAGAATCCGTTCCGCATCCGCCTTCGACATTTTCTTTTCCTGCTGATTTTTCTGCTGGACTTTTTGTTGCTGTGCCTGCTGATTTTTCTGCTGTTGCTGGCCTTGTTTTGACTGCTTGTTCTTTTCGTTCTTATCTTTTCCGCTCTTATCCTGCCCCTTACCCCCGTCCTGCTGTTGCGCTTTTAATTTCAGAAGCGCATAAGAGAGATTATATTTTGCGTCCGGGTCGTTTGGAATACGCTTCAGAGATTCCGTGTACGACGTTACTGCTTCCTGATACTTTTGCCCTTTGATTTGCGCGTTGCCCAAGTTATAGAACGCGCGCGACTTTGTTTCCTGATCCTGTGCGGAAATCACGGCATTTTCAAATTCTTCCGCCGACGTGTCAAATTTTTCTTGCTTGTACAATGCGTTGCCCAAATTAAATCGCCCCTGAACGAGGTCGGGCTTTTTCTCAAGCGCCTTGCGATAGTCTACTTCCGCATCGGTGAACTTCTTCTCTTTGTACAAATCGTTTCCCCCGTTTACGAGAGAGCGAACCGATTCTGCCCGTGCCTCAAAGGATGAAAATACACAAACCATTGCAAGAACAATGAACAGTCTCATACTGTTTCCTCCTTTTTCATTGCAGGACCGCCAAGCATTCGTTATTTTTTAATCTTCTCTAAAAACAATTTCTGAAGTTTCGTCATCTTCGGCGCAATGACGGCGCGACAGTAACCCTGATTTGGATTCCGCTCGTAATACTTTTGATGATAATCTTCTGCCGGATAAAACGCAGGAATGGGCGTCACTTCGGTCACAATCGGCTCTTTCCAGATACCTGCCGCATGGGTTCTTGCAATAACATCCAGGGAGATTTCTCTTTGCGTTTCTGTATGATAAAAAATTGCGGAACGATATTGTGTCCCCGCATCCGCCCCTTGACGATTGAGCGTTGTGGGGTCATGCAGGAGAAAGAAAATCTCTAGAATTTCTGTTAAGGAAATCACCTCCGGATTCAATAGAATCTCTATTACCTCGGCATGTCCTGTGGTGCCAGAGCAAACCTGACTGTAAGTGGGTGAGGGGAAATGGCCGCCGCAATAACCCGACAAAACCGATTCCACTCCATTTAATTTGGAAAAGACCGCTTCCAGACACCAGAAACAGCCTCCGCCTAATGTGATTTTTTCCATAAACGGCCCCAACTCCCCCTACCCCCCTCTTTGGATAAAGAGAGGGTGTCTCCTCCCCTTTAATTAAATGGAAGAATGGGAGAGGTCAATCTCCATAAGATCATTCCAATCGCAATCAGCATAACAGAAAAAGAGACCGATTTTAAAATCATTTCATACCGGTCTTGGTGAGAAGGCAACTCTCCCGATTTTTTAAGCGCCTTATATGGCCGAGAGGCGTTAATTTCCACAAGACTTATCAGCCCCATCGCGCCGGCAATAATGCACGCATGCATTGTGATGGCATTGGTCTGAAGGATATATCCAGCCGCAACAGGCAGGACGCCCCACGAAAAGGCAAACCAGAAATCGGTATGAAATCGGCCAGAAAACCACTCCAGATTGTAAGCAAACAGAAAGAATCCTTCAAGCAATGCGATGATAAAAAGCCACGGAGCGGCCGATACGATGTAATAGATGCCGATACTGTATGAGAAGGTCAGCGCAATCGCCGCGATGGCCCAAAGCGCTTTTTGTGTAAAATGCGTCCCCCACGGTTTCACCTCGGACGCCCCGCCGATCGCATCTAACGCATGGGCGGCAATGCCGAGGCTAAAAAAGTAGATCGCAAGAATTGCAATCACCCGATCCCAATAGATAACAGGAGAAAGCATCGACCCGATTGTCGTATAGGAGAGCACCATGCCCGTGTAAGGGAGAAAGAGAAGCCCCACAGCAATTCTAAATTTCAGAGGGCCAAATTGGGGGACAAACCATTCAGAAAGCCGGTCGCGTTTGGGTTCCATATGTTTGGCGATCTGATCGTGCTCTGGCTCCTCCTCTTGACTCATAAGGAGAGGTTTTGGGAGAAGGTTAATCTCTTTGCTGAAGAGGGGGTCATTTAATCAGGCGTATATCTTAAAATAAGCCCCCCACGGCCTACCACAAATCCTTTGTCGTGGGATGTGAAAAAGACGCCATTCAAGCGTTGCGCAACCATGCTGTCAACCGCTTGCCATGTTTTGCCGGCATCGTCTGTGCGAAGAATGATTCCAAGATCGCCTACGGCAACCCCCTCCGCTCCGAGCATAAATATATCCCAAAGCCCCATCAATGTTTTTGCGTTTCGAGATGTCCATGTTTTTCCACGATCAACGGTAGTGAGAATAGTTCCTTCCCCTCCAACCACAAACCCGTTTGCCCCCTTAAAAAGAACCCGGTTGAGCGTGGATGTTGTCTGCAGGGTAAACATTTTCCATGTCTCGCCTCCATCGTTTGTGTAGAGCAGTGTCCCTGCCACACCGGTCGCCCATCCGTTCTGTTTGTCGATAAAAGAGAGATCGGTTAGGGTTGCAAGTGTGTTGCTCAACTGAAGATGCCATTTTTTACCCCCGTCATCCGTTTTAAAGATGATTCCTTTGTCTCCGACAATCCAGCCTGTTTCTGGGCGAATAAAGAAAACTCCTTGCAAGGAAGCATCCACCAGTTGAGGCTGTTTTACCCAATGATCTCCTCCGTCTAGCGTATGCAGGAGGAGACCGGCTTCTCCCACGGCCCATGCCTCCTTTGCTGAAATAAGATGGATCGAGATAATCTCTTCTTCCACGCCAGATTCCTGATGCTCCCAATTCTCTCCGCCGTTATCTGTATGGAGGATGGTCCCGGCCTCACCAACAATAAAGCCGCTTTTTCCCGAAAATTGAATCCTAAAAAATCGGTCGGAAAATCCATAATTTTGCGTTTCCCAATCGTTCCCGCCATTGTGGGTATGAATAATCGTTCCGCCCCAGCCAACTGCCCAACCGTTTTCTGCATCCGAAAAGGAAGCGGCTTCTAGTGTTTTTTCTGTTGGAAGTTCACTTTTTCTCCAAGTCGCACCCCCATCTTCCGTCTTAAGGAATGTTCCAGACCCTCCCGCAATAAAACCCTCAGAGAGAGATTTAAAGTCGACCGCAAGTAGCATCCGGTCTACCCCGCTGTCTTGATGGTCCCATCGCGCTCCCCCGTCTTCCGTGTGGAGAATCGTTCCCCCCCTTCCCACTGCCCAGCCTACATTCGCGTTGACGAATGTGACATCTTCCAGTGGCTCTTTCGTCCCGCTATTTTGTGTTATCCAGTTTAGACCGCCATCTTCGGTGTGCAGGATCGCGCCGTTCCATCCGACCACAAAACCTGATTTTGCGTTGACGAAGTGAACACCCAGATACGGCCCGGCCTTCTCGTCTTGCCGCAGGAGCTTCCATGTTTTTCCGCCGTCTTTTGTTTGTTGAATCAGCCCTTCGTTCCCGACGACAAACCCAATTCTGCTATCGACAAAATAGACATCCCACAGCCAGACCCGCATTGGATGTGCCTTTTCAATCCAGTCTTTTCCCGCATTGGTCGTCCCAAATATTTTCCCAGTCCAACTGACCGCAAATCCAATCAGGGGATGAGGAAAATAGATTGCCGAAAATCGTTCTTGAAGGTTTTTGTATTGTACGCGCCATTGCTTCCCGCCGTCGGTGGTGTGTAGAATAGTCCCCTCTGCGCCCGAAGCCCATCCTTCTGTGGGAGAGATAAAATGAGTTCCCCAAAGGCCGCTCCCGCTGACCTCTCCCTGTTGGACAAGAAAGGAGGCGGACCCTTCCCGTCCTGTGATCAAGATCAGGAGAAAAAAAACCGCAATCCGTGTCAGAACAATTTTATGTGTAGAGGCTTGACTCATCAGCGTTATTTCTACAATACTGAAAGGCGAAAATGCAACGGTTTGGATCTCTTATTCTTCTTTTCGTTCTTGCGGGTTC
The DNA here is from genome assembly GCA_016195485.1 of Candidatus Troglogloeales bacterium. GTDB lineage: Bacteria > Nitrospirota > Nitrospiria > SBBL01 > SBBA01 > JACPZM01. Next base: position 9,685 of record JACPZM010000009.1, on the reverse strand, counting down.
CGCACAAGCGGAAGGCTTCGATCATCTTTTACAGACGGCAAATCAAATAGTGCGTCTTTCAGAGGAGATGGTTTATCATGGATCGGAGGGGCATCTTCATGAAATTATCGATAATGGGGCAAAGATGATCAAGGCAATAGACAGGCTTGCAGGCGATTTAAAGAGCCTAAAACTGCCCCATCAGAAAGCGTTACAAAACAGCATCAGGGCAACACGTGATAAGACCGAAGCAGCGATAAGACTGGGGAAAAGGGGGGATCTTTCGGCCTCTTTAGCATCTGCCAAATCGGCCTCATTCCACGCAAAAAAAGTGCGTGAGGCATTGCGATGAATGAGGGTTAAATTTTTATTTGACTCTGTGGGATTTTTTTGATATGGTCTCTGTCCTTATGAAGAAAAAACTGGGGAAAAAGAAGGCCGTCTTACAAAAGACAAAGCAGCCAAAGGCCGTCAAGGCGCTCGTGAAACTAAAGCCAAAAGCGAGGAGCATGCCAAAAGCAACACTAAAACATACGGTAAACGCCAAGGCAGTGCCAATGCCAAAAGCAGTGCAAAAAGTAGGGCATGTAGGGCCTTATCAAGAGATTAAAAAAATGCTCGAACGGCAAAAGCATGCGCTACTGGTTGAGGCGGGGGCAACGCTGGAAAGCACACTGAACCCATCCAGCGAGGGATTCCCAGATTGGACGGATCAGGCATCCATGGAAGTGGATCAAAACTGTGTGTTAAGGCTTCGTGAGCGGGAACAGCATCTCTTAAATAAAATTGAGGACGCTATTGAGCGAATTGACGGGGAGACGTTTGGTATTTGCGAGGTCTGTGGTTCCCCGATTTCTTTGAAGCGCTTAAAGGCCCGCCCCGTGACTACCCTCTGCATTGAATGCAAAACCAAGCAAGAATTTGAAGAAAAGATGAGGCAGTAGTCAAGCTAACTATTCCCCAGGCACAGCGATAGAGAATGACGAGCTCTATATTCTTCCCTCCCCCGCAATGGGAATAGAAAAAGGCAAATTATCGATCTCTATCACTGTTTAGGGTCAGGTCGATTCCTTGAAACAATGGACAGACTCCCTGTATACTCATCGTCGTGGCACAACAGTGCCATATGTGAGGAATAGGGGAGAACCGCTTTGTCGGCACCAGATAGATTGAAACCGCTTCGGTCTAAAATCGACGCAATCGATGATCGGCTTGTTGCTCTTTTAAACGATCGTTCCGCACTCGTTTTGGAGATTGGGAAGATTAAAAGAAGCAACAATGCCCATTTCCACACCCCTGCCCGTGAACAGTCTATTTATGACCGGCTTGTTGCAAACAACCCAGGACCATTTCCAAATGAGGCCCTCAAGCATGTTTTTCGTGAGATAATGGGGGGCTCCCTGTCATTGGAAAAAGAGATTCGGGTTGCCTATGTGGGGCCGGAAAAAGACGTGTCCCACCAGGCCTGTCTGAAACAGTTCAGCGCGTCTGCGCTGACAACACCTTGCAATAGCATTCAAGATGTTTTTGAAGCGGTGGAAAGTGGACAAACTGATTTTGGAATTGTTCCGGTTGAAAACACAATTTACGGGATGGTGAGTCGTACACTTGATCTTGTTGTGGATTCTCCGCTCTTAATTTATGGGGAAGTTTTGGTTGAAGAAAATAGGGCACGACCCCCGCAGGGCACGTTGCCCCCGCAGGGCACGTTGCGCATGCGAAACGTCACTCGTTTTTGGATCGTTTCACAAAATCGATCGGAAAGAACGACACGGGACAAGACGTCTATTCTCCTGTCGATCAAAAATCAGCCCGGCGCGTTTTATGATCTTTTAAAGCCGTTTGCATCGCTTGGGATTAGTATGATTAAAATCGAATCGAGACCTTCCAGAAGAAAAAGATGGGAATATCTTTTCTACGTTGATATCATGGGTCATCAGGAGGAAGAGAAGGTCAACTCCGCGCTAAAAGTCGTTGCGAAGGATACGCTCACCTTGAAAGTTCTTGGGTCTTATCCGATGGGAGATGGGGTAGGATGATTAAAATCAGTTCAATATTCGCAGGGCACGTTACCTTAAAGTCGCTTCCAGCATATATCCCCGGCAAGCCGATTGAAGAATTAGAGCGCGAGTTCGGGATGACTGGGGTCGTTAAACTTGCGTCCAATGAAAACCCGCTAGGCCCTTCTTTATTGGCGATGGCGGCGTTGACAACTGCCTCCAGGGGAATAGCCCGCTATCCCGACAGTAATGCCTTTTTGTTAAAAGAGGCGTTGGCCCGGAAGTGGAACGTAAAATCAAACCGTGTGATTATTGGCAATGGCTCTGATGAGATTATTGCCCTCCTCGCGCGCGCCCTGCTGGCGCCGGGCGATGAAGCGATGATGGCCGATCCTTCTTTTTCTATTTATCGTTTAACAACCCTTGCTGGTAACGCAACTCCGATTGTCATTCCGCTCAAAGATGGACGTCATGATCTTTCTCGCATGGCTGCTGCGGTCACCCAAAGAACAAAAATAATTTTTATCTGCAACCCCAATAATCCGACAGGAACGATTGTGCGCAGACGCAAAGTGGAAGAGTTTTTATCGCGCCTGCCTAAGAATATTTTGGTTGTCTTTGATGAGGCCTACGCGGAATATGTCACCGATCCTGAGTTTCCGCGTTCCGATTTATTTTTAAAAAAGGGGGCCTGTGTTATCTTTTTGAGGACGTTTTCAAAAATCTATGGTCTGGCAGGGGTTCGCGTTGGATACGGAATCGGCCCGGAAGAGTTAATCGATCTTTTAAACCGTGTTCGTCAGCCGTTTAATGTCAACTCCCTTGCGCAACAAGCGGCAACAGCGGCTTTGTCCGATGATGCTCATGTCAAAAAATCGCTTGCGCTCAACGAAAAGGGGAAACGCTATCTCTACCGGCAGTTTGACGCCATGAGAATATCGTATCTTCCAACAGAGGCCAACTTTGTCTATTTTGAGATGCCCAAAAAAAACGTCTACGATTCTCTTCTCCGCAAAGGGGTTATTATCAGGCGCTTGGAAGGCGCATCTTTGCGGGTCTCGATTGGAAAGACCTCTGAGATGTGGCGATTTATTCATGCACTTCGGGAGACAATAAAGCTATGAAAATATTACGCATAGGAATGATTACTTTGTTGGCGTTATTGATTTTTGTGAATGTTGAGGCGCAGAGGCGTCCCGCCGCGAAGAAAGGAAAAGGGAAGAAGGAGAAGGTAGAGGAGAAGCTGAAGGAAAAGGTAGAGGAAAAGAAGGAGGCTCCCCCAGCAATCAAGCAAGAGGAGTCATGGAAGCATCCTGGAGGCAATCTTTTGTCCACATCGTTTTCATCCGATGGAAAGAGCGCAGTTTCCGTTAATTCAGAGGGGGATATTCTGTTCTGGGATATTGAGAGCGGCAAGAAGATTCGGTCGGTTCATTACGGCAGCAAGGCGACTGCGGCCGCATTTTTTGGGAATAAAAAGGTGGGGCTTGCAGGCGGATTAGATAAAGATAACGCAATTTCCATCCTGGATTTAACGAATGGCAAAGAAACGCAGACGTTGGCCGGGCATAAAGGCGGGGTGAAGACGCTTGCTTTTTCAATCGATGGGGAATCGATCCTTTCAGGCGGCTGGAATAATCAGGTGGTGCTCTGGGGGACGGCGCGCGGAGATATTGTTCGCGTGTTCAAAGGCCACGATGCGGTGGTGAATGCTGTCGCCGTCTCGCCGAATCGGGTGATTGCGGCATCTGGAAGCGCTGATGGAAAAATTAAAGTTTGGAACATGAGTACGGGGGAACTGGTTAAAACAATCAAAGCCCATAAAAAGGGCGTCTCAAATGTTGCCATTTCACCTGATGACAGGCTGATTTTATCGGCGGGGATTGAAAAAGGAAAAGACAAAAAGGATGCCTACTTTCTAAAATTATGGGATGTTGCTACAGGTAAACTGCTTGTCAAAAATACAAATCTTGGAGAACACAAAGCGGAGATCCTGATAGCCCTCTTCTCGCCAAATGGGAAATATGCCCTATCAGCGGATCGTGGTGGAGCGCTTAAGCTCTGGGATATAGCCGCAGGCAGCGTGGCGCCGCAAAAAGGCGAAACGCCGCCTCCTACAGAGGTCAGGAGTTTTGAGGGGCATGCAGGAAGAATCCTGACCGCGACCTTTTCGCCGGATGGCTCTCGTGTTCTTGTTGGTGGGGACGGAACACTCACAATATGGGAGACGGAAACCGGCAAACTCCTTGGCGGTGGCGCCCCTCCCGCGAGTGTCACAACGCCTGTGGAGGGCGCACTCCCTGCGACTGGCACGCCGCCCGGAGGTGTCGTGCCGCCCCCTCCATGATTTAAACAGGGGTGGGGACGGAGTAAAACAGAAGGAGCAAAAGATGATTGTTGTATTAAAGCCAGAGGCAACCGACCTGCAAACAGAACAGGTGATCGCAAAAATTACAGAGGCCGGGCTAACCCCGCATGTCATGAAAGGGGTCGAACGGGTTGTCATTGCGGTGATTGGAGATGAACGGGTCTTAGGGCCAGATATTCTTTCTGCGATGTCTGGGGTGCAGGATGTCATGCCGATCTTGTCCCCTTACAAGCTGGTCAGTCGGGAATTTCAAAAGGAAAATACGGTTATTGATATTCAAGGCGTTAGAATTGGCGAGAGGCGGGTGGTTGTCATGGCTGGCCCCTGTTCCGTTGAGACTAAAGAGCGTCTTTTTTCTATTGCTGAGGATGTAAAAATGGCAGGCGCGTTGATCTTGCGCGGCGGGGCGTTCAAGCCGCGCACATCGCCTTACAGCTTTCAGGGGCTCGGAGAAGAGGGGTTGGAATTTCTAAGTGAGGCGCGGACGAAAACAGGTCTTTTGGTCATTACTGAAATCATGGATCCAAGGGATATGTCTCTGATGATGAAACATGCCGATATTATTCAGATCGGCGCGCGGAACATGCAGAACTTTCGATTGTTGTCCGAGGTCGGCTCATACAACAAACCGGTGATGCTTAAAAGAGGACTTTCTGCAACTGTCAAAGAGCTTCTCTTGTCGGCGGAATATATTATGGCTGCTGGCAATCGTCAAGTTATGCTCTGCGAACGCGGGATTCGCACGTTTGAAACGGCAACGCGCAACACCCTCGATCTTTCTGCCGTCACGGTTATCAAACAGCTTTCACACTTGCCGATTATCGTGGATCCTTCTCATGCGGTAGGAAAGACCGATCTGGTCGCGCCTATGGCCAAAGCCGCAGTTGCCGCAGGGGCCGATGGAATTATGCTGGAGGTGCATTCTAATCCAGAACTCGCCTACTGTGATGGAGAACAAGCGCTCTTGCCAAAAGATTTTAGACTACTGATGGCTCAACTCAAAAAAATCGCCGAGGCCGTTGATCGCGAGATGTAATTTTAATATTGTAGAGGGGATGTTCAACTTGACCGAAATCGATCTTGATGAAGAGAATATGCTGGAAGAAGCGGATCTTGCCTCTCCGTATCGTCTCTCTTGCCAGGCAAAAATTTGCGGAAAGGTGATAGTCCGGATCCCGGATGAAGAAAAAAAATGATCGAAGAAACCTCATTAATGATGAAAACCCTCTTCCCCGGTCTTGTTGCCCTTCCGAACCTTCACCCCCTCTTTGTTCATTTTCCGATCGCCTTGTTTCTTTCTGCATTGGGAATGGAGGCGTTGGCCGTTGCCCTTCGCCGCGAGAAGTGTCACACGGTGGCGACATGGATGCTTTATCTGGGAACCGCAAGCGCCCTGTTGACGGTACTCACTGGTTTAGGGGCGGAGTTTAGCCTGGCCGCCCTTCACGCCCAGGGACATGATGCCCCCGGCCATGACTATATCCATATCCACCGGAGATGGATGATCACAACCACCCTCTTTGGCGTGGGTCTCTCCTGCTATCTTTATTGGATTAACACAAAAGAGAAATGGAGCACGCACCGATGGGTGCTGCTGATAGGGTTCCTGATGCTTGCCATGCTCACCGCCCTTGGAGCAGACCGCGGCGCCCGGCTGGTCTACGAATTTGGAACGGGAGTCAATCCCGATATTATTAAAACTGGGCATATAGAAAAACAGAGCACCACGGGTTACACCCAGGGGGGAGAAGAAGCGCATACGCCTGGCGCACCGGCGTCTTCGAGCACACCAGGTACCGACGCGTCGACGCCTCATCCCCACGACAACTCGGACACCGGCACGAACCCTATTCGTCCTGGCGAACAAGGCGGGCGTGAGGGGGAATAAAATACTGATTGTTGGCGCGGGCGCGATTGGCGGCTACTTTGGGGCCTGTCTTTGTCGCGCCGGACTGGATGTCACGTTTCTCGTTCGAAGGTCTGCCTATATCAAAATTTCAAAAGACGGGCTTTCCATTAAGAGCCCGTTAGGAGATTTTGTAGTCCATCCGCAAGTTATCCAGCATATCTCCGAGATTCCTTCTGCGGATCTGATTATTCTTGCGGTGAAATGTTATGACCTGCCAGAAGTGTTACAACAGATAGCCCCGCTGGCTGCGGCGGGCGCGACCGTTTTAACGCTACAAAACGGGGTCGATTCGGAAGAGATGGCGCTTGATTATTTTAAGCAAGACTGTGTTGTCGCGGGGGTCGTCTATATTACGGCGCGGTTGGCGGAACCGGGATTGATAGAGCATTTCAGGCGGGGAACGATCTCGCTTGGAGAACGATCGGGCGAGAAAAGCGAACGCGCGCAAAAGATTCACGCGCTGATTTCGCAGGCCAGGATTCCATGTCATCTGTCTTTACAGATTCTAAAGGAAAAATGGGAAAAACTCTGTTGGAACGCGACATTTAACCCTCTTTCTGTTATTTTAGATCAGCCTCTTTCTTTGGTCTTGAAATCCGATGAGCTGTTGGCAATAGTTCGACAAGGGATTCGTGAAATCATCTCGGTCGCGGCGGCAGAGAATATCTCTCTTCATTCCGATATCATTGAGGATGCAATTTCCGCTACCTTCGCCCTTCAAGATCATTACACATCGATGTATGAGGATTACAAGAATGGAAATCAAACAGAGATTGAACACCTGAATGGGGATATTGTACGCCGGGGCGAGAAGAGCGGGATTCCCACACCCACGCATAAAATGCTCTATTCTCTCGTGAAGGGATTAGAACTAAAGCGAAAACATCTGGTGGAAAGGGGGGGAGGATCCGTTTGATGCAACCTCCCCTTTATTCAAAGGGGAGGAGTTCACCCCCTCTTGATGTAAAGAAGGGGCAGGGGGAGTTATTAAAACTCAAAGTTCGCGGTGGCTTTTCCTTTAGCAGGCACATCAATTTGAGCCGTTTTGAATCCCAGCTTGGGGTGAAACGCCTTGACTTCATATTTCCCCGGCGGAATCTGATCTATGGAAAATGTTCCATCATCGTTTACGATGGCATAATAAGGGTTTTCCACTGGAAGCGCCCACGCGTTCATGTAGTTGTGCTGATCGCATTCGATCTTCATAAACACATCTGCCTTCTTAAACCAGATCGGCTTTACCTTTTCCGAAATCACTTGTCCCTTCGTTGGGAGCGGCTTATTAAAGATGGTGGTGCTCATCGCCCCAACCATCGAATATCCGTGCGGGTTGTGTAAGACCCCGGCGGCAGTTTTCGGATCAGAAGGGTCGGCATCCGTATTCAGGATGGAGACGCCTCCGGCTGTCTTATCGTTAAAAATAACGCCAACCGACTTAGATGGCCCTCCTTGAACGAGAAAACGGCAGTTATTCGTCTGCAGCTCCGTCATGGACATCTTAAGAGGCTTCCCTGTTTGTATATTGGTGATGTAGACCACCGCATCAGCCAAGCCGCCTTTATTCACCTTGACATCTTGCCGAAGGCGATGTCCTTCACCACTGCCCGGTGTTCCGTCCGAATCTACTTGGGAGCAGAACTTAGGTTGCGGAAATTTTGCAAAATCAAACTTTTCCGGAGGCGGCTGTGCCCCCTTGAAGGACACCTTGCCTGAAAGGGTTCCCCCATCGGTTACCGGCGCTTCCGTATAAGCGGCAAATGCCGCCGCCACACATAAAAAACTAGAAACAGACGCAATCGCAATAGACTTTGTAAACGAACTCATTCTTATTTTCCTCCATAATGATACAAGGCGCAGCAAGCAACGCCCCCACAAAAAAGGGAGAGACTCCCCCCTCTTCACGAAGACGCATCATAATGGGGATAAAGGGCGCCTGTCAAGCCCTCGCATTGACCCTCCTCGACAACATCATTTTACACAGGCGGCGCGCCCTGTGAGGAGCCGGATAAACAGAAAATGCAAGCCTATCTATTCTTTAACATAATCCTCGTGATCTTTGGCTGCTTTTTGCCTTCTGGTCCACCTCGCTATTTTTGTTGTTCGGTTAAAGGGATTTGATATGATTGGTGGTTTCGCATGCCGCGATCGCGGCATTCAGGATGCAGAGCCAAATCATTTTGAGACTGAAATAGCAAACTTTTTTAAGAATTTAATTCGTCATTCCGGAAATGTTTAATCCGGAATCCATGTCGTTAAAATCAAGCGGTTCTGGATTCCGGCTTTCGCCGGAATGACACCATTGAGTGTGACTTTGACGTGACCTTGATTCAGGATGACTCTTCTTTGACGCACTCATTGGGTTTGTTGTATGATGTGACCGTTGGGTTACGAGATTGTCATTATCATTTCGTGGATATTTTCCAAAGGAACAATTTGAACAATAAACTCATCATCGGGATTCCCAAGGGATCTCTACAGGAAAGGACGCTTGCCCTCTTTGCCGGGGCGGGTATCTCCTTTTACGGGTTGGATCGCTCCTTGTGGCTAGGGTCAAATGATTCCGAAGTCCAAGCGGTACTATTAAAGCCCCAGGAAATCCCGCTCTATGTCCAAAAAGGGAATCTGGATTGTGGACTGTCGGGCATGGATTGGATTGAGGAGACGGTGGGGAAGGATGCCGTTCGTATCCTGGTTGATCTTTGTTATTCCAAGCGATCATTTCGTCCGGTCCGCTGGGTGCTTGCGGTTGCGGAGTCATCGAAGTGGAAGACGGTTGAGGATCTGAAGAACATGAACCCCCCAGTCAGAATTTCCACCGAGTTAAGGAGTATTACGGAGAATTGGCTGTCGGAGCGCGGTATTCGGGCAGAAGTTGATCTCTCTTATGGGGCGACCGAGGCCAAGCCCCCCCTTTTTGCGGATGGGATTGTGGACTGTACAGAAACGGGGGCCTCTCTGCGGGCGAACCGACTTCGGATATTGGACACGGTTTTCCAATCAACGACTCAATTTATAGCCAACAGAGATATTTATAAAAAGGATAGCTGGAAACGAACCAAGCTTGACAGCATCGCGCTTTTGCTGAAGAGTTGCCTGATTGCCAATTCAAATGTTAGCATACGAATTCACACATCGCGTTCTGAAGCAGAAATCGTGGAGGCGCTCATTCCAAGCGATGCCCGTTTTTCGGTCTGGAATGATCAACACGATGATCTCCTGTTTGAGGTCATTATGGACCAGGGGAAAACAAGGGAGTTGGTGCCTGTGCTTGCACGGAATGGAGCAACTCGGATTTTGGTTGCGCCGATTGATATGCTGTACGGGTGAGTCGTCGAACGCCGGGGTAGTTCAGTGGTAGAACGCCTGATTGTGGATCAGGAGGTCATGGGTTCGATACCCGTCCCCGGTACCATAAAACAATGAGGAGAG
>JACPZM010000110.1 GCA_016195485.1 Candidatus Troglogloeales bacterium | reverse complement strand
CTTTAATGCCTACAAACCCCGCATTGTATAACGCCCCTAGAATTTCAGCCGGTTTCATTCGAGGTCCATACGCATCGTACAAAATCTCGGATACCTTCGCGGAAATATCAATTCCAATCGTATCCAATAGGGCAAACGGGCCCATCGGCATTCCAAAAGAGACCATCGCTTCGTCCACCTCTTTTGCTTGCGCTCCCTCTTGCAATGCCATCGCCGCTTCATTTAAGTAGGGCATCAGAAGACGATTCACCAGAAAGCCCGCGCATTCTGTGACGCGAATCGGTATCTTCCGAATTGACTCCGCAAACATGACGAGATCGTCAATTGTTTCACGAGAGGTCGCAAGTCCGGGGATAATCTCAACTAATTTCATCGCGGGGGCTGGATTAAAAAAGTGAAGCCCAATCACCTTCGCAGGCCGCTTTGTCATCGCCGCGATGGCTGAAATTGGCAGGGACGACGTATTGCTTGTCAAAAGAGTATTCTCCGAGCAAACCGATTCCAATTCGCAAAAAAGTTTTTGCTTTACAGCAATATCTTCAAAGACCGCTTCAATCACAAGGTCCACATCGGAGAAACCAGAATAATCGGTTGCCCCCGTAACCAGCGCCATCTTTTGCTCCATCTCCGTCGCGGTCATCTTTCCTTTATCAACACGGCCATGATAAATACTCCGAACCGTTTTGAGTCCGCGTTCGACAACATCTTCTTTTACATCTTTTAGAATCACGGGGATCCCTGCGTAGGTAATCACTTGCGCGATACCTGCCCCCATCGCCCCCGCCCCAATCACCGCCACTTTATAAATATACATTGCCGCATCTCCCAGAAGAAAATAATGATCCCGCCAAGGGCATTGTAAAGGGACTAACTTATTTTGTAAAGTATTGTCTTGACAATGGGGAGTCCCGTATATACTACATCCGTGATGATAAAAGGCCTCATCTTTTCCATATTCTTCATGGAGATATTTTTTGCTTCATCTCCCGTCATCCACGCGCAAACGCCAGAGGATGAAATTGTCTATGATCGTGGCGGCAAAGAAGGGCCTCGCCTGTTTCTCTCTGCGACCAAATGTCGTGATACCCCTTGTATCGTCACGCAAGATGGCGCTATCAAGATATCGCCGCAGTCCCTCCATGAATATAAATTGGAGATTGGCCTATTCCATGAAGGCGTCTTGCGGCCCGTTCACCTTTTTCAGCAGGCATCCACATTGGATGAACGGCTGGCAGAGCGGCTTTTCAACACGCAACAAAATCGCAAGATATTTAATCTTTCGCATTTTATCGAGGAAGGCAATACAGAGATGATCCATATCTATGGGTTAACATTGCACTATGAGATCGATGAGGGAGATCCACTCATCCTAACGCTTACCCGTAAAGACGATGCCAAAGATTACAAGGAATATTATTTTCGTTACCATCAGGATGGTTCATTCTTAGACGCGGATCTTGCCCTGCTTCAACCGATTGGCATCTTCATTCCCAATCCGAATAACGTGATTCAAGGATCAAACATTAGCGTTGCCCTCTCCCTCTCTCGAGGCTGGTACCTGGATCCAGAGGTTCCTCACGGATGGCTCGCCAAAATCTCTCATGCGTGGCGAGGCAATCTTTTTCTGGGGTTGATGAGCAGGCAAATCATTGAGGAAAAGGGTGGCAACAAGGCCACGATTGAGGAGTCTGACGGTTTTATAGGCGTAGGTATTACCCTGCTTGATTTTATGATTGTGGGGGTAGGGATCAATGTAAGCCGGCCACCCCAAAGCCATTTTCCATTTGTGGGGATGGAGGTCGGCCGCACTTACAAATTACTCCGCTCCCTGAAAAGGAGCACCCACGAACAATGGGTTGAATATCAGAAAAAAGAACAAAGGCGCGCAGAATGAGCCCACCCATCTTCATCAATCTAGGGTATATCCTGATACTCGTTGCGCTGACGGTTCGGGACCTCCTTTGGCTGCGCAGCATCTTTATCCTCGCCCATCTTTCCTTTATTACCTACGCCGTGCTCTCTCGTAATCTGTCCATGGCCATCTGGAACACGCTTTTTCTGATGATCAATATTTTTCATGTTGTGAGAATCATGAGAGATCGCAGACCAATGGCGCTTCCCCCAGATTTGAAGGCGATTCATCAGGACCTCTTTTCCGCGATGTCGCCGAAGGAATTTTTTTACTTTTGGCAGATGGGCGAGGTGACGCAGGTGGCAGATCGATTGCTCGCTCAAGACGGCAAGCCGCAACAGCATTTACATTTACTGCTTGCCGGCGCTGCGCGTGTAGTAAAAAACGGAACTCTTGTTGCCCAACTCGCCCCGGGAAATTTTATCGGAGAGATGAGTTTTTTGGAGGAGAGCAATGCCTCTGCAGATGTGGAGGCGATCGGTTTGGTACGGCTGATCTCATGGGAACAAGAAAAATTGAAAAATATCCGGGAATCCAATCCAGCGTTTTTTGTGAGGATTCAATCCGCGCTGGGAAGTGATCTCGTCAGAAAAACAAAGTCTGCTCGTTCGTCCTAGACCAAAACTATCTCCTTCGTTTCCTGGATTGTTCCCTGAATCTTTCCCGTTGCTCCGGATTCATCTTTTGGAAAGAATCAAATTTCTTCCGAAGCTCCATCTTCCGCTCTGGAGGAAGTAATCTCCATCGTCTAAAATTCTCTTTTATGCGTTCGCGCTCCTCGGAGGAGAGGCGTTGAAACCTCCGAAACCGTTGCATTAACAGTGCGCGCTCTTCGGGGGGAAGCTGCTTAAATTGTTTAAACCGTTCTTTTAATGCAGCCTGACGTTCCGGAGAAAGTGATCTCCATCGTTGTTGTAGTTCCTGAAAATGCTTTGCTTGTTCGGGATTAGGATTCTCCTGCGCGCGCGCGGCGCCAACAAAGAGAACGGCCACAGCGATCATCCCCACCCATAAACCTTTTTTGAATAAAGCCCTGTTCATTATTTCTTCCGCTCCTCTGGGCGTGCTGGAACGACCCTATCCATTTCCTGATCCATTACGGGTGATTTCAGAATATCCCATACCTCCAGCAATTCCATTTGCTCTAAAAGCTCCATCTCATCTTGCGAAATCGTAAGATTCTGAGACGATTGGATCTCATCCACAGCATGCCGATCAACAGCGTTATCAGAAACAGCCATCGTCATGACGGCCATCACCACTGCCAGGAACATTTCCGGCATCTCCTGCCAAAAAAATGGTTGGAACGCCAACCGCGGGGAGAGGACCATTTTTGATCCTCCCCCATCTTCTGTTACAACTGTTACTGTGAAATCGTAGCCGGTATCGGACATGCGTCGAGCTCATAGATCGCGCCGAAGACCCCTTTGTGACTTGCATCTCCTTCTACGTATCGGCCTGTGACCGTTCCGACCGACACCTTGTCCCGATTGAAAATATTGGCTGTGAAGGCGCCGTCTTTACCCGTTCCGATTAGTATCCCTTTGAACTTTCCATCATGGGCGATAAACTTAGCGACAAACTTATGATCGCCATTCTCATCCGCTTTCACCGCATAAAACCCCTTGATATGGCCGACAGGATCGCCCCCTGATGAAACAACCCGCCCTTTGATTTGACCAAATCGTTCGTTGACTTTAAAAAATACCCCATTGATCGTCCCTTTTCTCTTTTCGCATTGATCATCCCGTCTTAAAGATTGAATCAGAAACAAGTCGTGATTCGCATCAACATCTTCATCAATCTCATTGAGCTTCATAAGCTCTGCGAGTGTCCATGTTTTTGAAAAGGCTGGAACAATATTGGGCGCCGCAAACGTAAGCGTATCGGTTGTATTAGGCTGGCAATGTTGATATCTCACCAATAGTCCGTCATAGCCATGTGTTGTATGAGAGGTAAACGAGAGTACGGTTGGATCAGTCTGGTCTTGCACCTGATCTCGATTAGCGCTTGTCCCGTTATTCTCAAACAAAATGGTTCTGATTAAGGTGAGTTGTCCTGAACTTGCGGTCAGCGAGCCGCTCCAGTCCATCACGGTCGATGTGGAAGAATCCTCGCCATCTCCAGGTTTTTCAAAATGCCCCCAACGAACCCTTATACCATAGGTTTCTAAGTCGGTGGAACTCGCGCAGGCTAAATCCGTAGACGTAGCGGCTTCGTCTACAGAGCGCAATGTTACTGATCGATCTACATCCTCCACTTCGGGCTTTTCAAGGGATGTAGCTGTAGAACTCTCATCCGTTCCCACGATATCAGGATCATTGTCAAATGCGGTCATTTCATCTGTCGTCCCCAATGTTTCAAACGGATTTTCAATGGCTGCGAGCGCATGTTGCGTATCAGAATCAAGATCAGCAACATCACTAACGTTGCCCTTGCCACATCCATACAGCGCCGCAGTAATCAGTAAAACACCTGTCAGAAAATATCTTTGTCGTTTCATTTTCCTTCTCCTTTACTTTTTAAAATTAGAGTCTATCAGGGAAACCATTTTCCCTTCTATTTCCTTAAACACAGGAGATGAGAAAACCTTTCATGAAGTTTTTAATGCTGATGGGTCGATCTCCATAATAAGATCAAGATCGGCAAGGAGTTCCATCTCGGTTAGAAGTTCTTTGTTCTCTACTAAATCAACCCATGCCATTATGTCCACTACCTGATTTTGATTTTCATAAGGGGACCAAATCAGAAAGGAAACGACGACCACAAGGATCGCAGCAAAGGCGCTCGCCGGAATAAAAATTTCCGGCCAAGACCATTCGATGTGGAGGCCTGAGAGCGAAGCTTTCAATGCCCTCACACCCCACGATCGGACGAGTAGCGCAGGCTCATTGATTCTCGACCAAAATCTCTTTTTAAAATCAGGCGTTGGATTCACCTCTTGCCATTTTCCCACAAGCTCCCAGACACCCTGCTGTTTTTTCTCCTCTAACTCATCACGATTCATAATCTCCCCCGTAATTCATTAAACACCTTATCGTTTCAAACCTTTCATCTTTTTTAAATTTTTGGGTCATCGTGGAAGCGAGTGGGTAAATTGAGAGGGGGTTTTGTGCTAAAAACTG
>JACPZM010000106.1 GCA_016195485.1 Candidatus Troglogloeales bacterium | reverse complement strand
GATCCAACGTTCTTTAACGCATGGTTTAGGCAGACAACCGAAACCTGATGGAGCGTCAGAGAGGGTATTTTCTTTATCCATGTCGATTCCGTATCCCCATTCTTCATATGAGAATGGCACAAGACGGATATATAAATCTTCCGCATCGCTTCCCATGTGATGGCCAATGATATTGCCTCGATAGGTATATGGATAGATAGCATGGTTGTACCAGAAATTGGGATGACCGGAAACGTGATTGTTAGCATACTCTATAATGAATTGACGACGGGCATCTTTCCACTCCAAGCCGTAAAGCGTCCCCCCTCGGGAGGGCAAATAACCGGCCTCGTCTTCACCGGCATATTCCAGATAAAGCTCTAATTGGTGGCCGGGGAGAATCTTTTCCAGTGGGGTTAGAAAGGATAAATCCACACCCGCCAACTCATTGACTTCCAATTCTCCAGGTTGGTTCGGCTTTCCAAAAAGGATTTTTAGAAAATCTGAAGCGGTTACACTGGGCCTCCCATCTCCTCCAAAGAGTGTTACTCTGTAAAGACCGATAGTGAATCTATCGGAGGGATGCGCTTGGAACCGAAGACCTATCAGGTTGGGTCGGGGAAATTTGCGGTTCTCCTCCAATTGCGTTAAAAACAACTCCGCTTCTAGTAAGCCGATCCGGGCCAGAAAACCGGGGAGGAGAAAAGGAGTTTCAGAGCCAAGTCGAACCATATCAAAAGGAAATCCGTTATTGCTCATGATCAACGCCCCGTGACGGCCCGGCCCAAACCAGAGGGAGTTGCGGCCTACTTCAAGAAACGTATTGGATAGCACAAGATGGCCAAACCCACGCCTTAAAAAAATCTCATTGTCATCACTGTTAAAGACCGGTTCTAAAGTAAGGGTTCCTTTTTCTCCCAACGGAATTAAACTCTGCAGAGAGGCTTGAAAATAGCCGCCATCAGGCCAGAACCCCCCAAAATGGTTTTCCCTAAAACGGCGATCTTGGGCTGATAAATCAATACTGCCCGCTTCAATCGTAAGAAGGTTGCGGGTGGCGTCTGGGGGAGAGTCACCTGCGGCAAAACCGATTCCGATCGTCAAGAGAAAAAGAAGGGTTGCGTTCAGTGTAAGGAAAATAGTTCTGGTTTTATTTCCGAAAGTTTTTTCTGCCACTCTCCCCTATTCCACAACCGTATGGCGGATAATCTTTCCTTCTACGAGATAGACGACGACTTCCGCGATGTTGGTTGCGTGGTCGGCAATCCGTTCAATATATTTGCCGATAAAACTGACACGAATGGCACGGGCGACAATCGCGGGTTCCTCAATCATATCCGATAACAACCCTTTGAAAACTTTATGCGTAAGTTCATCCACAAATCGATCATCGGCGCAAACCTTCCGGGCCAGCGCGACATCTTTCCGCACAAAGGCGTCCAAAGCCTCCACCACCATTTTCTGGGACGCATCGGCCATCGCGATGATATCATCGGAATGCCGGTGCAGAGGTTCCTCTTCCAAAAGCTCGATGGCCCTTTCACAAATATCCTCTGAAAGGTCAGACATCCGCTCCAAATCGGTTGCGATTTTCATCGCCGTGGTAATAAAACGAAGGTCGCGCGCGGCAGGCTGATAAAGGGCCAAAAGTCGTATACACTCTTCATCAATTTCGACATCCATTGCGTTGACTTGATGATCGTTTTGAATCGTCTGACGCGCCAACGCGGCATCCCGCGTCAGATAAGTTTTGATAGAGGCGGCAATCTGATCCTCGACCAAACTTCCCATCTTTAATATTTTTTCTTTTAGCCCCGTTAACTCTTTTTCAAAGAAATGACCTATCGACATCTATCCAAACCTCCCTGTAATGTAATCCTCGGTTCTTGCATCTGTTGGTGTCGTAAATATTTTTGACGTGGCATCAAACTCAATGAGTTCCCCCATGAGAAAAAAACCGGTCATATCGGAAAGCCGCGCCGCTTGCTGCATATTATGCGTGACGATCACAATGGTATAGCTTTTTTTAAGCTCACGCAGTAGCTCTTCAATCTTGCCCGACGACATCGGATCCAGCGCGGAAGTCGGCTCATCCAAAAGCAGCACCTCCGGATTCACCGCAAGCGCGCGCGCAACGCAAAGCCGCTGCTGCTGACCCCCCGAAAGGCTCGTTCCAGGCTGGCTAAGTCTGTCTTTGACCTCATCCCACAAGACAACCTTCCGAAGAGACACCTCCACTTGCTCATCCAAAACCGCTTTCTTTTTTAAACCGTTTAGACGAAGGCCAACCGCAACATTATGGTAGATCGACATGGTTGGAAACGGAGTCGGCTTTTGAAAAACCATTCCAACACGTCGGCGAATTAAAACAGGATCTACACCCTTTCCATAAACCGACTTCCCATTTAAAAGGACATCCCCGTCAACCGTCGCCCCATGTACAACCTCGTGCATCCGATTGATACAGCGCAAGAAGGTGGATTTACCACAACCCGATGGCCCGATAATTGCCGTGATTTGTTCCGCGGTTACCGAGAGAGAAATCCCTTTCAGAACAGGGTGGGACGCCGCCTGCGGGTGGGGACCAAAAGACGCAGAAAGATTCTTAACCTCTAAAACAGATTTCATTGCGTCCTCAATTTTTTGCGGCGGAGAAGCATTCTGGAGAGAGCGTTGGTCAGCAATACAAGAACCAACAATACTGTTCCACCGGCCCATGCCTGCTGCTTCCAATTGGAATAAGGGGAGATCGAGTAAGTGTAGATCATTGCTGGAAGTGACGCGGTCGGCGAGAGCCATCCCGAACTAAAATAACGATTTCCAAAAGCGGTAAAAAGAAGCGGCGCGGTCTCCCCGGAGACGCGTGCAATCCCCAGCATCATACTGGTCGCCACCCCAGGAAATGCCGTCGGAACGACAATCGTTAAAATCACCTTCCACTTCGCCATCCCCAATGCCAACCCCGCTTCGCGAAGCGTAGAAGGAACCAGGCGTAGAAACTCCTCGGTTCCTTTTAGCACAATCGGAATGACAATAATCCCCAAGGCAATCCCGCCAGCCAACGTGGAAAAATGTTTCATTGGAAGCACCACCACGATATAAACAAATATCCCGATCACAATCGACGGAATTCCATTTAGCAGATCTGCCGCGTAACGAACACTATACACAAATCGCCCTCGTCCCGCAGGGAACAGTCGCCCTCCAAACTCAGATAGATAGATGCCGCCCATAAGACCAACAGGAAACCCGATTAAGACCGCTACAAAAAGCAGCTTCATCGTCCCGATAATCGCGTGCGCCATCCCTCCCCCACCCTCCCCAATCGGCGCTGGAAGCTTGGTAAAGAAATCCCAACTCAACGCAGTAATCCCCTGATACAGGATATATGAAAAGACAAAAAAAAGGAGACTTAAAGTAAATATTGTACAAATTGTAGATATAGAAAAAATACTTATATTAAGTATCTTACGCATTAAATAATTATTATTCACTTTAATAATACATCCCAATATGGCATAAGATTGCTCGTCATTGATATTCTTCGAAATGACACCCCCCATGTCATTTCGACCGAAGGGAGAAATCTTTGTATCACGCGGCCCGAACGCCGCCAGGGATTAAAATCCGAGCTATGCCATTCACAACAAACGAAACGAGAAAAAGGATCAATCCGATCTCAATCAACGCCGAAAGATAAAGTTCGGAAGCGGCCTCGGTAAACTCATTGGCAATCACTGCCGCCATCGTATGCCCTGGCTCAAAGAAAGAAAGAGGAATATCCGGATTATTTCCAATTACCATCGTGACAGCCATCGTCTCCCCCAGCGCGCGGGCTAATGCCAGAAAAATCGATCCGATAATGCCAGAACGCGAAAGGGGCATCACTACTTTGTACACCATTTCCCATTGGGTTGCCCCTAAAGAGAGAATCGCCTCCCGTTGCGTTTGTGGAACCGATAACATGACTTCGCGCGAGATCGATATGATAAAGGGAAGTATCATCATACTTAAAAGGAGGCCGGCGGTTAGAATTCCCACGCCATAAAAAGGACCCTGAAAAACAGGGAGAAAACCGATGGAATTTGATAAAGCCGGTTCTATGTTCCCACGCATGAGGGGAACCAAAACGAACAGGCCGATAATCCCATAAATCACACTGGGGATTGCCGCCAACAGGTCGATCAGGTAAGAAATCGGGTCAGATAGCCAGCGGGGAGAAAACTCAGAAAGAAAAATAGAGACAAAAAGTCCGATTGGGACCGCGGTCAAAAGGGCAATGACCGCGGTTATCAGGGTGCCGTAGAGAAAAGGCAGGGCGCTAAACTGTTCGGACACGGGGTCCCAAGTGGTTCCCCAAAGAAATTCAAATCCAAACTTTTTGATAGCCGGAGTGGCGTGAACCAGAAGAGAGAAGGCGATAAAAAGAGTAAGAAGCAGAATAAAAAGTGCGAAAAGAAATGTCACCCCTTTAAAGAGGGGGTCTTCCCATCTGTAGGGAACGTTCCCCCCTCTGGCGTAATTTTTCACAGGCGCATTGTTTCATAGTTCGGATTTAAAATGCAACATGACTCATTGTCCCCCAAATTCCGCGATTGAATTTGGGGCAATGCGCGAGTTTGACTTCAAAGGGAGGCTTAGGTTACGATTCCTCGGGTGTTGTTCTGGGCTGTGTAATAGGTCTATAAGGAGGAGCAAAAATGGGAAATGCTGTTGTTGTGGCGACTACGACTTGGGATCAGGAAGTGCTTAAAGCGCCGGGTTCAGTAATGGTCGATTTCTGGGCTGTTTGGTGCGGACCTTGTCAGGCGATTGCGCCTGTCATTGATGAACTTGCCGTCGAGTACCAGGGGAAGCTGAAGGTCTGTAAACTCAATACGGATGAAAACCCCGATATCGCCAGCCAATATCAAATCATGGGAATCCCAACACTCCTCTTCTTTAAAGATGGAAAGCCGGTAGACAAAATCGTAGGAGCCGCCTCCAAGAAGAACCTGAAAGACAAAATTGACAAGATCATTGCCTAGTCCAATAGACTGCCTATTGTCTCTATGAACAAGATTGGAATTGTTTTAAAACCAGATCACTCTCATGGGGAAGAAACATTTAAAAAACTTTCCTCTTGGCTTTCCGACCGTAAGAAAAAAATTTTTGTCATTGATCCGATCAAAAACAAGACGCTTCCTCGCATTGACATGGTTATCGTTTTGGGCGGAGATGGGACGCTCCTTTCCGTGGCACGATGGATGGCTGGAAACGAAATACCGATTCTAGCCGTCAACATGGGCAGTTTGGGGTTTTTAACAGAGGTAACCCTCAGCGAGATTTATTCAAGCCTTGAGCATGTCTTTAAAAAAGAGTACTTGGAAGATCCGCGCATGATGCTGGAGTGCGTCATAGAACGGGGCCGGAAGGTGATCAAAAAACCAACGGTACTCAATGACATCGTTGTGAACAAAGGCCCTTTTGCAAGGTTGATTAAAATGGAAGTCAGTGTGAATGGCCAATTCGTGACAAGTCTCCGGGGAGACGGTCTTGTTATCGCGACCTCAACGGGGTCAACGGGCTATACACTTTCTGCGGGAGGGCCGATTGTGCATCCATCTGTTGATGCCATTGTCTTAACCCCAATCTCTCCGCACACGCTTACAAATAGGCCAATTGTGATTCCATCCAATGTCGAGGTGCGGGTTCTATTAAAAAACAATGAGGCAAGTCCAGTTGCCACGTTTGATGGGCAGGGGGTTTTCCCTCTTGAACCTGACGATCAGGTCTGCATCAAGGCATCTTCCAGCCGTTTAAAACTCATTCGGTCTCCCTACCGGAATTATTATCAGGTTCTTCGGGAGAAATTAAAATGGGGAGAGGAGGCGCCGGCCGCAAGAGCGGTATGACAGTCCTCGTTGGGGCTGTAAAAAAAATGATCCGTAGGGGCGCTGCTTGCTGCGCCCTGCTTTAATAATGAGGACAATAACAATATGAATGTTGCGATTCCAAGAGAGATAGAAGACAGCGAAAGGCGTGTTGCGGCCATTCCCGAAACAGTGGATAAGATGGTGCAGGGAGGGATGAGCGTAGAGGTAGAATCAGGCGCGGGGAATCATGCCCATTTTTCCGATAGCGAGTATGAGAAGGCAGGGGCCAAAATCGTAAAAGACCCTGCCGCGCTGTATCTCAATGCGGATATTGTTCTGAAGGTGCAAAGGCCCTTAATGAGCGGAGGGGTTCATGAAGTGGAGATGATGAAGCCACACGCCATTTTAATCTCTCTGCTTGCTCCGTTGACCTATACAGATTTAATCCAAAAGCTATCCGCAAGGGGAATCACCTCGTTCGCGGTTGATCTCATGCCCCGTATTACTCGTGCCCAGCGCATGGATATTCTCAGCTCGATGTCCAGCATCGCCGGTTATAAGGCGGTCTTATTGGCAGCGTCGGCACATTCTCGGCTGATCCCGATGATGACGACCAGCGCTGGCACCTATCCTCCCGCGAAGGTGCTCGTTCTAGGGGCGGGGGTCGCGGGGTTACAGGCGATTGCGACCGCAAAACGGATGGGCGCTACTGTAGAGGTATTTGACACGCGCCCCGCAGTAAAAGAACAGGTGCAGAGCTTGGGGGCGACATTTGTAGAGCTTGATCTGAATGGAGAAACCGAAGACAAAGGGGGATACGCAAAAGAGCTTTCTGCGGACGCCCACAAAAAAGAGATGGTACTGATTGCACAACATGCCAGGCAAGCCGATATTATTATTACTACGGCCTTAATCCCCGGAAAGGAAGCGCCTCTTTTAATCCCGCGAGAGATCGTCTCTGAAATGAAAAAAGGCTCGGTGATCGTTGATATGGCGGTGGAACAGGGAGGCAATTGCGGGTTCTCCCGCATGGGGGAAACCGTTGTGGAACATGGGATTACCATCATTGGCGCCACAAACCTGCCGGCAACTGTTCCGGTGATTGCAAGCCAGATGTACGCAAGAAATTTATGGAACTTTCTCTCCCTGATTTATCAAAACAAAGCGTTGAAAATCGACCGGGCTGACGAGATTATAAAGGCAACTCTTGTGACGCGAGAAAAAGAGATTGTGAATGAAGCGGTTAAGGCCGCTGTACTGAAAAGAGGAAGGTAAATGTCGTCGTCTATTACAGGTCTCTATATTTTTATGCTGGCTGCTTTTTTGGGATATCAGCTCATCCAAAGGGTTCCACCGCTTTTGCACACGCCGTTGATGTCTTTTACTAATTCCATTTCTGGAATTTCTCTGGTCGCCTCTTTAGTTGCCGCCGGCGCAAACTATAGCGTCATGGCCACAATTTTAGGAACCATCGCAGTCACATGTGCGACGATCAATGTTGTAGGGGGATTTCTGATCACCGATCGTATGCTCAAGATGTTCCGAAAATAAGGAGACTCACTGAGCATGATTATTACGATTTCTTATTTTATTGCATCCACGCTTTTCCTGTTTGGGCTGAAGGATTTAACCCATCCGAATACAGCGCGCCGAGGGACATCCCTTGCGGCATTGGGGATGCTCATTGCCGTTTTCGGGACACTGCTTCATCACGAGATCGTCGATTACAAGTGGATTATTGCGGGTCTTGTGATTGGAACGGTCATTGGGATTCCGATGGGTCTTAAAATCCCAATGACGAAGATGCCGGAACGGATTGCCCTTTCTCACTCCTTTGGCGGACTCGCCATCGCGCTCGTTGGGGTGGTGGAATATTACCGCCACGCGGGGGTGATGGGGAAAGTCCAGATTGGCACAATCGGATTTGAGGTTTTTTTGGGGGCAGTAACCTTTACAGGGAGTCTGATGGCATTTGGAAAACTTCAGGAGTTGCTTCCCGGACGGCCCATGACCTTCCCAAAGCAAAATATCATTACCGTTGGATCGATTGTGGCTGCGATACTATTGATTTTCTCTCTCATTGTTTTGCCGACATCTTACAGCGCCTTCAATCTCTTACTGGCTTTAAGTTGTGTTCTCGGGGTGCTGGTAGTGCTGCCGATTGGCGGGGCTGACATGCCGGTTGTGATCTGCCTGCTTAATTCGTATGCAGGTCTGGCCGCGTCTGCCTCTGGATTTGCTCTCAACAATATGGTTTTAATTATATGCGGGGCGTTAGACGGCGGATCCGGGTTTATCTTGGCGCTGTTAATGTGTAAGGCAATGAACCGGTCTTTTTCCAACGTGCTCTTTGGAGCATTTGGATCGGTCGCGGCCGCTCCGAGGGAGGCCGCGACCGCAGAAAAGGCGACTGTTCGAAGCGGAACTCCAGAAGAGGCGGCAAAAATTTTTAAAGCGGCCAAGTCGGTTATTGTGGTGCCTGGCTATGGTATGGCTGTCGCGCAGGCACAACACACCGTGCGGGAGATGGCGTCCATCTTGGAGAAAAACGGGGCAACGGTTAAATATGCGATTCATCCGGTAGCAGGCAGAATGCCGGGGCATATGAATGTCCTTCTGGCCGAAGCCGATATCCCTTATGACAAGCTGATTGATATAGACGACATCAATCCGGAGTTTCCCCACACCGATATTTCTTTGGTGATTGGCGCAAACGATGTGGTGAACCCCGCCGCAAAGACCGATACCGCAAGTCCTATTTACGGAATGCCGATTCTGGATGTAGGAAGTTCTAAATTGGTGATGGTATTAAAGCGGAGCATGAATCCGGGGTTTGCCGGGATTGATAATGCGTTATTCATTGGGTCGAATACAATGATGATCTTCGGTGACGCCAAACAAACGCTCCTGAAGATCACCGCCGCGCTTGCAGCCGCATAATGGATGGTGGCGATGTTGTTGGTAGCCCGAAAAATATCGCAGGAAAAACTTTCTGAACTCGCACACGAGGGGTTTTTAGATCTAGTCAAGGGGGTCGTTGATATCCGTTTAAGAATCATGGCATTAGGAGGAGAACTTCATGCCGATGAAGAAGCCTTTTTGATTGAAAGAGGCTCGCTCCAGGATGACCTCTGGGGCATTAATATCTATCCAGACAAGCCTTTTCCTGAATCGATTGAATTTGATTCGGTTATGAACATACGGCCTCGACTGGGGAATCGTTCACGAGGGGTTACGGATAAAACCATACGGGAAAAGGTGATAGAAATTGTCAAAGGTCTTATTCAATGACAACCCATTTTTTTCACAAAGAGCTTGCGTCGGGTCGGTGGTTCACGCTATTGCTCATTGAGCAGCTCGCCCATATTGGCAGTGAGGTTCACCGGGCTATTTCATGGCATCAAAAAGGGGATATTTCTCGTCGCAACACGGCGCTGGATCGCGTGCTGGAGCTTTTTGATTTGACCGTTGCCGACCCGCGATGGCGTTATCGTCTCAAAGAAATTCTCCGTACACGGGAATCGGTCTGCGATCTATTCTACGGGGATAATTCCTATAACACCTCCTTTGCCTGTCTGGAACAATACTTCTTCCAATTCGCTTGTGCCGTCCAAATCAAACGATAAAAGAAAAGTCTGGCAGGTCTATATCGTCCGCTGCTCGGACGGGACATTGTATACAGGTATCACGCGTGACGTAGCGCGTCGCGTGGCAGAGCACAACGGCAAGAGAGGTCGCGGGGCCAAGTATACGAAAGGCCGACGGCCTGTTCTACTCTCTTATACAGAAACCCAACCAGGCAGGTCTTGTGCCCTCAAACGCGAAACGGTTATTAAACGCCTTCCCAAAGCGGATAAGGAATGGCTGGTGTTGGAATTGCTGGTTGCGATCGTCCTATTTTTGTTGTAAGATGGAACGAATGGGGGTGGGCTACTTTGAAGATCACACACAGCATCAAAATCTCATGGTTCAGATTAACAAAAAATAGAGGCGGGGTTACCCCGCTCCTATAATAATGGGTAGGAGAAGAATGAAACAGCAAAATATTGGTTTTTTAGCCGTTGCGCTTTTTGGAACGGGCCTCGCCTGCGGGATTTGTTTTAGCGGAGGATTCGCCGATGCGCGGCCTGCGCTGGATAAGGATCTGAATATCATAGAAGATTCTCAAAGGGGGATTATTAAACTCGCAGAACAGGTCATTCCTACGGTTGTGAATATCTCTCCCGTCAGCGAAGATAGCTTTTCTCATTCTTCTCGGCATCCGAGCGAAAAAAGCGAAGAAGGAGGCGCAAAACCGCCTCCCGGTTCCGGTTCTGGCGTTATTATCGATAAAAAAGGATTCATCGTAACAAACAACCATGTCGTAGGGGACGCCGAAGAGATGGAGGTGCGGCTTTCGGATAAATCAAAATTTACGGGAAAAGTTATTGGAAAAGACCCGGATACTGATCTTGCGCTCGTTAAAATTGATTCCGAAAAGGATTTTCCGTTTGTGCCGTTGGCCGACTCTAAAAAGGTGAAGGTGGGCCAATGGGTCATGGCCGTGGGGAACCCCTTCGGGTTAGATCGCACCGTAACCGTTGGCATTGTGAGCGGGTTGGGAAGAGAAAATATCAATCTCTCCCGCTATGAAGATTTTATTCAAACCGACGCCTCCATCAACCCGGGCAATTCAGGGGGCCCTCTTTTTAATGTTCAAGGCGAAGTCATCGGTATTAACACGGCAATTATCAATATCGCGCAAGGAATAGGATTTGCCATTCCATCGAACATGGTTCAGGCCGTTATATCCCAACTGATGAACGGCGGAAAGGTTACGCGGGGATGGCTGGGAGTTGGTATTCAGCCGCTGACGTCGGAGTTGGCTACAAAGTTTGGCGCCAAAGAATCAGACGGGGCTGCACCGCTTTCCGGGGTGTTGGTCAATGAAGTTTTTGAGGGAGATCCAGCCTTCATGGGAGGAATTTTGCCGGGAGATATTATTTTGAAAGTGGATGACGAGCCGGTAGATACAACCAATAGATTGGCGCGTGTTATTGCAGGGTTTTCCCCGGGGCAGAAGATTAAAATCGAGCTGATTAGAAATGGGAAGAAACAGCAACTCACCATGGCATTAGGAGAAAAAAAGAGCGACGCCACGCAGGCCTCGATTTCAAAACAAGAGGCTCCGAGACCATTTTTTGGCCTTACAGTTTTAGATTTGACTCCTGAAAATATCGAAAAGTTCAAACTCCAAGAGAACAAAGGAGGCACGATTCCTTCGGGCGTTGTCGTTTCGGGCGTCGAGTCAGACTCTCCGGCCTTCGCCGAAGGATTAAAAGAAGGGGATATCATCAAAGAGATGGAGGGAGAAACTGTGTCAAACGTGGAGTCCTTTGAGAAGATTACGAAGAAGGCTGAGAAAACAGAAACGCTTCTATTGAGGGTTAGCCGCGAGAACAGATCCTTTTTTGTCGTGTTAAAACAAAAAGAGCAGTAGGAGTCTCCTGCCTTTTCTTAAAATAATTTCTGCATCGACTCTGACCTTATTCCTGCAAGGATATTCAAAATGAACCCAAGAGAGCGTTCGCCGAGAGAGCACCCGCTCTGGTACAAAGACGCAGTTATTTACCAGATACATGTCAAGGCCTTCCATGATTCCAACGGGGATGGGATCGGGGATTTTCGGGGCCTGACCTCTAAACTGGATTATCTGGAGGACCTTGGAATCAATGCGATCTGGCTGCTTCCCTTCTATCCTTCCCCATTGAAAGATGATGGATACGACATTTCAGATTATTTAGATATCCACCCTAACTACGGAACCTTAAAGGAGTTCCAGTCTTTTCTCATGGAGGCCCACAAAAGAGGGATTCGTGTCATCACAGAACTTGTGATTAACCACACCTCCGACCAACACCCCTGGTTTCAACGCGCCCGACGGGCCAGGCCCGGTTCGATTGAACGAGATTTTTACGTGTGGAGTGATACGCCCGAAAAATACGGCGAGACCCGAATTATTTTTAAGGATTTTGAGGTCTCCAACTGGACGCTTGATCCCATCGCCAAAAGGTATTACTGGCATCGCTTTTATCACCATCAACCTGATCTTAATTTTGATAATCCCCATGTTCAGGAAGCCGTGATCCATGTGATGGATTATTGGCTGAAGATGGGGGTCGATGGCTTACGGCTCGACGCGGTTCCCTATCTGTTCGAGCGCGATGGGACCCACTGTGAAAACTTGCCGGAGTCGCATCAATTTCTAAAAAGATTGCGCGCAAGAATTGACGAGACCTATCAAGACCGAATGCTGTTGGCGGAAGCCAATCAGTGGCCGGAAGATGCCGCGGCCTATTTTGGCAAGGGGGATGAGTGCCATATGGCCTTTCATTTTCCACTGATGCCTCGAATATTTATGGCCGTTAAGATGGAAGATCGATTTCCGATAATCGATATCCTCGGTCAGACCCCTCCTATTCCGGATGGGTGTCAGTGGGCCATATTCTTGCGAAATCACGATGAGTTGACGCTCGAAATGGTGACCGATGAAGAGCGCGACTATATGTACCGGGTTTATGCAAAAGACCCCAAGGCGCGAATCAACCTTGGCATCCGAAGGCGCCTGGCGCCCCTGCTTGACAATGACCGCAGAAAGATTGAGCTCGTGAATCTGCTTTTACTCTCGCTTCCGGGAACCCCTGTGATCTATTACGGAGATGAGATTGGGATGGGAGACAATTATTCCATGGACGATCGAAACGGTGTGAGAACCCCAATGCAATGGAGCGCCGATAAGAACGCTGGTTTTTCCATGGCCAATCGACAGCAGCTTTATCTCCCGGTCATTATTGATCCGGTTTGCCACTACAAAGCGCTGAATGTGGAGAACCAGGAAAAAAACCAAGCTTCCTTGCTGTGGTTGATGAAACGAATGATCGTGATTCGAAAGCAGCTTAAGGCCCTGGGGCGCGGAGGACTCCATTTTCTATCTCCTGATAATCCGAAGGTGCTGGCCTTTGTGCGGTCTTATGAGGAGGAGCAGGTCTTAATTGTGGCTAATCTCTCATCGTATTCGCAAAGCGCAGAACTTGATCTTGCGCGTTATCCCGGGTTAATCCCCGAAGAGGTATTCAGCCATAACATGTTTCCCATCATCAAAGAGACGCCCTACTTACTGACATTGGGCGCGTATGGGTCTTATCTTTTTTACTTAAAGAAGCCGGCATCGAAACCTGTCTTGGACAGTTCTCAAAGGGATATCCCTGAACTGGGAACCGTGCAAGGATGGGAGTCCCTTCTTCAAGGCATGATACGCAATAAATTCGAGCAGGAGATACTGCCCTCTTATCTTTCCGTCTGTCGTTGGTTTGCCGGAAAGGGGCGTAGGATTTCCGGTGTAAACATGATAGAGCAAATTCCTGTCGGCGCTGGCGGGGCGTTCGCATGGCTCCTGCAATGTAAGGTACAGTATACCGAGGGGCTTTTCGAGACCTATCTGCTTCCCCTTGCCTTCGCATCAGGCGATGCGGAAAGACAAGTGAGAGAGGCGCATCCTACGGGGATTATTGCTACGCTCAAAATCAAGGAGACGGCGGGGATTATTTATGATGCAGTTTATGAGGAGTCGTTTCGTCGCAACCTGCTTTTCATGATCGTCCAACGACAACGAGTGCAGGGGCTTCGCGGCAAACTGTTGGGATCTCCCGGGAAGGCCTTCCGCAAGGTCGCAATGGAAGAAGATCAAACGGCCTCCCATGTTCTTAAAGGGGAACAGAGCAACACCTCGCTGCTTTATCCGAACGGACTGATTCTCAAGCTCTATCGGCGTCTCGAAGAGGGGATCAATCCTGATCTGGAGATTGGACGATTTCTAACGGGGCGATCTTATCCGAATATCCCGCCGTTTGCCGGACAGATTGCGTACAAAACCCACGGCTCCGAGCCGATAACAATCGGCTTGCTTCAGGGTTTCGTCCCGAATCAAGGGGATGCATGGCGCTATACGCAGAAGCAGATCGAACGTTACATGGAACGGGTCTTAACCAACTCCTGCGATCTTTCCGTCCTTCCTGAAAACGTCCATTCGCAATTGGCCTTGGCCTATCAGGAAATCCCCTTGATCGTTCAAGAGTTGATCGGCGAGATTTATCTTGGGAAGGTAGCCATCCTTGGAAGACGGACTGCTGAACTGCATCTTTCCCTCTCCTCCGATGAAGAGGAATCAGGCTTTGCGCCTGAACCGTTCACAGCCCTTTATCAACGCTCCTTATATCAGTCGTTTCAGAATTTTGCGCAAAAGGTGTTTCGGCTTCTTAAGAAAAATATCAAAAAGCTTCCCAACCCCATTTTGGAGGATGCAAAAGGATTGTTGGAACGGGAAGACGAAATACAGGACCAATACAAGACGCTGATCCATACGAAGATTTCGTGCCTGAAAATCCGGATTCATGGAGACTACCATCTTGGCCAGGTTTTATTGACCGGGAACGATTTCGTCATAATTGATTTTGAAGGGGAGCCGTCCCGTTCGCTTGGGGAAAGGCGATTGAAACGTTCTGCGCTTCGGGATGTTGCCGGCATGTTGAGATCGTTCCATTATGCGGCATATCACAAGCTCTTTCATCCGGTGCCGATCCGGCCGGCCGATCCTATCGTGTTGGCGCCGTGGGCAGATTTATGGAACCGGTATGTAGGGGGGGTGTTCTTGCGGTCATATTTAGACACTGTCGGTGATAAACCGATTCTTCCCGCTCATCCAAAGGAGTTGGAAATCCTGCTGCACGCCTTTCTTCTTAATAAGGCGATTTATGAGTTAGAATACGAACTCAACAACCGGCCAGAATGGGTGATGTTGCCACTTACGGGAATCGTTTCCATTCTTGATATGCAATCATGGCGCGCCCCAGGTATCAGCAACTGATAGGGTTATGCCAATGACAAAAGAACAAAAACAGAACAAAAAGGTTTCCCAGAAGGCCGCTGTCAGCCTTTTTACAGAATACGATATCTATCTCTTTCGGGAGGGGAATCATTCCCTCCTGTACGAAAAGTTTGGATCTCACTATATGACCGTTGACAAACAGGAAGGAACCTATTTTGCCGTATGGGCGCCCAATGCGAGGCGTGTCTCGGTGATTGGGGACTTCAATGGATGGAATGAGGCATCCGATCCCCTTGATCTACGTCGGGATGGATCCGGCATCTGGGAGGGATTCGTGCCGAACAGTTGCCCCGGCACACGCTATAAATATCACATTGTTTCCCAACACAATCATTACGCGGTTGACAAGGGGGACCCGTTCGCCATCTTGTGGGAGACCCCGCCCAAGACCGGATCGGTCGTATGGGACATAAAGTATGAATGGGGCGACGACGACTGGATGGCGAATCGTCATCGGAGGAGTCGGCTTCATTCGCCATACTCTATTTATGAGGTTCATCTGGGCTCATGGAGACGGGTTCCTGAAGAAAACTCCCGCCCATTGACCTATCGGGAATTGGCGGATATCCTGCCTGCCTATGTCCGAGAGGTAGGTTTTACCCATGTCGAACTGTTGCCGATTATGGAGCATCCGTTCTATGGCTCATGGGGATATCAAACAGTGGGATACTTTGCCCCCACGAGTCGGTATGGGACCCCGGAGGATTTTATGGCCCTGATTGATGCCCTGCATCAGCAGGGGGTGGGGGTAATTTTAGACTGGGTTCCATCTCATTTTCCATCCGATGAGCATGGACTTGCCTTTTTTGACGGGACATATCTCTTTGAACATGCGGATAGTAGAAAGGGATTTCATCCTGACTGGAAGAGTTGTATCTTTAATTACGGGCGCAACGAGGTGAGGGCCTTTCTAATGAGCAGCGCCCTCTTCTGGCTGGAGCGATATCATATCGATAGTTTGCGGCTGGATGCGGTGGCTTCCATGCTCTATCTTGACTATGGCAGATCGAAGGGAGAGTGGATTCCCAATGAGTACGGGGGACGGGAGAATATAGAGGCGATGGTTTTTCTGAAGCGTTTAAATGTAACGGTCTATGAGAAATTCCCCGATGTACAGACTATTGCCGAAGAGTCAACCGTCTGGCCGATGGTCTCTCGGCCGACTTATCTCGGGGGGCTGGGATTCGGCATGAAATGGATGATGGGATGGATGCACGATACCCTTGCCTACTTTGCCCAGGATCCGGTCTATCGGAAGTTTCACCACAATCAGTTGGCCTTCAGCATAATCTATGCCTTCTCAGAGAATTTTGTGCTTCCCCTCTCACATGACGAGGTCGTGTATGGAAAGGGTTCTCTGATCGGCAAGATGCATGGAGACGTATGGCAGCAATTTGCCCATTTAAGACTCCTCTACGGTTATATGTTTGGCCATCCCGGCAAGAAACTGCTCTTTATGGGTGGGGAGTTTGGGCAGGTATCGGAGTGGCGCCATGATGAAGGTCTGCAATGGCATCTTTTACAATACCCTTTTCATCAGGGTATAAAACAATGGGTAACCGATTTAAACCGTCTCTATCAGCTGGAACCGGCTCTTCATAGGTTGGATTTCAGCTCTGATGGCTTTGAATGGATCACCCATTCAGACTGGGAGCAATCGGTGTTGAGTTTTATTCGCAAAGGGATGCCGACCGATCCTGTTATTCTGGTCGTCGCAAATTTTACCCCTGTGCCTCGTTATAACTATCGCGTGGGCGTTCCGCAGGATGGGATTTGGAAAGAGGCGCTCAACAGCGATGCCAGATTTTATGAAGGAGGCGGCTGTGGAAATATGGGCAGCGTTACAGCCGTGTCTATTCCATCGCATGGACAACCCCACTCCCTCTGCCTGACGCTGCCTCCTCTTGGGGTTCTCTTTCTGAAGAGTAATGGCCTATAAGGCGCTATGCCACACGGGTGATTTTTTGAATGGCAGCTCCCGTCACAGCGATCAGTTTTTTTATCTCACGGGGCGAAATCGACAGCGGAGGCATCAAGACGATAATGTTTCCAAGGGGCCGAAGCAGGACGCCATTTTTTTTAGCCTCGTCGCAAATTTGTTTCCCTATACGAAGGGTCATGGGATAGGGTTTTTTGTTTTGTTTATCGGCCACCAATTCAATCCCAATCATCATTCCCTCCTGGCGAATCTCTCCAACGTGTTTCCAGCGTTTCCAAGCGGCAAGCTGTTTTTTAAAAAACGTGATTTTTTGTTTTAACTTTTTGATGACCGCTTCCTTTTCAAAGATCTCTAAATTCGCGATTGCCGCAGCGCATCCCAATGGATTTCCGGTATAGCTATGTCCATGGAAGAAGGTTTTAAATTCAGCATAGTCGCCTAAAAATGCGTCATAGATTTTTTGCGTGGTCAGCGTTGCGGCCAGCGGCAAATATCCGCCCGTGATTCCCTTCGCCAGCGCCATGATATCGGGAGAAACCCCTTCGCGCTCACAGGCAAACATCTCCCCCGTCCGCCCAAAGCCGACCGCCACTTCATCCGCAATCATCAAGACGTTATAGCGCGCGCAGAGTGCCCTGATTTTTTTGAGATG
>JACPZM010000105.1 GCA_016195485.1 Candidatus Troglogloeales bacterium | reverse complement strand
TTGTAACCACTAAGAAAAAACTCCAAACAAGACGAAAAATATCAAAAAATCAACACGTTATACAATAAAGCCCCTCGCCAATGAGGGGGAACATCCGTTTTACGGTAGGGTTTCTCTTGGATGGAAAGGAGATAGGAAAATGACCTCCCTCGTAGTAACCTTTATCATTGTTTCCATCATC
This sequence comes from Candidatus Troglogloeales bacterium, assembly GCA_016195485.1. Taxonomy (GTDB): domain Bacteria; phylum Nitrospirota; class Nitrospiria; order SBBL01; family SBBA01; genus JACPZM01. The sequence goes on along the minus strand of JACPZM010000105.1, from coordinate 13,781 downwards.
TCGCTCATTGGCATTATCTGGATCCAGCTTGACAAAAAGCAGTTCAAAGATAAGGCCACAAAGAGTTAGGAACGGCCCATTACCGTTACCCAAATATCTCCAATGATCTGCTTTTCGGTGATAATAGAAACATGTTCAGAAGCAATAAAAATCAGGTTTGGTTCTACAACATCAAAATCAGACTCTCATTGCGGCAACCAGAATTGCGGCGACTTCTGGCCGGGTGAATTCGGGTGGCGGGCACTCACCTGAGCGAAGCATCTCACGGACGCGGGTTCCTGATAAAGCAATATGATGGGTCGCGTTATGCGGGCAAATCTTTTCCGACACCATTCCCAGACAGACCTTGCAATAAAAGGCGTTATTAAAAAAGATCGGCTCAATTCCCAAGTTGGGAAATTTGCTGAAAATCTGTTGCGCATCAAACGGGCCGTAAAAACTTCCTACCCCCGCGTGGTCTCGGCCTACAATAAAATGAGTTGCGCCATAGTTTTTTCGGCATATCGCATGAAAGATCGCCTCCTTTGGCCCCGCGTAACGCATTGCCGCCGGGAAGATCGACAACATCACACGATCCTTGGGATAGTAGTTTTCTAACAACACCTCATAGCATCGCATACGCACATCCGCAGGGATATCGTCCCCCTTCGTCTCTCCTCCAATCGGATGAATCAGCAGGCCATCCATCATTTCAAGGGCACATTTCTGAATATATTCATGCGCGCGATGAATCGGATTGCGCGTCTGAAATGCAACCACCTTCTTCCACCCCTTCTCGGTAAATAGGGCTCGCATCTCCAACGGTGTTTTTCGATTTGCTAAAAACGTCTGGTGATTCGGCCGCCTTAACATGCGAATCGTGCCACCCAAATAGAGATCGCCCAAACTTTGTGTATAGGCCACTCCGGGATGGCTTATATCATTGGTTCCGTAAATCTGTTTTGCTTCTTCATCCTTATTAAATGGAAAAATTTCTTCAACTGTAAGAATCGCCAACGGCTCTGCGGAATTGGTTGCGACCAGCGTTACTTCTTTCTTTTTGTCCAAAGAGGCCGCCTCTTCTTTTGTAATAGAGAGGGTCACTGGAAGTGTCCATGGAAGACCGTTTGATAGACGCATATTCGTTAGGACAGATTGATAATCAGCCCATCCCATAAACCCAAGTAGCGGAGAGAGAACCCCTTCCGCGATCAAGTCTAAATCAGAAATCTCGCGCGGAGAAAGAGAAAGCGTTGCAAGATCTTTTGCTCTTTTTATTTCCGATGCCGTCTCTATCGGATCTACAAACCGGTTAATCAGTTTACCACCATGAGGGGGCACGGCCCCTGCGAGGGGTGCGACCCCTGCGAGTATTGATAACGCCACTTATTTTCTCCGCCGCTGTAGCCATTTCTCAAATGAGGCGAGACTTTCTGTGGATTTTTTCCCAAGCACTAATCCCTCCACACTGATATCCTCATCAAGATCAGGCCAATGAATCCCGTAACCTCCCCCACTGATCTGAAAATTGGCACGCTCGACCGCCGTGCCATAGGCCAGACGTGGATACCAGCCAATGGGTACACCGAGCGTACGACCATCTTCAAGATCAACAGACACAGTATCCTCTGTTACCATCACGTTCACGACTCTAGCCAATGCGGGTGTAACCACTACAGAATGAGTCCCATTCATTTCTCAAGCCCTCCAGGTTTGCATGCATTATGCGCTCAATATCCCGTAACTCTTTGCGACTATAACCATGATTCTCCTCTAATGCCACGTCTGGGTCAAGCCAGAATTTAACGCTCCGACTCTCACGATCTATGTGCATATGCCGTGACTCACCACAATCATGAGCGTAAAAATAGATGCGATAAGGGCCAATTCGTAAAGCCGTTGGCATCGTTACGGATACCCTTCTATATGCTAAAATCGATTGGCTGGGGCTCCCCTTCCAGCTTTTCGTCTAACGCCATTGCAATCAGCTTTGTCCGAATCTCAAACGTCTCGCGTTTTCCAAAGACGTCAATCGATTCCCATTCAATCAGGTCTTTTCCCTTCACAACATGCGGAATCAATCGCGCCCCCTTGCCCGCAAACTGCGGAGAAAGATGAAACTCAATTGCCTCTTCCGGACAGACCTTGACACAAGGAAGGCAATCCCAGCAGTCGTTGACATATTTCAAATACGCCTTATTCGCCGCGACATCCTTCACAATTAAATCGCCGGGGCACATCCGAAGACAAGGAGGCTGAAGCGCCCCATAACATCCATTACACTTTTCAGGATCAATCCAAATTGCCATCGTTTTTCCTTTTACCCCATCCCCACCTAACCTCCCCTTGAAGGGGAGGAAGCCCCTCTCCTTCAGGGAGAGGGTAGGGTGAGGGTGGGGTTACACACTTTGCTTGTATGGGCGCGTAAACATGTTAATCTTATCACTGCCTCGATCTCGCCGCGAGTTGACAAACAAAAGCCAAGTCGCGTCATTCCTCTTCGGATAGTCCACCCGCGTCTGGTATGACGGCCATCTGGTTTCCTTCCGATAGATCAGGTGCTCCACCAAAACCTGCGCCAGATCAACACGATCAATCACCTCGTGCGCCTTCATCAATTGATGCCAATCGGATGCAACCAATTGTGAAAGCGCGTCGGGGAGATGGCTCAACCGTTCACGGGCCAGTGTCAGCAGTTCTTCATTCATTTCGTACCCAGTTGACGCCCCACCCGCATACTGATCCATAATCTTTTGCAGCCGCGCCTCAAGCTCCGCTGGGGAAAACGGATAGCGAATCTTTCCCATCATCAAAAGAGGCTTGTAGGTTCTCTCCTCTTCAATCGCCATTTGCTCTTCAGATAAAGGATGAAGGGTGGGTTTGGAACCCGCCCCTACAATCGCTTCCCCAGCGGCCCGCGCAGCGATAACCCCTTCTGACCAGCATCCAGAAACAAACTTATAAGGCGCACCACCGGAAACATCCCCCGCCGCGTAGAGGCCATCCAGTGTTGTCTTCCGATTTGTATCGACCCAATATCCAGACTGGCAATGTCCCCCAACAATATAAGGCTCCGTCACCTGAACCTCAATCGGCTCTTTTGCCGGATTGATATTGTTGGCCGTCCAATAAAGCACCATTGAAGGATACATATCCAAGTAGGCCGCTTTTAAGTCGTATACCTGCTTTTCGGAAAGGCCGCGGGTGTCCAGATAAATCGGCCCGCGTCCCTCTTTCATCTCCTGCATCGGGCCGTAAGTGCGATAAGGCGTCGGCGAATGATCCCCGCCCATTTCGGCATAACGGGTTTTCATAAACTTCTCGCCCTTTGCATTGATTTGGGGCGCATTAACACCCAGTGCAATCGTCCCCGTTGGCGCAATCGTATCTTTGGTTCGTAACGCGACATATCGCATTTCGAATGATGTCATCTCGGCTCCAGAGCGAATCCCCATCGCATATCCCGCCCCTGTATTGTAAGGACAGTACCATGTCTTATAAGCGGCATCGCCCGGATTGTTCGGTCGATAAAGGCGGGACGCCCCGCCTGTGGCCATGATCGTCGCTTTGGCATGCACAATATAAAAAGCGCCCGTGCGAAGCGAAAACCCAACCGCGCCGATAACCCGATTATGATCTGTCAAAAGATTGGTCGTGACAATCCAGTTATAAACCTGGGCTCCTGCAGATCGCGCCGCTTTGGCTAAAATCGGTTTTAGTGATTCTCCATTGATCTTAATGTTCCATCGGCCCCTTGCCTGATAATTCCCCACTTCATCACACAGAATAGGCAGACCCCACTTCTCGACCTTTTTTACGCAATACTCAAAAAGCTCCGCCATCGATGAAACCAAATCTTCTCGAATCAACCCGCAGGCGTCCCACTTTACATATTTGGTAAAACTCTCTGCGGTCTCTCCTTTATTAAGATAGGCGTTAATGGCATTCATTCCACCGGCCAAACAGCCGCTCCGGTCAATATGCGCCTTCTCCAGAATGGTTACTTTCAGATTCGGGTACCGCTCCTTGGCCTCAACCGCTGCCATACACCCGGCAGTCCCGCCTCCAATAATTAAAATGTCAGTGTCTATAATTTTACGTTCTATCTTCACTTGCGATTACCTTGCTTGAAATACTGGTACAATAAACCGCCGTCAATGAAAATGGCGAGAGCCAATATACTATAAGCCCATGGGCTTTGCAAAAGGTTGAGTTGAATCAGCACCCGTGAGAGGCCAAAACCGACAAACCATGCGTCAAAGCTCATACAGATTCGACGAAACGTTTCCGGATCGACTTTTCTGATAATGTAGGTTCCGATCGGTATTCCCACGACGACAGAGGGAATCATGGTCGCCAAAACACCCATACTTTCTGGCTGATAAAATCTCAAATAATAATAAGAAACGGCCGTAAGGCTTGATAAAGAGAGCCGAATAATTCCAAGCGCCGCTCGAAACTCTTTTTTAACCAATCCTTGATTGCTTAACATAAGGGCCAGTGGCGGCCCCGATACGGTGGTGACAGAATAAAAGAATCCGACGCCGGTTCCGAAAAAAAGACCGGCTGCCTTTTCGGAGTGAATCGGTCTTCGTATTCCTCCGGCCTGTAATAAGACTAATGGGAGGAGGAAACTAAAGGTAATCAGCTTAATCCAGCCCGAATCGACGCGGGAAAGTAACAATGCCCCCAGGAGGACTCCCGGAATCGCGCCAATAATGATGGGAAATACCCGAGGAAAAATCGTCTTAATATTTTTCCAGTGAATAACAAGAATATAGAGGTTAATGACGACTTCAATCAGAACAATCGCGGGGTTTAAGACCTTGTTAGTATAAACAAGCAGGGCCACCGGCACGGCGGTAGATGAGAACCCATACCCCAAACCGCCGTTAATGATCGCGGCTAAAAAGGCGATCAGGATCAGAACAGTTGTGCCAATATCTGTTTCATTCATGAGAGCTAAATATAAAACATCAACGCTTCTTTGTCTGTCAGTTCCCTTGCTCGACGAGAAAGAGTATCGAAGTCAATCGCCTGAAGATGGCCTTCTAATGCAGTATCAACCTCGTCCACAATCTCATTTAAAATTTTCGGCTTAGACGAACTTACGGAGGACTCCCGCAGTCCTTCAACCGCTAAAATAACGTCAGAAAGGGTTATCTCCCTGGGAGATTTTAACAGGTGATAGCCGCCACGCGGCCCCCGAACCGATCCGATCACGCCCCGTTCTTTAAGGTCATTCATCGCCTGTTCCAAAAAACGGATCGATAGACGCTCTTTTTCCGCAATCGACCTCACAGAAAGCGTACCCGCTCCTCTCTCTTCATGAAGCGAAAGCGCCAAGACAGCCAAGATTCCATACTCCACTTTTACAGACAATTTAAACATATAATACTATTCCTATAGGAATAGTATACTTAAACTTTGTTCGTTGTCAAGAGGGATGGCAGGGTCTAATACTTATGGTTCTGATTGGTACTAAAAGTCTGAACAGCAGATGGTGAACCATTTATTCGCGATGAAAGCGAATGTGGGAAACCCAAGATTGACGCAAGTTATCCATGTTTGACACTAAAAATACTGAAGTGATAGACTTTGAGACGTTATGTCTCGGATAAAGTTAAGTCATTTTAATAAACAAGGTCAGGCACGGATGGTTGATATCTCTCAAAAGTTACGCACCCGAAGAATTGCTATAGCCGTTGGCACTGTTTTTATGAGTCAGAGTACCTTGCGTCTGATTGAAGGCAACCAGTTAGAGAAAGGAAATCTTTGGGAAGTAGCGCGATTGGCCGGGATCATGGCCGCAAAAAAGACGCCCGAACTCATACCAATGTGTCATCCGATTTTGCTCGGCAACATCGATGTTGATTTTTCTGTTTTGACGCCTGCGAATAAAGAAAGGGCGGAGGTTCAAATTAAGGCCTCGGTCACGGCGGCAGGGCAAACAGGGGTTGAGATGGAGGCTATGACGGCTGTATCGATTGCCGCGTTAACGCTGTATGATATGTGCAAGGCCGTTGATAAAGGAATCTCCGTAGGCGAGATTAGCTTAACCTTTAAAAGCGGCGGGAAATCTGGAACATATAAAAGGGGAGTACTGCCATGAGAGATTTTATTCGGTCAATGGAAGACAAGGCAATTTTAGGAACACGCATTACCTATGATGAAGGATGTCGACTGTTGAAAGCTCACGGGCCGGATGTCATGGACCTGATTGCGTCGGCCAATCGCGTTCGTCATTATTACTGGGGGGATATTGTTCATCTGTGTTCTATCGTCAACGCGAAATCGGGCAACTGTCCTGAAAACTGCAACTTTTGTGCGCAGTCCGCTTTTCATCATGCCGATATTCCAACCTACCCTCTCATGGATTCGGAGGGATTAAAAAAAGCCGCAGAGGAGGCCACGAACAATAAGGCGGAGGCGTTTGGGCTTGTTGCCGCATGGCGTGGATTGCGTGAAGGAAAAGATTTAGAACAGGTGCTTGAGCGTCTCCGAGAGTTAAGCGCCGGCGGAAAAATTCGGATTGATGCCTCGTTAGGCATTATTGAAGATCCCAAAATTGCGTTTAAACTCAAAGAGGCTGGGGTGGCCTATTACAATCACAATTTGGAGACAGCGCGTTCATTCTTTCCAAGCGTTTGCACAACGCATACATATGATCATCGGGTCAAGACGATTGAATATTGCAAGGCCGCTGGAATCCAAATCTGCTGTGGCGGCATCTTTGGCATGGGAGAGTCGCTGGATCAACGAATCGAGTTGGCTATGGCGCTTCAAGAGTTGGATGTAGATGTCGTTCCGCTGAATTTTCTTCATCCCGTCCCTGGCACGCCATTCGAGAAAAATCCGCCACTTCGTCCCATGGAGATATTAAAAATTATTGCCGTTTATCGCTTTATGTTGCCATCAAAGGATATTATGACGGCGGGCGGAAGAGAGCTACACCTTCGCGATTTGCAATCGTGGATGTTTACCGCCGGCGCCAGTCACACCCTGATTGGAAATTATCTGACCACAACAGGCCGAAACCCGAAAGATGATCTCACAATGATTGATGATCTGGGGCTTTCTTATGAATACGGCTGTGAGGAGCGGCGGGCACCGGCCCGCAGCGATATAAGCGGCCTCGTTGGGCCGATGGAAAAAGGGGGCGGAAGCACTCTTGTTGCGGCGGGTGAGAATCTCCTTTCCATGATATAGCTTTACCCCACCCTCACCCTGACCCTCTCCCTGAAGGAGAGGGAACATTCAGGCTCCTCCCCTTCAAGGGGAGGTTAGGTGGGGATGGGGTTCATCATTTTTAATGGCGCTCATCTCCCTTACCAATATCAGTAAAGTCTATCAGATGGGCGCGGTTGCGGTGAACGCGCTTTATTCGATTGACTTAACCATCAAGCAGGGCGAATTGGTTTCCATCATCGGCCGGTCGGGAAGTGGAAAGACAACCCTTCTTGATGTTATTGGCTGTCTTTCTTCGCCCACATCGGGTGAGTATTTCCTGGACGGCGCGTCCGTTTCATCTCTTTCCGATGTTGACATGGCCAAAATTCGGAACCAATCGTTCGGCTTTATCTTTCAGACCTTTCATCTGCTCCCGCGACAGACCGCACTGGAGAATGTTGCCCTGCCCCTTTTGTATAATGGGGCTTCCAAAGAAGAGCGACGCGCGCGGGCGCAGGAGGCGCTGCAACAGGTAGGGCTTTCCAATCGGGAGCATCATCTTCCGAGGGAACTTTCGGGGGGTCAACAGCAGCGGGTTGCAATCGCTCGCGCGCTGGTGAATCGTCCTAAAATTATTCTCGCAGACGAGCCAACGGGAAATTTAGATTCGAAATCCGGCGACGAAATTATCGATATTCTTTTAGAACTCAATCAACGGGGTCACACTGTTATTTTAGTGACACATGACGTGGAGATTGCGCACCGGCTCACGCGAAAAATCATGATTGCGGATGGGCGGATCGTGCAGGATGTTTAAAACCTCCTACACATTAAATCTAAAATAAATACAGTCGCCGTCTGCAACGAGATACTCTTTTCCTTCCAGTCGAAGCAACCCTTTTTCCTTAATCACCTGTTGGGTTTTATAGGTTACGACATCTTGATAAGATGTCACTTCTGCGCGAATAAAGCCGCGTTGAATATCAGAATGAATCAGCCCCGCCGCATCCACAGCGCGTGTGCCTTTGTTGATCGTCCAAGCGCGCACCTCGTCTTCCCCCACCGTGAAAAAAGTAACCAATCCCAACATCTGATAAGAAACAGCAATTAATCTAGGAAGCGACGATTCCGATATTCCAAGCTCTTTTAAAAAAAGCAGACCATCAGAAGGTGTGAGCGTGGCAATCTCCGCCTCCAGTTTTCCGCTCATCAGAATGGCAAAATTCCCCTCTTCTTTGGAAATTTTTTCTACCTGTTCGGAGTAGCGATTTCCTTTCTGAATATCCCCTTCAGGGAGATTGGCCACGTAAAGAACGGGTTTGGTCGTCAACAACGACAGGTTCTTCATAAAAACCGCATCTTGATTGGCAATGGTGAGACCCCGTGCCACTTTTCCACTCGAAAGCTGTTGTTTTAACTGCTCCAAAACGGCCTTCTCTTTTTGCGCCTCTTCATCTCCTGAATGCGATTTTTTCTCCACACGGGACAATTGCTTTTCAACCGCATCGAGGTCCTTTAAGATCAGCTCCGTTTCGATAATCTCAATATCTGCCTTGGGATCCACTGCGCCATTCACATGGATAATTTCAGAATCATCAAAACATCGAACGATATGCACCATGGCCGAGACTTCACGAATATGGCCTAGAAATTGGTTGCCGAGGCCCTCTCCGGCAGATGCCCCTTTTACCAGTCCGGCAATATCAACAAATTCAATAGTGGTCGGCGTGGTTTTTTTGGGTTTGAAAATTTCAGAAAGTGTCTGTAATCGTGTGTCAGGAACCGGGACCATGCCCACGTTCGGATCGACCGTGCAAAACGGATAGTTCGCCACCGCCGCGGAGGCGCGTGTTAAGGCATTAAAAAGAGTTGACTTTCCAACATTCGGAAGGCCCACAAGGCCGCAGCTCAATTTCATTGATAGAGTTACCCTTTAAAATATACACCCTCAAGGTGTTTTTGCGCCTATCTGGTTTTTCGCTTCTGCGATCTTCCCTTCAATCAAAAGCGGGATGGCCGAAACGGCATCGCTTATCCCGCCTAAAACCTGCTGCTTATCCTCTTTAGAAAATGGGGTTAGAACGTAGTCTGATGGTTCCTGTTTAAGATCTCGGCCAATCCCGATTTTAATCCGAAGAAATTTATCAGAGCCAGTATGCTCAATAATGGAAGCGATACCTCTATGTCCGCCAGCGCCTCCATCGGTCCGAATACGAACCTTTCCGCATTCCATGTCCAAATCGTCTTGGATAACAATCAGATCAGAAAGGGCGCTTCGAAATTTTTCAAGCAGTCTGACAACCGCACCCCCCGACCGATTCATAAAGGTCTGCGGCTTGCATAAGACAAGAACGCCGCGACCCAGTGTGGCGGGCTTGTTAATAGGAATCTCATATTTTTCAGCAAAGGCATCAATGACCCAGAAGCCGACATTGTGCTTTGTATCTCTATACTCCGGACCCGGATTGCCTAATCCTACAACCAGTTTCAACGTATTATTCGCAAAGGACGCTCACTCTACCTCACCTAGCCGCATCTTACAAAGGAGAGGAATCCCCTCACCCTACTTCTTGGCCACTTCCTTCCCCTTTGCCTTGGGTTCCTCTTTTCCCTTTTCCTTTCCTCCCGCAGTCGGCGCCTCTTCTTCCTTCTCCTTCGCTCCAATCACCTCTGGCGCCTTGGTTTCCTTTGGAGCCGTTGCCAACATCGCCTCTAGCTTCGCCTCGGAGATTGGCGCTACAACAGAAACGACTACAAGATTAGAATCAGCAATCATCTCGATCCCTTCCAGCACAGCGACATCCTTAACATGAATAACCTCGCCAATCTTCAGCAACGATACGTCTACCCGGATATGATCTGGGATCAGCGACGGCAGACAGCGAATTTCCAACTCCCGAAGATTGTGTTGAAGAATGCCGCCATTTTTTACGCCAACAGAAACACCGAAAATTTCTACCGGAATCCGAAGCGTAAGCGGTTTATCGATTGATATTTCAAAGAGGTCCGCGTGTAAGATTTTACCTGTAATCGGGTCTCGCTGAAGCTGTTTTAGAATGGCCAACCGCGCTTCTTTCTCACTTTCTTTTTCAGCCTGAAGCGTGATCAAACTATTTTCACCCGACGCAGATTTAAGAAGGTTGTCAATCTCTTTTGGATTTAACGTCAACAGGGTAGAAGTCCCTTTGCTGTAAAGGACCGCGGGAACCTGTCCCGCCATTCGCAACCTTCTGGCAGGCCCCTTCCCGCGTTTCTCACGACACGCACTTTTAATCGCTATCTTTTGCATTCGGTCTCCTTATGGGTGGGCGCAGCAAGCGGCGCCCCTACTGTTCTTAAATAAACAAAGTACTGATAGAGGATTCCTCGTGTATCCTTTTAATGGCCTCTCCCAAGAGAGGCGCTACCGAGAGAACAAACATTTTCTTGCATTTTATGCTCTCTCCATTCAGCGGAATAGTATTTGTCACAATAGCCCCATCGATTGGGGCGTTGTTCAGTCGGTCCAGCGCACGACCAGACAATATAGGATGTGTACAAGCGGCCATTATTTTTCCCGATTTCTTGCCCCGAATTGCTTCTGCAGCCTGTACCAGCGTTCCCGCAGTATCAATCATGTCATCCAATATCAGGACATCCTTTCCCTCTACATCTCCTACGATATTCATGACTTTGATCCGATTCGGTCCTTCTCTTCGTTTATCGACAATAGCCAATCCCGCGTTCATTCTTTTCGCAAACGCCCTTGCCCGCTCCACCCCTCCGGCATCTGGAGAAACAACAACCAGATCTTTGAATCTCTTCTTTTTAAAGTAAGCAATCAAAACAGGCGCCGCGTAGAGGTGGTCTACCGGGATATTAAAAAAACCCTGGGTTTGGCCCGTATGCAAATCGAGTGTCAGCACACGGTGCGCCCCCGCAGTAACAATCAGATCGGCAACCAACTTCGCGGAGATCGGAACACGCGGCTGATCTTTTCGGTCCTGTCGCCCGTAACCGTAATAAGGGATGACTGCGGTAATCCGCTTGGCAGAGGCGCGTCTTAAGGCATCCATCATAATGAGCAGTTCCATAATATTCGTATTGACCGGGGAAGATGTCGATTGAATAACAAAAACATCGCTCCCGCGCACATTTTCATTGATTTGGACACGAACCTCTCCATCGCTAAAAATCCCCACAGTGGCATCTCCAAGCGGGATGTCAAGATAGTTCGCAATTTCCTTTGCTAAAGAAGGATTAGAATTTCCGGAAAAGAGCTTTAGTTTTCTCACAGAACCCCCAATGAGAATGAGAGCACATCATAGACAGGAGACTCGTCTCATGTCAATGCTACGCTTGCGAGTGATTTCTGATGAGGTAATGCGGTATGCCAGATCATCGGCTTTCCGGGGAAACGACTGGATTGATACCATGCCGAAATCACGATGAGTGTGTTCATTTATCGAAGAATCTTTCCAATTCGGTTGAAGCGGACCCATGTTGCTTCGGAGTCCCACGACCAGTAAATAATAATGGCCTCGCCCTTAATCTTTGAGTTGTGAACGAACCCCCAAAATCGGGAATCAAGGCTGTGATCCCGATTATCGCCCATGACAAAATAAGAATCTTTTGGAACCGTGATCGGCCCAAAATTATCCCGTGTCGAAACAATATGCGGAATTTCTTCTGCATCTTGCTTGTTGATGTATGTTTCATCCCGTTGAGGCTGTCCATTTACATAGAGTACTTTTTCCTTTATTTCCACGATATCCCCGGGAATCCCAATAACCCGTTTGATAAAATCTTTGGACTCATCCTCCGGAAATCGAAAGACGATAATATCCCTCCGTTTAGGGGTTTGAACAGGGATGAGCGTAATATCCGTAAAAGGAAGCCGCACCCCGTAGATAAATTTATTGACCAGTATATGATCCCCAATCTGAAGCGTCTGTAGCATTGATCCAGAGGGTATTTTAAACGCCTGAACCACAAAGGTTCGAATCACCAGCGCCAGAATAATCGCGGTAACCAGCGTCTCTGCATATTCACGCAGGGTCGAGAACTTCTTTTCTTTAGAAGACTCTACATCTTCAGGACGGCCAGAAAGGCCTCCTGTGGAATCTCCAACCGGCCAACTTGCCTCATTCGTTTCTTCCCTTCTTTTTGCTTTTCCCATAATTTTCTTTTCCTTGAGATATCCCCTCCGTAACATTTTGCCGTTACGTCTTTTCGCAACGCCTTCACCGTCTCCCGCGCAATAATTTTACTTCCAATCGCGGCCTGAATCGCCACCTCAAACATCTGCCTCGGTATTGTCTCCCGCAGTTTCTCAACCATCAATTTAGACCGTGTGTACGCGCACGCTTTATTCACAATAAACGAAAGCGCGTCAACCATTTCGTCATTTAATAAAATATCGACCTTGACCAAATCAGCTTCAAAAAGCCCAATCCATTCGTAATCAAACGACGCGTACCCTTTTGAGACCGACTTGAGTTTATCGTAAAAATCCAAAACAATCTCGTTCATTGGCATTTCATAAACCAGCATGACGCGATCTATATCCAGATACTTTAACTCTTTCTGAACGCCGCGACGATCCTGACATAGTTTAAGTAACGCGCCTAAAAACGCTTCTTTTGTGTAAATCGTTCCCCGAATATAAGGCTCTTCAAAACGCTCAATCTGCTCGGCAGGGGGAAGCTTCGCCGGATTATCAATATGAAGAATCGTCCCCTTTTTGGTCGTAACACGATAAACCACCGTGGGGGCCGTGCCAATTAAGACAAGATTATACTCCCGCTCCAGTCGTTCCCGAATGATCTCCATGTGCAAAAGACCTAGGAATCCGCACCGAAAGCCAAACCCCAATGCCAATGATGTCTCCGGTTCATATTGAAACGACCCGTCATTCAACCGCAATTTTTCCAACGACTCTTTAAGGTCTTGATAGAAATTAGCGTCAATTGCGTACAAACCGCAAAAGACCATCGGCTTCATTTCTCTATAGCCCGGGATGGGAACCGTATCAAGTCGTCCCGCTTCCGTTACAGTATCTCCTAGTTTCGTTTCGCTTAGATCTCGAATACCGCAGACCATGTACCCAACCTCCCCGACAGAAAGCGAGGTAACTTCTTTGGGCTTGGGACATAACACGCCCAAGGAAAGAACCTCATGTTCCTTGCCAGATGATATCAGGCGAATCTGCATCCCTTTATGAACCGATCCATCCACCAGCCGAATCAGCACTACCGCCCCCTGATAGGTATCAAACCATGAATCAAAAATAAGCGCGCGCAAGGGCTTATCTTGCGAGCCAGTAGGATGCGGAATTTTTGTAATCACCGCCTCTAAAATCTCAGAAATCCCCCTCCCTTCCTTCGCGCTGGCTAAAATCGCGTCGTCTGGATCGAGTCCTAAAACATCTTCTATTTGCTGTTTTGTTTTTTCAATATTGGCGCTTTGCAAATCGATTTTATTGATGACTGGGATGAGGGCGAGATTGTTTTCTTCCGCCAATGTCCAATTCGCGATCGTTTGCGCCTCAACCCCTTGAGAGGCATCAACGATGAGAAGCGCCCCTTCACAAGCGGCGAGAGAGCGTGAAACTTCATAAGTAAAATCGACATGTCCGGGGGTGTCAATGAGAT
>JACPZM010000108.1 GCA_016195485.1 Candidatus Troglogloeales bacterium | reverse complement strand
GGTAATAGAATCCGCTTTAATTCTGGGTGATTATTAAATTTAATCCCCATCATGTCGTAGACCTCGCGTTCCAGAAAATTAGCCCCTTTCCAGATGGGGGTCACCGAATCAATGGCGCAGTCTTGCTCACTGACCCGCGCCTTCACCCGAACCTGATGTTTTTTTCTGATGGAGAATAGCTCGTACACCATCTCAAATCGATCTTCATCGGCGCTTCTGCCTTTTGCATCCATATCGTCCACAGAAGAAATATGAATCGGGTAGTCAAAATCCAACGCAGGATCGTCTCGGAGCAGTGTTCCAATCACAAGGATCCCCTCTTTTTTGATATGAATGGAAAGATCGCCCCGAAATAGCGTGGCGCCGATATAAAATACGGGAAAGGTTTTTTGTATGCCCTGAGCAATGGGGTGGTCTTGGCCATCCTCCATCCCAATCGGAATCTTCATGCCGCAGCCGTCGTACGGTCCTCGACAAAAACCTTCTTTTTCATGATCTGATCTTGAAGCCGCAATATTCCTTCGAGTAACGCCTCTGGCGTTGGCGGACAGCCCGGCACATAGATATCGACCGGAACAAACCGATCTACCCCTTGCACCACCGCATAGCTGTTGTAGATATTGCCCGATGTCGCGCACGAGCCCATGGAGATCACATATTTTGGTTCCGGCATTTGATCGTAGACCTTGCGAATCACCGGTGCCATTCTGCGGCAAACGGTTCCCGCAACAATCATTAAATCGGACTGACGGGGAGAGCCTCGAAAGATGCCGGCGCCATATCGATCGATGTCGTATCGGGACGCCACTGCGGCCATCATCTCAATGGCACAACAGGCTAGCCCAAACGTCAACGGCCAAAGTGACCCTTTGCGTGCCCAGTTTACGGCGTTGTCAACCGTCGTCGTGATAAAATTGGCTTCAAACTGGCCGGTTAGTCCCATTCAAGTCCTCCCTTTCTCCAAGCATACGCAAATCCCAAGACAAAAAGCGCAATAAAAATAAGCATCGAAACAAGACCGATGAGTCCGATTTTACGAAAGGCAACGGCCCACGGGTAAAGAAATATAATTTCAATATCGAAGATGACAAATAAAACGGCGATAATGTAATAACGCGCCGGATACGGAATTCGCGCGTCTGAAATTGGCTCGCTACCGCACTCGTAGGGAGAGAGTTTGGCCTTATTCAATACACGCGATTGAACAAAATAACTGACAAACAACGTCCCCGCCCCAAAAAGAACAGTGGCAACGAGAAAAATGAAGATAGGAATATAACCAATCGACGAAGCACCCATCCTATATAAACCTTATAACTGTTTGCTGGAAGAGATTGTCGCACGCGAAGATGTTTCTTGTCAAAAGAAGGCTGTGGCGACCTGATCAGCCAACAGCATCCCTCTTGGCGTAAGACAAATACGATCTCCTTCGGCAACCAGCAAACCGTTTTTAATCAAAACAGTCGCCGTTTGTTCGTGCTTCTTCAATGAATGAAGGTCTGTATTTGTTATCCCCTCGCGCTTTCTCAAACCAAAAATAATCCGATCCGTAGCGGCCTCTTCATTGCTTACCTGTGTTGTACGTTCTGTTGGAATATGCCCCGCCTCAACCTGTTCGCAATAGAGAGGTATAGACGCAGTATTTTCTTTGTGTTCGTTGTTGAGATACGAGTGCGCAGAAACTCCAATCCCTAATGTCTCGGCGCGATTCCAATAGAGCAGATTGTGGACAGAGGCATATCCCTCCCTCGCAAAATTTGAAATCTCATATTGCTGAAACCCTGCATCAAAAAGCATTTTTTGAGCCAATTGATACTGCGAAACTTGTTCCTCTTCAGACGGCAGGGCAACCCCTTTTTTATGAAACAGTGTCCCCTCTTCAATAGAAAGGGCATAAATAGAGATATGCTCCGGGTCAAGATCAATCGTAGATTGCAGCGTTTTCTCCCATTCCCCAAGCAACAGATCAGGCAACCCATAGATCAGATCAATGCCGATATTGCTAAAGCCCGCCTCGCGCGCCGCGTTAAATGCGTCAACCGCTTCTTGTGCCGTATGGTTTCGTCCAAGAAGCGTCAGATACTCGTCTGAAAAAGATTGCACTCCCATCGAGAGGCGATTGATTCCTGACTCCCGAAGCCCGCGAAGGTTTGCGGAGTTTATTGTGGCAGGATGCGCCTCAATGGTTATTTCTGCGGAGGCGTGAAAACGAAAGCCACTTCGGCAGGACGATACAATTTCATTGACTACGTGCGGCGGATAGAGTGTCGGCGTTCCTCCGCCCAGATAAAGACTGACGACCTCCCGGCCATTGCAAGTATCCAGAAGGTCGTGTATGGCCAGCTCTTTATGAAGGGCCAGCCGATAACGTTCGGAAATGCCTTCTCGATAACCCTGAACGTTAAAGGCACAAAAGGCGCAACGTGCGATACAAAACGGAAAGTCTATGTAGAGGCCGAGTGGATTCATTTCCACCGTAGGGGCAGACCTGTGTGTCTGCCCTGATGCGGGATAGGGCGCACACGCAGGTGCTCCCCTACAAGAACGTCCATTATCCTAGAACGTCAGTACCACAGCCGTATGGAGCTTTATCGCGTCGCCATCGTCTCCCTTAAACGCCTTCCATGCATCGCCTGCGATGAGGTAGCCTACCCCTGCGGCCAATTCAAGATTGTCATCGAGCTTTATTGTTGCGTTGCCATCAACTTCCACCCCTAAGTCCCGGCTTGAAATAGCCGCGCTTGCATTTTCGGTTGTCTCCGCCCAAATAATGGCAACACCCAACGACCGCTTTTCGTCTTTAGCACAATCAGCAGAAACCTTTACGGCCATAATCCTTGCCCCGCCCACATTAAGGCTTTGCCCATCCCGATCTGAATTGATGCTGGTATCAAGAAGGATATTGCCCAACGAATAGTTTCCAGAGAGTGCGTTGATATTAATGTCGCCTCCCATTGCCGGATCCTTGGCGGGATCTTGCCCCGAACCATAGACCACAGTCAGACCGACGGTCTTACCCGGTTTAAGTGAAGCGGAAACACCTGCAAGGGCCGCAATGCCGGATATGTCCGGATTGGCTGTCCCTGTGCCGTCAATCTTCCCATCGAAGTAGTTTAACTCAAGGTCAATGACTGCCCCCCCATCCCTGTAGGTGTATTGCTTGAGTGCTGCTCCGATGAAATCTAGTTGAGTATCAAAGCCTGCGCCGCCAAACCCATTATAGGTTAAGTTGCCTTTAGGATCGGCCAGATGGCCAAAATAAACGGAATACTTTTCCTTCCCATAACCCGTCCCCTCCTTGGGCGGGTCCGTGAGTTTTACAAGATAAAGGTCAGAGTCGCTTGACGTCCCAGGAAGGCCGCCACCGGCACGGGGATCCGCCAAATTAAGGTCTGCCACTGTAAGCGTCATAAAATTCAAATACGCCCGGACACCAACACCCGTTGCCGTGTCATCCAGCACAAGGCCATGTCCCAGGCGATAATGCTTGCGCCCACCGACCGCATATGGGTCATTGTCTCAAAAGCCTTTCCATAATGGCGTTTGAAACAGTCATTAGCTCCGCGTGGCGTCGTTCCGATTGTGCCGATGTCTCTTCATGAAACCTAAAGGCGAAATAGAAACCCAAAATAATAACCGTTCCAGAAACGATTCCGAAAACATCTGCAAATGTCATTTTCAGTCCTCCTGCTCCAAACTACCTGCGATGCTATCAGAGACCCTGAAACTTGTCAAACAGATTCGCTTTTGATAAAATGCCCTCCAGTCAAGGAGGAATATCTTATGTCTGGGCATTCAAAGTGGGCAACGACAAAGCATAGAAAGGCCGCGGTTGACTCCAAACGAAGCAATGTCTTTACTAAAATTATTCGTGAAATGACCACGGCCGCCCGAATCAGCGGCGGCGATCCTGAAGGCAACGCGCGTCTTCGCACGGCAATCCTCAAGGCCAAAGAGGCCAATATGCCCGCAGAGAATATCAAACGGGCTATTCAAAAAGGGACCGGTGAACTGCCGGGGGTTGCTTACGAGGAAATAACCTATGAAGGATATGGGCCGGGAGGGGTTGCGCTCCTCATTCATATCATGACGGAGAATAAAAATCGGACGGCTCCTGAAATCCGTCATTTACTCTCAAAACATGGCGGCAACTTGGGCGAAGCCGGCTCTGTCTCATGGATGTTCGAG
The DNA here is from genome assembly GCA_016195485.1 of Candidatus Troglogloeales bacterium. GTDB lineage: Bacteria > Nitrospirota > Nitrospiria > SBBL01 > SBBA01 > JACPZM01. The sequence goes on along the minus strand of JACPZM010000108.1, from coordinate 2,283 downwards.
AAAAAGGGGTATATGACCTTTCCCAAAAGGAAGACCAATGAAGACCAACTGATGACCGTTGCGCTTGACGCGGGCGCGGAAGATATCCGATCGAGCGATTCTAAAAATTACGAAGTCATTACCCTTCCCACTGATTTTGAAAAGATTAAAAAGACGCTTGCAGATGCGAAATTTGACCCTGCATTTTCAGAAATTACCTACTTGCCGCAGTCAACCGTTCGCCTTGAGGAAAAAGATGCCGGGCAGATGATCAAAATAATGGAAGCGCTTGAAGATCACGATGATGTGCAAAGCGTCTCGGCAAATTTTGATATCCCAGACGATATCATGGAAAAGATAACCACCTGATGAAAATTCTAGGAATTGATCCTGGAATAGGCGCTACTGGTTTTGCCATTTTAGAAGGCGAGCCTTTGGCATTGGTTTCGTCTGGGGAGATTCGTCCTGCAAAAGAAATGTCCCGATTAAAATACCTTTTTACGGAGATTGGGGGGATTATTGATTTGCATCAGCCTGAAGTCGTTGCATTGGAGGATACCTTTTTTGCGAAAAATGTTAAATCGGCGCTAACGCTGGGACAGGCTAGAGGGGTGGCGATTCTGGCAGCGCAGATGCAAAATCTGCCGGTGTTTGAGTATAGCCCCCGGTCGGTAAAAATGGCAGTGGTTGGATTTGGGGGTGCAACCAAGGATCAGGTCAAAATAATGGTCAGTCGTATTTTAAACCTTTCTGTTCCGATTATTTCCGAGCATACAGCCGATGCGGCGGCTGTTGCCATTTGTCACGCCCATTCGGCAAAATGGCAAGAGAAATTGGCCGCGCCATTGGCGCAGTAGTGGCGTGTCCCTCACCCAAGAAGAGAAGATTTACTATTGGGGTAGTTGACAGACTTATCCATATCAGAACAGATTTGTTGTGCAATTCTGGTAATACAAAAGCCCACAAATAATAGGAGTAAGAAAATGGCAGCAAAGGTTCGTATTGAGCAAGATTCGTTAGGGGAATTGGAGGTTCCAGAATCAGCCTATTATGGCGTGCAGACGGCACGGGCCATCGCAAACTTTCCAATCAGTGGCTTGAGACCTCATCCTATTTTTATTAAGGCGACAGCGATGGTGAAATGGGCAGCTTGCGATGCCAATATGACCTTAAAAAAAATCGATCCTGAAATTGGGAAGATTATTCAACAAGCGGCCGCCGAGATCATCGAAGGAAAGTGGAACAATCAGTTTGTGGTCGATGTCTTTCAAGCGGGCGCCGGAACATCGCACAACATGAACACAAATGAGGTGATTGCCAATCGGGCCATTGAGATTTCAGGCGGAAAACGCGGCGAATATAAACTCGTTCATCCGAACGATGATATCAATATGTCGCAGTCAACAAACGATGTTTTCCCAACAGCGATGCGCGTTGCGGCGCTGTTAATGTGCGAGAAACTGTTGACAGCCATTGTGCAATTGGAAAAAGATTTAGGACAAAAGGCAAAGGAGTTTAACGGCATTATTAAATCGGGGCGAACCCATTTACAAGATGCGGTGCCGATAAGGCTGGGGCAGGAGTTTTCAGGATATGCGCGCGCGATTCAGATTTTAAGAGAGAAAATAAAAACCGCATCCAGCGGATTACGCGAGATCGGTCTTGGCGGCTCAGCGGCAGGCACCGGGATTAACACCCATCCGCAATACGCGAAACGGGTCGTTGCCCCGTTAAAAAAAATATCCGGATTACTGTTATATCCTGCCAAAAATCTCTTTGAACGGATGCAGAGCCTGGGTGATTTTGTCGCTGTATCCGGGTCTTTAAGAGGTCTTGCTGTGGAACTGATTCGTATCGCAAACGATCTCCGTCTCCTGTCTTCTGGCCCGCGAACAGGCTTCAATGAAATTGTTTTGCCGCCGTGTCAACCCGGGTCATCCATCATGCCGGGAAAGGTAAATCCCGTGATGGCCGAAGTAACCAATATGGTCTGTTTTCATGTCATTGGAAACGATCTTACCGTAACGATAGCGGCGCAGGCGTGGCAGATGGAGCTAAACGTAATGATGCCGGTTGTTAATTTCAATCTGCTCCAGTCGTTTGAAATTTTAACAAATACAATCAATCTTTTTTCCGAACGGTGCATTAAGGGAATAACGGCCAACAAAGAAAGCTGTCTAAAATTCGCGGAGAACAGTGTGGGTTTAGCCACGATTTTAAATCAGTCGATCGGCTATGAAGTTGCGGCAACCGTTGCCAAAGAATCGGTAAAAACAGGAAAATCGCTTCGTGAGATTGTCGTTG
>JACPZM010000112.1 GCA_016195485.1 Candidatus Troglogloeales bacterium | reverse complement strand
TCAATCCCGTCGCGGGTCGGGGAAAGGCCATATCCGTTGCTCCTAAACTTTTGAAGGAACTTGCCGCAAGAGGGATTACGGCTACGACTTTGTACACTACAGAAGAAGCGCGTAACGACATGCTGGATCATTCCATTCTCGATTCAGATATCGTCATCGCGATGGGGGGCGATGGGACTCTCAATCGCGTCGCGCGGCCCATCCTTCTTTCTTCGCAAAACAATGCTGAACGGCTCCCTTCTGTCGCATTTGTTGCCCTTGGAACAGGCAACGTCGCTGTGCGGGCATTTCACCTCCCTCAACGTCTTTCGGATGTGGCAAATCTTATAGCCTCTGGAACGACCCGTTCTATCGACGCTGGAATCGTGTTTCAAAACGGCGTTGCCATCGCCGTTTTTCTACTCTGGCTTGGCGCAGGATTAGATGGGGCTATGATTCACGCGGTAGACGCTATCCGTTCGCATTATCGTGGTTCATGGCTGATACCGCGTTATTTTCTGGAAGCGCCGCGAACCTTGATGACCTATAAGTTTCCAAAAATTAATGTTCAATCAAAACAGATCAACGGCAACTTTGCCAGCGTAATGATCGCAAATGTCGGCCTGTTGGGCATCGGAAGTATTACCAGATTTGCCAATCCTTACGATGGGCAGTTTGATCTGATTGCAACTTCTCCTCGAAACAGGCTTGCATGGTTTTTATCGGCGCTGCTTGCGGGGATTCATGGTTATGATTTTTGTTTTGGTGTCAGCCGTTCCCGTGAGACGGATGTGACACTGCAATCGCAAGAATCGGTTCCGGCGCAAATCGATGGAGAGCCATTGGGGCCACCGCCTTTTGCGATAAAGATAAGACATTCGGCGCTAGCGCTTCTTATGCCTACGGGACAGGGATAGTTGGGGTGGAGCTGCCTCCACTATGGCATCTGATATACCTTGATTAAATCGGTTGGTATTGTTTCTACTTTTGGCGATTGAGACACCAGCACCAACAGATCGCCTTTTTTCGCCAGATTCTCTCGTCGAACTTCTCGTATCATTTCTTTAAAAATATCCTCTCCGGTCAGTTGTTTTGAAATAGAGTGTGCCAACACCCCCCAATAAAGCGACATGCGCCGTTTGATTTCCTCGGACAGCGTAAATGCAATAATCGACACCTGCGGACGATACTTTGAAAGGCGAAGCGCGGCGGCGCCGGAGAGGGTTGATGTAACAATGGCGGTCGCGTTCATCTCTCTGGCTAAGAGACACGCGGCCTTGCTCACCGCTTCGGAGACTGAAAGGCCGGTAGTAATCCTCGTGTCGGTGACTTGCTGCTGCCGCTCCGCAGCAAGAATGATTCGATCCATCATTTGAACGGCCTCAATAGGATATGTTCCCGTTGCTGTTTCACCCGATAACATTAATGCGTCGGTGCCATCTAGAACGGCGTTGGCCACATCCGACGCCTCCGCCCGCGTCGGGCGCGTCTGCGTGATCATCGATTCCAGCATCTGCGTCGCCGTAATAACCGGAATTTGAGCGCTATTTGCCCGACGAATAATCTCTTTTTGCAAAAGCGGAACTTGCTCCGGAGGCAGATCCACCCCTAAATCGCCGCGGGCCACCATCACCCCATCTGCCGCCTTGATAATTTCGTCCAGATTTAAAATGGCAACCGCTAACTCCAACTTGGCAATAACAGCCGTTGTCGTCCCTTCCGCAGTCGACGTTCCGACTTTCTTGATGAATTTTTTAACAGCCAGGATTTCTTTTGCGCTTTTCACAATCGAGAGGGCAACAAAATCAACACCATGATCTAAACCAAATTGCAAATCGTTCCAGTCCTTGCGAGTCAGCGCGGAAACACCCAACTCCTGCCCGGGAACATTGACCCCTTTATGCGGCGAAAGCATCCCTCCCTCAATGACCCTGCAGATAATATCTTTTCCGGAAATCTTCCTGACACAAAGCACAATCTGCCCATCGTTTAACAAGATGAGATTTCCCGGAGAGACCCGCTTGTATAAACTATTATGATTGGTTGAAGCCCCATCGCAATCGCCCGCCACCGAGGTTCCAAACAATGTGAAGGAATCGCCTTTCTTTAGCCGATAAACCGGTTCCTTCAATACACCAATCCGAATTTTAGAGCCTTGAAGATCTTGTAAAATAGCAACCGCTTTCCCATGGCGACCTGCGATACGGCGAATCCGCTCAATCGCCTTTCCATGCCCTTCGTAATCGCCATGGGAAAAGTTAAGCCGAATCACGTCGGCGCCCGCCTCAATGAGCCTGGCAATCATCGCTTCTGATTCCGTTGCCGGTCCTAGCGTGCAGACTATTTTAGATCGTCGTTGCAAGTTCATTCTTTTGTATCATTTTTAGAGAGAACGATGATGTTTTTAATGGAAAATGAAATGATTCCCAATGCGTAATATGGGTTTAAGAGCCTGTACAGGAATAAGGGGATTGTTTTCTACTCACATCTTTAATGTCTTCAGTATTTCTGCAAATCTAGGTTCTATCTTGGCGTACTCCTTGAGGGCCTTTTCAATCATATCCTCTCGTTCCTCAAGTTCCCTTGACTTTCTGATCGCAGGAGCCAATGCAGACCTTCTGTCCCATAGAACGAAACCAACCATCCCCAGCATACTGGAAAAGAGCAAACCAAAACCCCACATCATGCCCGACTCCAACCTTTCCAGCCTTCGCTCTATCCCATCGCTCCTTTTATCAACCTGCTCAAATCGTTTATCAACCTGCTCAAATCGTTTATCAACCTGCTCAAATCGTTTATCAATCTGCTCAAATCTCCTGTCAATTTCTCCCGCTTTCATTTTTAGCTCTATAAGGATTTCCCTATCTTTTTGAGTAAATCCGTTTGCCGCGTATAACGGTGTTCGCAAAAAATAACACAAGGCCAGCGCTATGATTATAAAACCAAATATGTTTCTCATGCCATTTTCCTTATCTTACCGTGCTGCATATCAGAACTCGCATTCTGAATGTACCAAATACAGGATGATTATTTCAACACCTGCTCAACGACTGCAAATTCAAAGCAAGCAACTTTAATTCTGTCATTTCACGTATGGCGTATGAAATCCCTTCGCGGCCCACTCCAGATTCCTTCATTCCGCCATACGGCATATGATCAACCCGATAAGTGGGCACATCATTGACAATCAGCCCTCCCACTTCCGTTTGCTCAAATGCCTCAAAAACAGCTTGGATATCGCGCGTGAAAATCCCCGCTTGCAATCCATAAGGGGATTGATTCACGGCGGCAATCGCCTCGTTGAGATGTTCATACGGACTGACCGTTACGACAGGACCAAAAATCTCTTCGCAATTCACCTTCATTGCGGGGGTTGTATTCGCCAAGACTGTTGGAATCATGACAGACCCTACCCATTGCCCTCCTGCTAAAACTTTTGCGCCAGAGGCAACGGCCTCATCAATCCATGCTGCTACACGTTTTGCGGCATCAAGATTAATCATCGGAGGGATATTTGTTTTTTCATCTATTGGGTTTCCCACAATAAGCGATTCCACTTGGGGTAAGAAGCGGTCTAAAAAGGATTGGTAGCACGCTGCCTGAATATAAATTCTTTGTACGGAGATACAAACCTGACCTGCATAAGAAAAACTTCCGGCCACACATCGGCGCGCGGCGTAAGCAAGATCGGCATCAGAATGAATCATCACGCCGGCATTTCCCCCCAACTCCAAAAGAACCCGTTTTTTATTGCACTTTTCTTTAAGCGACCAGCCGACTGCGGCGCTTCCCGTGAACGTCAACATCTTTATTCTTGGATCAATCACCATTTTCTCGGCCAGCATGTTGGTGGTTGAGAAAACCTGAACCGCGCCTGTTGGGAGGTCCGTGGAAGCGATAATCTCGGCAAGCATTAGAGCTGTTAAAGGGGTTTTTGGCGCAGGCTTCAGAATAATGGTATTGCCTGCGGCGATCGCGGGGGCAACTTTATGGGCTACCAGATTCAGTGGAAAATTAAAGGGCGAAATCCCGACAATAGGCCCTATTGGGACTCTACGGGTCAAACCTTGTCGTCCTTCCGAGCCTGACATTAAGTCTAATGGAATGAACTCACCCCCAATGCGTTTGGCCTCCTCGGACGCAATCGTAAAAGTATTAACGGCACGCGCTACTTCTACTCTGGCATCGGTAATCGGCTTTGCTGATTCCAACGTAATCATTCTCGCAATTTCTTCCCGCTTTTCTTTTAATCCATCTGCGATCTTTTGGAGCGCCTCAGCGCGTTTGTAAGATGGAACGGTTCGCATCTCTTTAAACGCTTCTGTCGCAGAACAAATTGCCTCCTCAATATTTTCTTCGGAGGCCAAGTATGTATACCCGATCGGTTCGTTGTTGTAAGGGTTTAAAACCGAAAGCCTTTCGGACGTGGCTCTCCATTGCCCGCTAATAAAGATTTTACATTCTTGCATCTTTTCGCCTCTTTTTACTGAGTATAACCTTACCAGATATAGAAGAAAAAATCTCCTTACTTTTGCACAAGTTATTTTGGCGTGGCTGGGAGAGGCTTTCAATAGACACACAAAAAAATCAGGCGTATATCGTGTGTTTATCTGATTGAGGCATTTATAAGGAACAAGGCAAGTTTCCCCCTAAGTCTTCTCCAAACCAAACTCCTCATCAGACTGATCTTCCTTTCATTTTTTGGCGAGATTGTCTCTGTAACACTATGATATCGTTTATGAAATTATCTGTTTTATAGGAGAAAGCGCCTGCCTACACACTGAC
>JACPZM010000111.1 GCA_016195485.1 Candidatus Troglogloeales bacterium | reverse complement strand
TTTTGAGTTTGGTAAAACGTTTTTTAAGTTTCTCGTTATTGGATTTGTCGTTTATCATGTTACCAAAAAAGAGATTCCGGCGCTATTGACCTCAATACAGCTTGCTCCCAATCAAATACTGATGGATATTGCCCGTATGGTTACCCGCCTTCTTTTCTTTTCGGGATTGGTGGTCTCTGTCATTGGCGCAGTGGATTTTGGGTTTCAATGGTGGGAGCATGAAAAGAAACTTCGGATGACGCCACAAGAATTGAAAGAAGAGCTGCGGCAGACTGAGGGGAACCCGCTGGTCAAGGCGCGGATTCGGTTGATACAAAAACAGATGGCCCGTAAACGGATGATGACCGAGGTGCCGAAGGCCGCAGTCGTTATCACGAACCCCACCCATTTAGCGATTGCGTTATCTTACGACGCTTCCTCTATGGGCGCGCCCCGTGTGGTGGCGAAAGGGGCGGGATTTATTGCCCAAAGAATTCGAGAGATAGCGACTGCGCATGGCATTCCTTTGGTTGAAAACAAGTCATTGGCGCAGATTCTTTACAAAACGGTTTCGCTGGGGGGAGATATTCCCTCGAATCTGTACCGGGCAGTCGCCGAGATATTGGTTTACGTCTATCGATTCAAAAAGGATTCAGTAGGGGTGGGGTAAAGAGATCATCATGGCAACAACTCTCACACAAGAAAAGGTTGGCGTCCATAACGCGGATATTGTATTAAGTCTTGGCGTCGTGACGATCTTATTAGTCATGGTGATGCCATTGCCTCGTTTTTTAGTGGACTTGTTTCTTGCGTTTAGCTTTTCGCTCTCTCTTCTGATCCTTTTTGTTTCGATGTATGTGTTGCGCCCTGTTGATTTTTCTACGTTTCCATCAGTGCTTCTTTTTGTGACGTTGTATCGTCTGGGTCTGACCATCGCCACGACCCGTCTAATCCTTCTGCACGGCAACGAAGGGTTGGACGCCGCGGGCCAGGTGATTAAAGCGTTTGGAGGATTTGTGGTTGGCGGGAATTACGCAGTTGGAACGATTGTGTTTATTATTCTCGTGGTGATTAATTTCGTGGTGATTACGAAAGGCGCTGGGCGTATTGCCGAGGTCTCGGCGCGATTTATGTTAGACGCGATGCCGGGTAAGCAGATGAGCATTGACGCCGATTTAAACGCGGGGATGATTGACGAGAAAGAGGCGCGGCGAAGGCGTCAGGCGATCGCGCAAGAGGCCGATTTTTACGGGGCCATGGACGGGGCGTCTAAGTTTGTTCGAGGAGATGCTATTGCGTCTATCCTGATGATCGTCGTGAATATTATCGGTGGTTTGAGTATTGGTGTCATCCAAAAAGGATTGCCGATTGGACAGGCGGCGCAGAACTATACCCTGTTGACCATCGGCGAAGGATTGGTCACGCAGATTCCGGCGCTGCTCCTCTCGACCGCAGCGGGTATTATTGTTTCTCGCGCCGCGTCGGAAACAAATTTAGGAACCGAGGTCACGCGTCAGGTCCTGCTTCATCCGCGCGCCATTATGGGGGCTGCCAGTATCATTGGTGTAATGGGAATGATCCCGGGGCTTCCTCATATTGCACTACTTTCGTTAGGCGGCGTTTTTGGCTATGTCGGGTACGCAGCGGAAAAATCCCAGAAAGACCTGGAGCGGGTTAAAATAGAGGAGGCGCAAAAGCCGATGAAACTGCCAGAAAAAGTGGAAGGAGTCGTTCCGCTGGACCTCATGGAGTTAAATGTGGGTTACGGCCTGATCCCGTTGGTGGATGAGCGGCAAGGGGGCGAGCTTTTAAAACGGATTACTGCGCTGCGAAATCAGTTGGCGCTGGAATTAGGCTTCCTGGTTCCACCGGTGCATATTCGTGATAACTTGCAGTTAAAGCAAAACGAATACCTGATTCTCATCAAAGGATCGGATGTGGCGCGAGGCGAGTTGTTAAGCGGACATCTTCTGGCAATGAATCCGACCGGTATCAGTAGCGGGGCGATTCCAGGGGTTGTTACCAAAGAGCCTTGTTTTGGTCTTCCGGCGCTTTGGATTGAACCTTCCGAAAAAGATCGGGCGCAGATGGCAGGGTACACCGTAGTGGATATTCCCTCTGTTTTAGCGACGCATATTACGGAAGTGGTTCGAAACCACGCGCATGAGCTCCTTGGACGGCAAGAGACGCAAGGTCTGCTCGATCAGTTCAAAAAAGATTCTCCCAAGGTCGTTGAGGAGCTTGTCCCTGCCCTCCTTCCGCTAGGCGCCATTGTGAAGGTACTAGGGAATCTGCTTCGAGAGCGGGTTCCGATTCGGGACATGCGGACGATCTTAGAAACACTGGCCGATCTGGCGCCATCCATTAAGGACCCGGATATGCTGACCGAGTATGTCAGGCAGTCTTTGGCGCGAAGCATTACAAGACAATATCAGACGGCCGATCGGACGTTGCCTGTTATTCATCTTGATCCGCGTCTGGACAGCCGCATTGCCGCGACAATTCATCAGACACCCCAAGGCGCCTATCTGACATTAGACCCAGGTTTAGCGCAGAAGATAATGATTGCAATACGCCAAGCCATTGAGCGAGTGGCTTCCCGCGGCGCTTCTCCTGTTCTTTTATGTTCCCCGGCAACACGGCCTCATCTGCGGAAATTAATTGAAAGAGCCCATCCAACCGTGGCGATTCTTTCATCAAGTGAAATTGTTCCACAAGTACAATTACAATCCCTTGAAACCGTGAGGATCCCTGATGCGGATTAAAACATTTGAAGCCTTGGAAATGGCGGAAGCGATTTTAGCTGTTAAGAAAGAGATGGGGCCGGACGCAGTCATTCTTTCTGCCCGGGAGGTGAAAAAAGAGAGCGGGATTTTTGGCCTTTTTGCTCATCCAATTTCCGAGGTGGTTGCCGCAACCGATCTTTCTGCTCAAGAAACAGCGACGCTTCTTAAACCAGCGCCATCACTGACACCACCTACGCGTCCGCAGGGAGGTAGAGGCGACAGATGCGTCGCCCCTACAGATGATGAGGAGTCGTTTCATCATCTTTTAAAGGAGTTACACGGAAAGCCTGTTGGCGTTGTCTCGCAACGAGAGGAAAAAGCGGCTTTAGTCGCGCTGTATGAGAAGGCAATTGGAAGCGGACTTGATACAGACACGGCGGATCACCTTTTTGGTCTTGTGCGAAAGAAATTAGAATGGGACAGTCCTCCCACAGAGGCGTTCTTAAAAGAATATATTCGAAAAATTATCAGCGAGTGGGTATTAAAATTTGCCAAGCCCGCGCCTGTTTCTTTTGAGAATCCGATTATCGCGCTTGTTGGCCCGACTGGGGTAGGAAAGACGACCACGCTCGTTAAAATTGCTGCAACACTGCGCCAGGCGAAAAAGAAGGTGACGTTGGCCACGTTGGATACTTATCGTGTTGGGGCTGTAGAACAGTTAAGGACGTATTCGCAGATATTGGGGATTCCAGCGCGCGTGATTTCTTCTGCCGATGCGCTGATTGATCTTTGTGAGGAGACACAGAAGAAAAGTCGGAACGATAACTGCGGGCGCAAGAAGGGAGATGCGGAAGAGTTTCTACTGATTGATACGGCAGGGAGATCCCCCTTTAATGATGCCCAGATGGAACAGTTGAAGATGTTGGCTTATGCGTCTATTCAGGTTCATTTAGTCCTTTCTGCGGGGACACGGGAATCCGATTTAGACGATATTATCGATCATTTTTCAGCCGTTCCGATCAATCGGCTTCTCTTTACGAAGCTGGATGAAACAAAGCGACATGGCCATCTTTTTGGCGTGATCCGGAAAAGGGGGATTAAACCCTCTTATCTCACGATGGGACAAAGGGTTCCTGAAGATATGGAGGAAGCAACACCGGATAAAATTTCGGAATGGGTGTTGTCGTAAAAAGGAAAGAACTACCCCGTCAGGCTTTGCATCTGGAAAAAACATACCAGATATAAAACATTGTCCCTTCTGGACATGACCTGCCACCCCTTCATAGAAGGGGAATGATTCCCCTCTTGTAGAGGGGCGCCCAAAGGGCGGGGTGTTAATGAATTAGAAATAGAGAAGGAGAGTGCAAAATGGATCAAGCAGAAACATTACGAAGAGCGGGGAGTGATCGAGCGGAATCAGCGATACGCGTCTTGTCGGTCACGAGCGGGAAAGGGGGGATGGGAAAGACAAATACCGTTGCCAATCTGGCTGTTTCCTTTGCCAAGATGGGGAAGCGGGTTTTGATTTTGGATGCCGACCTGGCCTTAGGCAACATCGATGTTTTATTTGGTGTTTTGCCGAAGTTTACGTTAGAGGATGTGCTCTCCGGGCAAAAAAAACTTTCTGATATAATTGTAGAGGGGCCGTGCGGCATTCAGATTCTCCCTACCGGGTCTGGAACAGACGAGATGGCCGAGCTCACTTCTGAACAGAAGATTCATCTCATCTCAGATCTAGATCAACTGGAGAAGTCGTTTGACATTTTTCTGATTGACACGGCGGCGGGGATTTCATCGAATGTCCTTTATTTTAACGCGGCGGCGCAAGAGATTATCATTCTTGCCTCTTCGGAGCCGACATCGCTGACCGATGCGTACGCGATGATGAAAGTGCTGTCAAAGCGGTACCAGGAGAAACGGTTTCGGCTGTTGGTGAATATGGTGCATAATGAACAGGAGGCCAAGGAGGTTTTCCGGAAACTCACGTTGGTCACCGATCGTTATTTAAACATTACCATTGATTATATAGGGTTTATTCCGTATGATGATTACCTGAAGCTGGCCGTTTCACAACAACGGGCCGTCGTCGATATTTATCCCAACGCAAAATGTTCACAGAACTTTATGCGGGTCGCGCATCAGGTTTTGCAGTGGCCGATTCCCACCGACCCCAAGGGGTCGGTACAGTTTTTTTGGAGAAAACTACTCGCAGGGGTCGTACCCCTCGCAGGGGTCGCACCCTTTTCTGCTGAATCGGCGTAGGGGATGGTGGCATTGGAGGCGATAGGAACGAAACGAGCGATGCCCTCACATCGTATAGCTATGCCGGAAAAAATGCCCGATACGGAAGGATACGAAAAATGGGTGACGGAGTTTGCTCCGCTTATCCGCTTTCTGGCGCATCGACTTGCCTTTCGGCTTCCCCCCTACTTGGATGTTGACGATCTGATGAACGCGGGGGTAATTGGTTTAATGG
>JACPZM010000107.1 GCA_016195485.1 Candidatus Troglogloeales bacterium | reverse complement strand
GTCTACCCGTAATCGGAGAAATCATGATGAAACATGCCCTCATTCGAATTACCCGAACCCTTTCGACGATTTTGGGCAGTGGGACACCCCTTGTGAATTCATTGATGATGGTGGCCGACGCCATTACCCATCCGGAAATAGCGGGGAAAATCCGGGCGACGATTAACAAGGTCAAAGAAGGGGTCAGTCTCGCCCATGCCTTCGAAGGGCAAGGCCTGTTTTCGCCTATGGCTCTGGAGATGATCGCGGTGGGAGAGGCAACCGGCACGGTCGAAGCATTCCTAAATAACATCGCAGAGTTCTATGAAGACGCGCTGGATCTAGAACTGGGTCGCATTACCACATGGGTCGAGCCGATGCTGCTTTTGATTATGGGGTTCGCGGTGGGGACACTGGTGGTAATCATGTATCTGCCGATCTTCAACCTCGCCGAAACCCTACAGTAATATGAAACTCCCTTTAAAGAAACAAAGGTTAGGCGAGCTTCTCCTCGAACAACGATTCCTTTCTCAAGAGGATATTCATCAAGCCCTCACTGAAAATAGAGAGGGATCAGATCGCCTTGGAATGACGCTTGTGAAAAAGGGGTTGCTTTCCGAGGAAGGATTAGCGCAGGCACTTGCCCTTCAATACAGTTTGACCTACTATCCCCTGACCCATTTTCGGATTGATCCGGACTTCTTTAAGATGATCCCGGTGGAACTTATGTATCGACATTCTTTCATCCCCTATCAGGAGCAGGATAGATTTCTGACCGTCATGATAGCTGATCCTGCCCATCTTGGCGCGATGGACGAACTGGAGTTAGTCTTCAAAAAAGAGCTTCGGCTTGGAATTAGCACACAGAAGGCGATTCTGGATGTTCTCAAACGAAGCGAGGGATCATCTCACGTCTTAAAAAAGATCGAAGCCGATTTTAGGCCACGGTTTACTCGGGAGGACGAGTCCATGGAAGAGTCTCTTTCGGTTGAGAGCCTTTCACGGGATGCCAGCCCTGTGATCAAATTAGTAGATACGATGATTCTGAATGCCTTACAGAAGCGGGCAAGCGATATTCATATTGAAGCTACGGAGAAAGAAATGATGGTTAAGTATCGGATCGACGGAGTGCTTTACCCTGCCATGGGGCCTCTCGGAATCCAATACCATGCCCCGTTGGTTTCGAGAATCAAGGTGATGTCGGAGTTGGATATTTCCGAAAAGCGTCTGCCCCAAGATGGCCGGTTCAAGATGCGGATTGAGGAGCGAAAAGTAGACTTTCGAATCTCGATCCTCCCCAGTATTTTCGGGGAGGATATGGTCATCCGTATTCTGGACAAAGAATCGATCACGACCAATGTTTCAGAGCTTCGGCTGGACAAATTAGGTTTCAACCCCAATGACCTCAAGCGATTCAGGATGTCGATTATTGAGCCGCACGGAATGGTGCTGGTGACAGGCCCCACCGGAAGCGGTAAGACCACCACGCTTTATGCCGCTATTTCCGAGATCAACACCGCCGAAGAAAAGATCGTTACGATTGAAGACCCCGTGGAGTATGAACTCCACAACGTGGTCCAGATACCGGTCAATGAGAAAAAAGGCCTTACCTTTGTCAACGGCCTTCGTTCTATCCTTCGCCATGATCCAGACAAGATCATGGTGGGTGAGATTCGGGATTTAGAGACAGCCCATATTGCAATTGAATCCGCACTCACTGGCCATCTTGTCTTTACCACGGTGCACGCCAATCATGCCTTTGATGTAATCGGGCGATTCATCAATATGGGGATTGAGCCTTATCACTTTATCTCTTCGTTAAACTGTATCCTCGCACAACGCCTTGTCCGAATGATCTGTCTGTCCTGCAAACAAAAAGTCACCATCAGCCGGGAGTTGTGTGAGAATTCCATGCTGTCCTACGAACAATATGAAATGGCTTCCTTCTATCAGGGTAAGGGCTGTCCTGAATGCAACGGCACGGGATATAAAGGCCGAACGGCCATCACCGAATTATTAGATCTCTCGGACGAAATCAGGGAAATGATCTTGGAGCGAAGGCCTTCTTCAGAGATCCGAAAAGCTGCGATTGGGGAAGGCCTTACCACACTGCGTCAGTCCGGACTACAGAAGGTGTTCAATGGGGAAACCACTTTGCGAGAGATTAACCGAGTCACATTTATTGAATAGAAAGGGAAGATCGGCAGGTGTCTCTTTTTTCTCCTGAGATAGGACTACATATCGGGAAGACCCTTTCTGCCATACAGGTTAAAAGGCAAGGCGGCCGTTATACGATACAACGCTACCGGATTTTGGAAGCGCCCCATGATCTCATTGCCCCCTCTCCACTTGAACCGAACATTCGGGATATCGAGCAGTTTCAAAAAAGGCTTAAGGAACTATTGTATCCATGGGAAATGAAAAAGGCCGACGTGGCGTTAAGCCTTCCAGATTTAGCCGTAAAGGTGGCCATTTTCCCTCTGGAAAGCGTGCCCAAAAAAAGAGAAGAATTAGAGCAATTAGCGCGATGGCGTATGGAGCAATCCCTTCTCTACCCGCTCGGTGATGTGCAATTTTCATATCAGCTTTTAAGTCGGAGCACCCGCATGACTGATGGAAAGCCTTCTCTCCTCACCATGGCCATCAAGCGAGAGATTATCACCCAATATGAGGAATCCCTGAAGGGGCTGGGATTCCAGCCGGTTGTAGTCAATATCGCCTCTTTTCATCTTTTTAATTTTTTTCATGATCGCCTGCTTAAGACCAGCGGACCGAATCATTGTTTTGTAGTTTTCAATATACAAGATCAAAGTTTTACTCTTATGATTTTTCAAAAAGGGATGCTTGACTTTATCCTTGTGAAACGATTTATGGGAAAAGATTCGATGGACCCGAACGGGATTCTACAAGCACTAAAGGACTCACTGGCTTTCTATGGGGAACGAGGAGATGCGTCAACGCTGTCCCACCTTTTTCTCATGGGAGAGAGCATAGATCAGCAACTAGCAAAACAAGCTTCCGCAGAGATGAATTTAAAGACAGAATTCATGGAGTTTAATCCCATTGCATCAATGAGTGCACCGGACATGGCGGCGCTTACCCCTGCTCTGGCAGCAGGGGTAGGTATATAAGTCGTATCAAAACATGCTAAAATCAAGGCCAATGAAATTCCACGTTAATCTCGCTACAAAAGACTCCCAAAGAAATAAGATCGTCCAGATATCCCTCTACCTGCTTTTGGCCCTTTTGGTTTTGCTTTTCATCTGGAATTTTAATGGCTATATTATGGCGAGAGAGAGAATCAGCTTGTTGAACACAAATGTCCGTCAGGTGCAGGAGAAGTCAAAGAAATTAGGATCTGGATTTGCCTCAAAAGATGTCCTCTCCATCCTGACCAAAGAGGTTTCCTTTGTGAATGGTCTCTTGGAAAAACGAGCCTTTTCATGGACCCTTTTTTTATCGAAATTGGAAGAGGCGGTACCCTCTAATATCTCTGTTACAAAGTTGGAACCTGATTTTAAAGATGGCCAGATCACCGTTTCCGGAAAAGCCCTTTCCCTACAAGATTTAACGAAACTCATTATTCGAATCGAAGATTCTCCTGATTTCGAGGATCTCTTTCTCGTGAATCAGAAGGAATCCCCAGTCGGCGGGGTGGTGGATTTTGTTCTTCATTTTAAATATCGATTTACAAAAGAAGGTGAGCATTCTTGAAGATGGCCTTCACACTGGGCGCGGACAAATTAAAAAAAATTCTCTGTTGTGTTTTCGTTCTCTTCAACCTCGTGCTCTACTATGGATTTCTCATGCCTGCACAGCAAAAGATCGTTGCGCTTGAGAATCGTTGGAGGGCCGAGCGGATAGAGTTTAAACAGACTGCGCTCTACAAGAGGGTGCGCGAAGACCTTACGCGGTTTAAAGAACTGCTCGTTGAGAAGGAAGCGGTTACGAAAGAGGTGATCGGCCCACTCTCGGAAACGGCGAGACAGCATCATCTTAGGATATCAACCCTGGACTCCGAACCTGCAAGAGTTGCAGAGCATGGACAAAATCGCATCACTTTCTCTCTACAAGTCACAGGGGCATACCCAGATATCCGACGGTTTATTCATGCGATAGAAATCGCCCCTTCCTTTGTCATCATTGAGGATATGAGCTTAAGCCGATCTTCAAAAGAGGACAGTCCGCGTAAGCTTCAGGTGAGAATGGCCAGTTACTACCGGTGAGTAAAAATGGGTGATAAAAATCAAAAGCTGTTGTTTGGCGTCCTGATGACCTTATGGCTCTTCGCCTTTGCTTATCAATATTTTTCTTCAGAGAAACCTGAACGTGTTCCTCTGACATACACTTCCGGGAAGGCCAATGTAAAAACGAAGCCTCAAATGAGAGAAGGCCAGACCCTTTCTGTTCGCATTGATCTTTTAACCCAAAAGCATGAGCTGAGGATTACACAACCGAAAGATATCTTTGCCCCGCTTCATCACCCGGTTTTCAGACCAGACCTCAACTCGCCGCCGCTGCCTGTGCCCGTACCCGCGCCAGTACCATTTACTTTCCCACCACTCCCTCCTTCCCCTACCCCTGAAGAAATCGCTGCGGAACAATCCAGACAGGCTAAAGAACGGTCAAGACAGGAGATCAATCAGTTTCGATATCTGGGTTATTTAAGTAGTGGGGGGACGGCACGGGTTATGATCTCTTATCAGAATCAACTCTACATGGTCAAACAAGGTGAGGTGATCACAGGAACTTTCATGTTGAAAGAGTTAAACAATAATTCTCTCATCATTCAAGACACCGCCACCCAAGTGGAGCAAAGTATTGCTCTATCGGAGAGCCAATAATTCTGCTTCATAAACTAGATGGGGTTGCGTTCGCGGCCCCGCTACTTTATTATTACGTTACGTTAGTAGGATGATTCCTCCCCTTCAAGGGGAGGCAGGGTGGGGATGGGGTTTAAATTGATACAATGAAAAAGATTGTCGTCTTAGGTTCTACGGGTTCAATTGGAATCAATACCCTTGATATTATTCGTCGCTTTCCTGAATCGTTTCAGGTGGTTGGCTTGGCGGCAGGCGCTAATCACCTCCTCTTTACGAAGCAGATCAAGGAGTTCCGTCCCCGCGTTGCCGCAATTTTTGATAAAAAAGCGGTTGCGATATTGGCTAAAAAGTTGAAGGGTCTGGATACGGAACTCTTAAGCGGCGCAGACGGCGTGATAGATGTTGCAAGGCATGCGGATGCCGATCTGGTTGTCTCGGCGATTGTGGGGGCGGCGGGGCTATTGCCGACACTGTCGGCTATTTTAACCAATAAGACAGTGGCATTGGCTAATAAAGAGACGATGGTCATGGCCGGTGAGATTGTGCAAAGGGAGGCAAAGGCACACAAGGTGGATATCCTTCCGATTGACAGTGAACACGCGGCTATTCATCAGCTTCTACACACGCCCCTTCATCCCCCAGGGAGGAAGCAACGCGAGGATGTCAAAAAAATCATTTTAACCGCATCCGGCGGCCCTCTGCTTCGTTACACCTCTAGAATGCAAAAATCGGTTACCTGTGAAGAGGCGTTGGCGCACCCTACTTGGAAAATGGGGCCGAAGATCTCGATTGATTCTGCCACCCTGATCAATAAGGGGTTTGAAATGATTGAGGCACGTTGGCTTTTTGATCTTCCTCCAGAAAAGATTGACGTTGTAATACATCCGCAAAGCATTATTCATTCTCTGATTGAGTTTACGGATCGATCTATGATTGCCCAAATGGGACTTCCTGATATGCGGATTCCGATTGCCTACGCCCTGTTTTATCCAGACAGGAAACCGCTTCCTTTTAAATCACTTGATTTAACAAAACTTGCGAAACTCACGTTTGAGCCCCCGGATAAGAAGGGGTTTCCCCTGCTTCAGATGGCAGTCGATGTCCTGGCCGCGGGGGGAACGCTGCCGGCTGTATTAAACGCGGCGAATGAAGAGGCGGTGGGCGCCTTTTTACAAAAAAAGATCCAATTTCCGGATATTCATAAAATTGTTCGAAAGGTCTTAGATGCGCATTTGCCCATTGCGGCGAAAAAGATTGAAGAGGTTCTCATGGCAGATCGCTGGGCGCGGTGGGAGACTGGAAAAATTATCGTAAGGGCGACGCATGCGTCGCCTCTACATTAAAGGGGAGCGCGATGGTAACGGCTACTATAACATTTTTATTGGTTTTGGGCGCACTCATTTTGTTCCATGAATTTGGGCATTTCTCGGTAGCGCGGCTTTGTGGCGTTGGGGTACAAACCTTCTCGCTTGGCTTTGGGCCGAAGCTCTTGACGAAAAAATGGGGAGAGACGGAATACTGCCTTTGCGCGTTTCCGTTAGGAGGGTATGTTCGGATGGTGGGGGATGATCCTGCGGAGGAGGTGGCTCCACAGGACAAAGAACGGTCGTTTCCTGCGGCAACGCTCCCCAAGAAGATCGCGATTGTCGTGGCAGGCCCGTTTTTTAATTTCATTTTAGCCTTCCTTGTTTTTTGGGGACTTTTTATGACAGGGGTTCCCCTTCTGACACCTGATGTGGGAGAGGTAGCTGAAGGTTCTGCGGCGGCTATAGGAGGCATGCAACCGGGGGATAAAATTCTTTCCATTAACGAAAAGCCGATTACGCAATGGGAGGAGATTCGAGAAACACTTCAGGAGGGCAACGGTTCCGCGCTTCGTTTTTCAGTATTACGGGCAGGCGCGGAGCAAGGCCTCACGATTACCCCCATGAAGAAGGAGGTAAAAGATATTTTTGGCGATTCGAAACCGGTCTTTATCATTGGCGTGATGCCAACAAAAACGCAGTTTATTAAACGGTATAATCCTGTACACGCCTTTGGTTTAGGGCTTGCCCGGACAGGTCAGATGATCGGGTTGAATACGGTTGGAATTTTTAAGCTGATTGAAGGAAAGATATCCAGCGATAATATTGGCGGCCCGATCCTCATTGCAAAGATGGCGGCGGATCAAGCGGAGCAAGGACTGTTAAGTATCCTTCTTTTTTCCGCCATGATCAGTATTAACCTGGGGGTCATCAATCTTTTCCCCGTTCCCGTATTAGACGGTGGACATCTACTCTTTTTTCTGATTGAAGCGGTCATTAGACGCCCCATGAGTGTTAAGGTGCGTGAGATGGCAAGTCAGGTGGGTCTCTTTCTCCTGGTCTCTCTGATGGTTTTCGCCTTTTACAACGACTTCGTTCGATTTAACATCATGGGTTTTTTTGCGAAGTTTTTTTCTTAGATGAATCGGATTCTTAGAGTTATTGTAATGGCCATCGGGATGCTCCTCACAGCCTATTATATCTATCAGATGGTTACCTTCATATCCCCGGCAACAGATATGTTCTCTCCGCGATAGGGCGCCATTACTCCACTCTTTGGTTAAGGAGGGGTGGGGGTGGTTCGCCTCGCGGTAATCACAAAATTAAATCCGAATCGGTTAAACGGGTATATTCCCGATAGAAGAAGGTCGATCCTTCCCAATAGAAGGGCCAACTTGCCAATCAGGGTGCGGGTTTTTTCCAATAGAAATCGGTCTGGAATGAGTGAAGCCAGCATGTTATGTCCCCGACACGCAATAATCTCCAACTGGTTTTTCTCTAAAAGCGATTTGATTTCGCGATAGGTAAATGTCTTAAATCGCATTTCCTCCCAAACACGTGTCGCATGTCCAATGCCCCGCACGGAAATAGCATCGATCAGTTCTTGTAGATGGTAAAAGATGCCGAAGTTCCATTTGGTATCGACCTCAAACGTAATGAGCGCATCTTGCTTGGCAACACGCGCCATCTCGGAAACTGCCTCTTGATATCCTTCCACGATATGACTGAGCACATCACCGTACGAGATAATAAAATCAAAACTCTGATCAGGGAAAGGCAACTTACAGGCATCGGCAATCTGAAATTGCGCGTGGGGATATGCTTTGCAGCGTTCCTTCGCAATCTCAATCAGCCTTTCAGAAAGATCAACTCCAATAACCTCTTTGGCGTAAGGGGCCAAATACGCAGACTGCACGCCGCTGCCGCAACCAATATCCAACACACTCAATAAGGGAGCCCCTTTTGTAAACTCTTCTAAGCAGCGATTGTATAAGAGCGTACAGTTAATCAGGAATGGGGTTTTTTCGACCAGCGCATCAAACCCTGCGCCAAGGTGATTATAGACATCCGCGACAACGGTAGCAGGCTCATCTAACATGGGGTTTACGATACAGTCTTATTTTGTTCTGCAAGCAGGACGCGCTTTGTAAGCCCTTCCACTTCCCTTTCTGTAAGATGACGATAAGCGCCGGGAGGAAGTGTTCCTAATTTCAGATGTGCATACCCCACCCGTTTTAGTTTCAACACCTGATGGCCGATATTATCCATTAAAACCCGAACCTCCCGCTTCTTTCCTTCATGTAATATCAACTCAAACCAAGCATTTTGTGTCGTCTTGCGAACGGCTCGAATCTGACACGGGGCGCTGACGCCTCCTGAGACAGGCACCCCCCCTGATGCAAGTTGCTTAATCTCTCCCTCGGAGGGCATTCCTTTTACTTTTGCTAAATATCGTTTTTCTATACCATAACGAGGATGCATCAGCTTATGGGCCAATCCGCCGTCGTTCGTTAAAAGCAATAACCCCTCGGTGTAATAATCCAAGCGCCCGACAGGATAGAGCCTCTCTTTAATGCCAGAGATCAATTGCATAACCGTCGGGCGGCCCTCTGGATCGGAAACGGAGGTAATATATCCCTTCGGTTTATTTAAAATCAAATAGAGATTTTTGGATGGCGCCGCAAGATGCTTGCCATTGACCTTGATGTGGTCTTGCAAGGGGTCGGCCTTACTGCCCAACTCAGTGATAACCGCGCCATTGACCCGTACTCTGCCATCTAAAATAAGCTCTTCTGCGTGGCGCCGAGAGGCAATTCCCGCCATCGCGATAATCTTTTGCAATCTTTCCATAGAAACTCCCCCTTCCCCTCTTAATGTAAGAGGGGAGCAAACCGCTGCTTGAAACCAAAGGACGTTCATTGTAACATAAGTCTCACATGAAACATGTCTAAACAACTGCAACTTCTAAAAAATGGAATCCTCGTCGCGACGCTTGTTGTCTGCATCGATTACAGCAAAACACCCACACTGGCGGTCGCAGGTTAAGCAATGTCGTGGAATCGAGCCTACCGACAATTTCTATTGGACATAAAGTTATGGCTATTTTGCCTTCTATTATTCCAATGCCATCGTCTATTTTTTCTCTTTCGTTTATCAGATTATATCGCTCAAGATTCTTCCAAGGGAGATATTGTTCTGACTATTCTTTCTGGTTTCAGATTCGATGCCGCTAATGCAACTTACGCGATATTGATTCCTTTTTTTTTGATCACCCTGCCATC
>JACPZM010000103.1 GCA_016195485.1 Candidatus Troglogloeales bacterium | reverse complement strand
GGGAGGGACACTTCGCAAAGCGGAACAACAAGGACGTTTTCTCTAAAATTGCGGTGGCGGTTGATCATCGTTTTGAAAACGGCATTCAATTTAAATTGGAGCAGTATTATAATGGGGAGCCGTCAGCAAGCCGGTCTCTTTTTGCATCGAAGGCTTACACCGCCATTGGGGCTGGCAAACGGCTTACACCTCTGTTTTCAGCGGATGGGGTAGTCTTTGTCAATTTAATCGACTCATCGTCTCTTGCCGCAATCTATACGGTATATTCATTAGCCGACGAGCTGGAACTGGCGCAAACCTTTTTGGCGCCGATAGAACAAAAAGCCCAGAGTGAATTCGGTCAGCAGCCATATCTTATGGGTATTGAACTGCGATATTATTTTTAGATGAGGGATGCCGTTTTACAACTGATTTGTTCAGTGACTGGCGAAGATGTGGGTTCCTTCTTCAACGATCTGGCTAAACAGATTTTTCAATATCAATTTGAACACAATCGTCCTTATCGGCAATTTTGTCTCACGCAGAATAAATCTCCTGATAAGATCAGTCGATGGGAAGAGATTCCGGCATTGCCAGTCACCGCGTTCAAATTTGTTGATGTGGCCTGTCAGCCCATAGAAAAAGCAATGCGGGTTTTTCATTCCAGCGGAACCAGTCAGGGCAAGCGGAGCCATCACGCAATTTTTGATTTAGAAATCGCGCAGGCCGCTATTGTATCCCATTTTAAAAGACACGTCTTGAACCAAGAGGAGAAAATCCGCTTTTGCATTTTAACCCCGTCTCCGGAAGAAGCCCCGCATTCCTCCTTGTCCTATATGATGGAAGTCGTCCGGGAGATGTATGGGACACAAGAGAGCGATTATTATATCCATCAAGGGCGATTGCTTTCCGAACAATTGTTATACGACCTTTCCGAAGCGGCAAAACCGGTTATGCTCATCGGCGCCTCTTTTGCTTTTGTCCATTTTATTGATTTCCTAATGGAGCGGCCAGAGACAATCTCACTTCCACCGGGAAGCAAAATGATGGATACCGGCGGATTTAAAGGGAAATCAAGAACCGTTTCCTCGCATTGGCTTTATGCCATGATCGAAAAACGGTTGGGCATCCCGGTGGATCATTGCTGTAACGAGTATGGAATGGCCGAAATAACCTCTCAATTTTACGATGGCATCGCGGGCGTCCCCCATTTACGCCAATACCACGCGCCGCCACAGACCCGATGGCAGATCCTCTCACCTTTCACACTAAAACCTGTCATAAAAGGGGAAGTGGGGCTTTTGGCTATTTACGATTTAGCGAACATTGACTCCGTTTCTGCCATCTTAACAGAAGATTTGGCTAAAGAGGTAACCTTCGGTTTTACGCTGATGGGCCGAGCAACAGGGGCAGAGATTAAGGGGTGTTCCATTGACATTGATACCCTCTTAAGGTAAAAAACCGGATATTGCTCACTTACGTATTCCTCCCTCATAGTAGTCTCTTTTATATCCAATGGTAACTATTCTCATAGTTGCTTTCATGCGAATGCAAGCCAAACGATTAGGAGCGTATAGAGGGCGGCGACGATGTCATCTGCCATGATTCCCCAGCCTCCCGGCAGATTTTCTGCTTCCCGAACCCCCGGCGGTTTTGCAATGTCAAAGAGGCGAAATAGCAGAAAACCGAAACCCCACGATACTGCGGATGGAGGAAGCAGGAAGAGGGTCAAAAGGATTGCTACGATCTCATCAATGACGATCTTGGGTGGGTCTTTTTCACCAAAAATAGTGGACGCAAAATCGGTTGTGTATACGCCTACCCCCAATAACAAGGTTATAATGGGAAGGGCATAGAAAAGGGAAGTTGTTTGAAATGGAAGAAACAAGAGAAACCCGAGAATGCTTCCCGCAGTCCCCGGAGCGATCGAGCAATATCCTACCCCTAATCCGGTGGTATAACACTGGCAGAACCTCCGATGGAATTGGCTCATCTTGAACTCATTGTGAGTTGGTAGTTGTTTATTGTAGGCAGTTGATACGCGATATGCCGAAATATCCATTGGGGCGAGCAAAGGTTACTTCGTAATAGCGGCTTGCGTTACGATCTCCAGCAGTTCAACCTCGAAGATCAGTGCGGAGCCGGGCTTGATCTTAGGCGGTGATCCGCGATCTCCATACGCAAGATCGGCGGGACAGAGCAACTTGCTCTTACCGCCCACTTTCATCAGTTGAACACCTTCAGTCCAACACGGAATAACCCCGTTGAGCGGAAATTCCGCAGGCTGACCGCGCTGTACGGAGCTATCAAAGACTGTTCCATCTAAAAGTGTCCCATGATAATGGACTTTGACTTTATCCGTGGCCTTTGGCGACTCCCCAGTTCCTGCCGTAATCTCTGTGATGACGATTCCAGATGCGGTTTTCGTAGCGCCTTTTGCAGACGCCGCCTTTTCAAAAAACGCTTTGGCCTTCTCCTTCTCTACCGTCGCGGACGCTTTTGCCCGTGCTTGTGCCAGTTCGCCAATCTTGGGGCCTACCTGTTCCAGGTCTACCTGTTTCTTCCGATTCAGAACGCCATCTTCAAGCCCGGCCTTAACAAACTCAAGTTCAGCCGCCGTTAAACTAAAAACCCCGATTCTCTGGCTAAGGGTCAATCCGATGGCATATAAGGTCTTTGACTCCTCCGTTTTAAATGTAATGGCCTCGGATTGGGCCGGTCTGTTCAGCACAACAACCAGGACGACAATAATCAAAAGCCCCGCAACAACAACACCTGCTATTTTTTTATTCATGGGTCTAAAATCTCCTCTCAATTTTTCTTTTCAACCCTCTTCCCCTCTGACAAGGGGGAGAGAGAGGATTGTATCAGATTGCGTCTATAATCGCATTCAACGTTTATCAACAAACGGAAAAAAGCCAACCCACAACTAAAGATACTTCAGGTCATCTTCCCAAGGTATGATTAGAACCCACTGGGATATTTCTCGTCAAGTAAGGGCAGAAAATTTTCTGCCCCCGCATTGACTCATCAGAAATCTACCCGAACGTAGATTTTTTCATGAGGCAATGCCCTCTCTGTCGGTAAAATAGAAAAAATTTTGGGTCATCGTGGAAGCGAGTGGGTAAAGTGAGAGGGGGTTTTGTGCTAAAAACTGCATGGATACTGGGGAAGGAAGCGATTGAAGGGCAGCAAACATCTGGCACAATTTGGGAAGCGCTATTTCGGGGAAACAGGCTGTCATCCTTGAGGGCGTAAGCCCGAAGGATCACAAGAAGCATTGTGAAATTAAATCGTTGAATCCCTCTTGGAAGAATTTAAGCCCAATAGATTCT
>JACPZM010000102.1 GCA_016195485.1 Candidatus Troglogloeales bacterium | reverse complement strand
CTGCTTCAAATCCCTCACGCCTTCCTTAAAACGGTTTTGACCGGAGCGCAGACAGATGCGCCTGCCCCTACAAATTTTGATCTCCCCGATCAGGGCGACTATGGTGTCGGAATGATCTTCTTGCCCAATGACAAAAAAGAGAGAGAATCCTGTGAACGGCTTATCGAAGCGATTGCCACTGAACAAGGCGTTAAGGCGCTAGGATGGCGGACGGTTCCAGTCAATCCGCGACATTTAGGCGAGACGGGAAAATCAACTCTGCCGCAGATAAGGCAGGTATTCATTGAGCGCAACCCACGTGACCCCGCCGACTTTGAACGACGACTCTACCTGATTCGAAAACAGATAGAAGGAGCCGTACGTTCTTTGGGAAACAAAGAACTCTGCTATGTGGTGTCGCTTTCTTCACGGACGATTGTTTACAAAGGGCTTCTCCTCCCTTTTCAGATTCCGCTCTTCTATGAGGACTTTGCGGATCCGTCCATGGAAAGCGCGCTGGCGCTCGTCCATTCCCGTTTTTCCACCAATACCTTTCCGACATGGCCGCTTTCCCACCCGTATCGTTATATCTGCCATAACGGGGAGATCAATACCCTTCAAGGGAATGTCAACTGGATGAGGGCGCGTGAAGGGCAGTTGCACTCGCCCCTTTTTGGAAACGATATTAACAAGCTTTTTCCGATTATCAGCGAGCAACAAAGCGATTCGGCCTGTCTGGACAATGCCGTTGAATTTCTCGTCATGGGCGGGCGCTCCCTGCCGCACGCGATGATGATGCTGATCCCGGAGGCTTGGTCTGCGGACCCGCACATGGATTTAGACCGCCGCGCCTTCTATGAATATCACGCGGCGATGATGGAGCCGTGGGACGGCCCAGCCGCCGTCGCGTTTACAGATGGAATACGGATCGGGGCGACGCTGGATCGAAACGGGTTGCGGCCGGGCCGATTTATGATTACAAAAGGCGGCCTCGCTGTACTCTCATCAGAGGCGGGTGTTCTCCCTTTTCCACCCGAAGAGATTATAAGCAAAGGGCGATTGCAGCCGGGCAAGATGTTTCTGGTTGATACCGGTTTGGGGAAAATCATCGATGACGAGGAGATTAAAGCGGAGTTGGCCTCCCGCCGCCCTTATCGACAATGGGTTTCGGCCAATCGGATCCGGATCGAAGAGCTTCCCGATCCGATCTACATCACACAGCCGGATCATCTTACCTTGCGGCAAAGACAACAGGTCTTTGGCTATACCATTGAAGATTTAAAGATGCTGATGACCCCCATGGCCGTTACCGGAGAAGAAGCAGTCGGATCAATGGGAACCGATACCCCGCTCGCAATTCTTTCGGATCGCCCTGTTCTTCTTTTTAAATATTTTAAGCAGCTTTTCGCGCAAGTCACAAACCCTCCCATTGATCCGATTCGAGAACAACTGGTGATGTCACTGGCCACCTCCATCGGCCCAAAAGCCAATCTTCTGGGCGAAACCCCGGAGCATGCCCGCAGGATTCGTGTCAGCACCCCGATCCTCACCAACAGCGATCTTGAAAAGATTCGATCGATCTCGGCCACTCGTGACAATAGCGGCGGCCATTTTAAGGCCAAAACAATTCCTATTCTTTTTGCGGCTTCCAAGGGCGCCGATGGGATGATTGCGGCAATTGAAAAAATCTATCAAGAGGCCATTGAAGCGATTCGTGAGAAGCACAATTTTATTATCTTAAGCGATCGCGGTATCAATGAAACGATGGCGCCGATTCCGTCGCTTCTGGCCATCTCCGCTGTGCATCATTATTTAATTCGTGAAGGGGCTCGAACCGAGGTCGGTTTATCGATTGAAACGGGTGAGGCGCGAGAGGTCTCCCATTTCGCGCTCTTAATCGGATATGGCGCAGGGTCGATCAACCCCTATCTTTCCTTTGAAACGTTGGTCGATATGGCACGGGACGGGTATCTGCCCGAAACGATTGACGAGGCGACTGCAGAGGCAAAATATATCAAGGCGGTTGATAAGGGCTTATTAAAAATTATTGCAAAGATGGGGATTTCAACGATTCAAAGCTATTGCGGCTCCCAGATTTTTGAGGCCGTGGGACTGCATCCCTCTTTTATTAACCGTTACTTTGCCGGAACTGCCTCCCGGATTGGCGGCGGCGGGATTGACCTGATTGCCGAAGAGGCGCTTCGCCGCCATCAGTTGGCTTATCACACCCCAGAGCCTGCCCGCCAATTGGATTATGGCGGGGAATATCATTATCGGATTCAGGGCGAACACCACAATTGGAATCCTGAAACAATCTACACGCTTCAACACGCGGCGCAAAACAAGAATGACGCCTCTTACAAGGCGTTCTCCCAAGCGGTCAATGATGAGAGTTGTCGCCACTCCAACCTGCGCGGATTGCTGAAATTTAAGCAAACCGATTCTGTTCCGATTTCTGAAGTGGAGCCGGCATCCGAAATTGTGAAACGGTTTGCGACCGGGGCGATGTCGTTTGGCTCAATCAGTAAAGAGGCGCATGAGATGCTGGCCGTGACGATGAACACGATTGGGGGGCGCAGTAACACTGGCGAGGGGGGAGAGGCGAAGGAGCGATACGGTACGATTAAAAACAGCGCGATCAAGCAAGTGGCCTCCGCGCGGTTTGGTGTCACGACGGATTATCTGGTTGCAGCCCATGAGCTTCAGATTAAAATCGCGCAAGGGGCAAAGCCGGGCGAAGGGGGTCAGCTCCCCGGCACGAAGGTGGACGAGGTTATCGCCAAAACCCGTTACGCGACGCCGGGGGTCACGCTGATCTCACCGCCGCCGCATCATGATATCTATTCGATTGAAGATCTGGCGCAGTTGATCTATGACTTAAAGAACGTGAACCCTGGCGCGCTTGTCACAGTAAAGCTCGTCTCCGAGGTGGGGGTTGGCACGATTGCTGCGGGTGTGGCGAAGGCCCACGCCGATCTGATTCTCATTTCCGGAGATTCCGGCGGAACCGGGGCTTCTCCGTTGGCCTCAATCAAGCACGCGGGAACGCCATGGGAATTAGGCTTGGCCGAGACGCAACAAACGCTCGTCTTAAATAATCTCAGGGGCCGCACGCGGCTTCAGGTGGACGGGCAGTTAAAAACGGGCCGCGATGTGGTGATTGCCGCGTTATTGGGGGCCGAGGAGTTTGGGTTTTCGACCGCGCCGCTGATTGTCCTTGGATGTATCATGATGCGGAAGTGCCACTTGAATACCTGCCCCGTGGGGATTGCCACGCAAGACCCCGTCCTCCGAAAGAAATTTATGGGGCAGGAAGAACATCTCATCAACTACTTCTTTTACGTTGCGGAAGAGGTTCGGGAGATCATGGCAGCACTCGGTTTTAGAAAAATGGATGAGATGATCGGGCGCGTTGATTTATTAGAAGCGGATAGACTGATCGATCATTGGAAGGCAAGCGGGCTTGATCTTTCGGCGATGCTGCATAAGCCGAATGTCCCATCGGATGTCGCCACCCATTGTGTTGTCAAGCAAGATCACGGCCTTGCGGAGGCCTTAGATCATCAGCTCATTGCCGCTGCGAACGACACCCTTTTAGAAAAAAAATCGGTATCGGGACAATTTATTATTCAGAATATTCATCGCACTGTCGGCGCGATGCTTTCAGGCGAAATCGCACGACGATTTGGGCAAAATGGCTTGGAGGAGGATACGATCAAGTTTGACTTTACCGGTGCTGCGGGCCAGAGTTTTGGCGCATTTTGCGTCAAAGGGGTTACGCTGACTTTGACCGGAGAGGCAAACGATTATCTGGGAAAGGGTCTCTGCGGCGGCAAGTTAATTATCTGTCCTCCTTCGGGAATCCTCTTTGTTCCGGAAGAGACGATCATTATCGGGAACACTTCCCTTTATGGCGCAACCTCTGGAGAGGCTTATGTCTATGGCATGGCGGGGGAGCGGTTTGCTGTGCGAAACAGCGGCGCCACAGCGGTGATTGAAGGGGTAGGCGATCATGGCTGTGAATATATGACCGGCGGTATCGTGGTGGTGTTGGGCAAAACCGGACGCAATTTTGCGGCAGGGATGAGTGGCGGGGTCGCCTTTGTCTTAAACGAGGAAGGCCATTTTGAGAGGCAATGTAATTTGTCATTAGTCGCGTTAGAGAAGGTTGTGGAGATGAAAGATCAGACCCTACTCAAAGCATTGCTTGAGCGCCACGCCCAATACACCGGAAGCCAAAAGGCAAAAAATATCTTAAAAGAGTTTGACCGAATGTTGCCTCATTTTGTAAAGGTTATCTCGGTGGAGTACAAAAAGGTGTTGCAACAGAGGGAGAAGGGGGCAACGGTTTCTTCCGAAAGCGCTGGTCTCGTGGCTGTTGTCTCGCGCGGTCAAAAATGATATTTTACCATCACCTTTTACAGCGAGGGGGGAGTCCATATATAACTTGTTTGACCACGTATCTCCTTTGCAAAGGAGACGAAAAAACCCGTATCAAAAATCCCGCCGTTTGAAAATAAAAGCGGCGGTTCCTATCAATAAAGTTATATACAGCACGGCATAAGCACTGGTCAGCAAAAAATAGCTCGGCTCTATGGGAACTTTATGCACGACCTGCCCCTTGATATCGAAATTAGAAAGATTGGGCAAGGTGTAATAGATCACTTTTACAAGCAAGGCCGTTGATCTCACCGCAAACTTTTCACTCATTGCAAGCAGATTGGCGCTGATATGGCCAATCAGATAGGTCGAGAGCGTAAACATTGCGGCGAGTGTCGTTGTTGTAAAGGTTGAAAAGAGCAGCGCCACTGCGGTCATGAGGCAAAGCTCCAGATAGATCATAAAAACCGCCTCTACAAGCCGTGGTTCCACAGAAAGCACGGGCAATCCCCAACGAAACTGATTCAACATCAGTGTCAGATAAAGCCCCGCTATCATAATGGATGTATTCACCAGCAATGTCAGCAGTAATCCTGCGTACTTGCCAAGAAGAAATTCCGTTCTCCCGATCGGTTTTGAGAGAACGGTATAGAGGGTTCGCTTTTCGATCTCTTTACTGACCAGACTGACGCCTAAAAATATGGCCATCAGGACGCCAAAAAGATTGATGCTGGCCAAGCCAAAGTCCATGATAATTTTAGACTGCTCTCCAAGGGTGAGTGTCGCCAACAGGATTGAGCCGCCAATGAGAATAAGGGCAAAGATGAGCAGGTTATAGAAAATTTTGTCCCGCATCACCTCTTTAAATGTGTTGATTGCAACGGCCCGCCATTTCATGCTGAAACCTCTTGAACAATTCGGATAAAAGACTCTTCCAACGTTTCTTTTTCCTGTGTGATTTCATCAATCTGGCCAACAGCAAGTAGTTTTCCGTTGACTAAAATGCCAACACGGTCGCAGATAACTTCAACATCATGTATGATATGGGAGCTGAAAAAGATCGTTTTCCCTTGGGCTTTTAGCGATAGAATCAGCTCCCGCATCTCTTTGCGGCCAATAGGATCTAAGCCCGACATCGGTTCATCGAGTATCACCAACGCTGGATTGTTAATGAGCGCTTGGGCAATCCCGATCCGCTGCAACATCCCTTTGGAGAATTTTCTAAGCTGCAAATTTGCGGACGATTCTAATCCAACCTGTTTTAAAAGCGCGGAAGACCTCTGTTTTATTTCGTTTTTTGAAAGGTCAAATAATTGGCCGTAGAAGGCGAGAAATTCCGAGGCGGTAAGATATTCATAGAAATAAGGCGATTCCGCTAAAAAACCAAGCTTCGATCTGACTTTGGTATTGTTACAATCTTTGCCAAAGATTTGGGCCGTCCCTGAAGTGGGGCGCATGAGACCGACCAATATCTTAATAGTCGTCGTCTTTCCCGCGCCGTTTGGGCCTAGAACGCCAAAGATCTCTCCTTCTTTTATCTCTAGATCCAGTCGATCTAATGCCTTTATTCGTTTCTGCCCTAACCCTGCCCCGTATTCCTTCGTTATGCCTTTGGTTTTGATCACTCCCATTATTGGGTAGGCCCTTTATTTTTTTTTGAAACCAATTCTTTTTCCATTTTCGCAATCCGTTCGGCAATCTGTTTTCTGGTCTTCTCATCCCGTGTCGTTAGATAAATTCCTTTCAAGAAGAGAATCGCTGTTTCTGGCTCGCCCCCTTTGTTGTAAAGATGTGCAGCTAAAAGTGGAATGTATTCAGGACACCCTTCTAATTTTCCTGCATGCGCCATATAATAAGCAGCCTTAAGCGGGTTTTTTAAATGATACATATAATTAAACCCTAGATAAAATGGAAGTTGCCAGTCATAAGGATTCTCGTGCATCCCTTTCTCTAAAAGGGGATTACTCAAGTGAACATTATCCGATAAGACGGAAAGAGCAATTGCGCCTGCCTGATAGGCGAAAGTAAATCTGGGGTCCAAGTCAGTTACTAGATCAATGATCTTGTAAAACAAATCATAGCGAGGAGTAGTAGTCTTTCTATCGCCTAGAAACTGAACTGCCCGTAACCATAAGATATCAGCCGTTACTTCTTTAAATTCCAAAGCGGCAAACTTCACAATATG
This sequence comes from Candidatus Troglogloeales bacterium, assembly GCA_016195485.1. Lineage (GTDB taxonomy): Bacteria > Nitrospirota > Nitrospiria > SBBL01 > SBBA01 > JACPZM01. Next base: position 7,470 of record JACPZM010000102.1, on the reverse strand, counting down.
ACTAGGTGGAATATGACTAAAACTATCGATGGCCTGCAGTTTGTTCCTGCTTAAATCAATCTTCTGTTGCAAACAAACAACCACTGTCAGCAACAGTGAGAGTGCTATAACAGAGGTCTTAGGCCACATCCCCCCTCTCTTCTTTCCTGCATTCTTTTCTCTGTGTTACTTCCTAAAAAGAAAAATGCAGGATGCGAGGAGGGAATTCCCCACCGCATCCTGCAAAAGAAGTACAGAACACCTCATAGTAACGACTATTCAATACCCCATCGCTTAACTGAGGTCAACATCATTATTTCCGTTGGTTAAGGTCTGGGCTTGATTGATGTTCCAGCAGTCGAGTATAGCATCCCCGTCTATGTTGCCTATAGCCTGCGCGATAAAAGTGGGTGGTGTAACTACATTTGCAGGTAAAGTACAAGTGCCGACTGCAGCTGCAGTGACAGCAGTGCCCTTGGTGTTAGTTATCTCATTCGTGGCTGCTGCATACGGATCGACGCTCGCCGCCTGTGCAGTGCCTGCTCCGGCGAGGGAATAGGTATACGTGGTGCCTCCCAGAGGTCGAAAGGCAGCACGAAGAAAGGAGGTCGCATAACTGTTCAGAGGGTCTACTTGAGCACTGCGTTCGCTATCGTTTATAAAGGTTTGTTGACTTGAGAAGATACCCCCCAAATTTACTTTTGCCTCGGATGTTTTTGCCTTTGCCTGATAGCCCAAAAAATTCGGAATGGCTATTGCGGCCAGAATACCGACAATCGCCACCACGATCATTAGCTCAATAAGGGTAAACCCCTTTGAATTTTTTATTTTCGTAAACATTGTTATCTCCTTTGTTTTAATGGTTTTATCAATAAAACCGACTGCCGGCTTTACCTGAAATCCGATAAAGCACTTTTAATGCCATAATATATTCATTATTTTTCAATACCATATAATTTATTCAGACCATCATATAGCTCCGTAAAACGTCAGCTTTTGATTAAGTGACGTTATCTGTAATTAAAGTAGTTGCACGGAAAGGCGGTTCCTACACTATTAGCCCCACTTCCTCTGTTATTGAGTAATGCCTGTCTGTATGACAAGAAGCCGCCCTTACTTGCCGCTAGCGTCATTGACACAATCCACAGAATAACATTAAATTGACTCGGAGGAGAACTCATGAAAATAGCTGTTATTGGCGGAGGAAGTTGGGGGACTGCATTGGCGCGGTTACTGGCAAAAAAAGGGGAAGCGGTATCGCTGTGGGCCTATGAAGAATCGGTGGTAAACGCGATAACGGTTCAACACGAAAACAGGCCATATCTTCCAGGGGTTCCCCTTCCAAAGAATTTAACTGCGTCGTGCGAGATGCAGAAGGTATTAGAGGGCGCACGGGTTGTGCTTTTTGCCGTGCCGTCCCAACACGCCCGACATATTGTAAATCAGATGGCCCCCTTCATCAAGAAGGAGATCCCCATTGTCTCAGCGACTAAAGGGATCGAAATCAAAACACTTATGTTCATTTCGGAAGTCATTTCCGAGGCATTCAACAGGGAGGGCGCAGGCAAAATTGCTGTTCTCTCTGGGCCGAGCTTTGCACAAGAAGTCGCGCAAGATCATCCGACTGCTGTGACGTTGGCGTCGGAGAATCATCATCTGGCCCTGCGTCTTCAACATCTTTTCGGAACCCCCACCTTTAAACTTCTGATTACTGCCGATAAGATTGGCGTGGAGCTAGGCGGTGCATTAAAAAATGTGATTGCCATTGCCGCTGGGATATCCGACGGATTGGGATTTGGTTGTAACACCAAGGCGATTTTAGTGGCACGAGGATTATCTGAAATTACCTCTCTGGGGATTGCAATGGGCGCGAACATAAAAACCTTTTATGGCCTATCTGGACTGGGGGACCTTTTTCTAACCTGTAGCGGCGCCCTCTCTCGAAACCGTAAGGTGGGGGAATTGCTTGGCCAGGGGGCGTCACTGGAATCGGTTTTAGGCAAAATGCAGAGGGTGGCCGAAGGGGTTGAGACGACGAAATCGGCAGTCGCCTTATCAAAAGAATATAAGGTGCCGATGCCGATTGTGCAGGAGGTCTACCATGTTTTATTTGAGGGAAAACCCCCGAGGCAAGCAGTCGCTGACCTGATGGCGCAAGCGTATGGAAAGGAAATTTCGTTGGAAATAAAAGGTATGCGTCAATGACATCCTTGCTCATCGTCGTTTCTTTCATCGGAGGATTGGTGCTTCTGCTGTATGGTCTTACACTATCGGGCCGCGGGTTGGAAGAAGCGGTCGGGATTCGCCTTCGAGGGCTTCTTGCGAAGGTGACCCGAAACAGGCTCATGGGAGCGGCCTTTGGCGCGTTGTTGACTGCGATCATTCAAAGCAGCAGCGCCACAACCGTGCTTTTGATCAGACTGACAAACGCAGGAATCCTTTCCCTCTTTCAGACGATTCCGATTCTGCTTGGCGCGGACATTGGCACCACCCTCACGGTTCAGGTCATTGCCCTCCCAATGCACGCATTGGCGCCGATCATGATGGCGATTGGGTTTGTCATTCATTCCAGCGCGAAAAGAAAGGGAGGAAAATCAATTGGCGCCGCCGTGCTGGGGTTTGGCTTTATCTTCTTTGGACTCCATATCATTGCCGTGACAATACGAACGATTCCTTCCTCTCCAAAGTTATCAGCATGGGTCACATTGCTCTCCCAATGGCCCATTTTACTCGTTCTTTTTGCGGCAATACTCACGGCCATCTTTCACAGCAGCGCGGCAACATTAGGGATTGCGCTGGCGATGGGGGGGGAGGGGCTTCTCACTTTAGAAGGGGCGATTCCGATTATATTGGGCGCGAATATCGGGACGTGCGCCCCTGCCTTGCTGGCAAGTTTCAAAGGCGCGATTGAAGCCAAACGGGTCGCCGCCGCCCACATTCTCTCCAAACTTCTTGGCGTGCTGATCCTTGTCCCATTCATCACCCCATTTGCAGGGGTTGTTGCCGGCACGGCGGGAACCCTCCCAAGACAAATTGCGAACGCGCATACCCTCTTCAATCTGGCTTTGTTATGCCTTTTTCTCCCTGTACTAACGCCGTTTTCCCGTTTTGTGACGCGCCTCATGGCCAAGCCTACCCCTTCTTTAGACCCCACACAACCCCAATATCTGGACCCAACGCTATTAACCTCTCCGCCTTTTGCGTTGGAGGCGGCGACGCGGGAGTCGTTGAGAATGGCGGCCATTGTGCAGGAGATGTTAAAAGAGGTAAAGCAGGTCTTTATCCAGAAGAACAGTTTGTCGATGATCGATGCGATCAAGCATCAGGAAGAAGCGGTGGATCATTTGAATCGAGAGATTAAATTGTATCTGATCGGTCTTGCAGCCATTGGGCTTTCTGAAAAGGACTCCGCAAGGGAGATGACCCTGCTGAACTTCATCAGCCATCTTGAAAATATCGGTGATATCATCGACAGCAACTTGTTAGAGTTAGGCGAGAAGCGGATTGATCAGGGAGTCCGTTTCTCCGACGCGGGATTAAGAGAGATTCATCTTTTTCATCATACGATCTGTCAGGATTTTGATGCGGTTGTTTCAGCATTTGAGTCAGACGAGAAAGACAAGGCGCAACGGGTTATCGATCAAAGAGAGCAGTTTCATCGTCAGGGGCTGGCGATGCGCGCGACCCATATAGAAAGACTGCATCAGGGGATTCCATACGCGATTGAGTCGAGCGCGATCCATTTAGACTTGATCACCCATTTTTCGAGAATTAAATCGCATATTACGGCTATTGCCCACACCGTTGTAGAGCAGGTATAGTGTCCCCACTATGACCCCATGGATTCTTTTTGGCGTTTTTATTCTGGTGATGCTCGTTTTAGACTTGGGAGTAATGAACCGGAAAAGCCATGTCGTTTTGTTTAAAGAAGCCATCTGCACAAGCCTGTTCTGGATCGGTTTAGCCGCAGTTTTTAACCTCGTTGTTTATTACTGGAAAGGCCCCGAAATAGCCCTTCAATTTCTGGCCGGATACCTCGTTGAAGAATCGTTGAGCGTTGACAACCTCTTTGTTTTTTTACTGGTCTTTAAGTATTTCAATGTTCCTTCGCTCTACTTGCACCGGGTTCTTTTCTGGGGCATCTTTGGCGCTATTGTAATGCGAGCGATCTTTATCGCATTAGGGATTGCGTTGGTGGCCCGTTTTCACTGGATGATTTATTTGTTTGGAGGGTTTCTGATTTTGACAGGGATCAAGATGGCCTTTCAGAAAGATAAGGAGTTAAAGCCCGAATCAAACCCCGTGCTCAGGCTTTTTCGATATTGCTTTCCCGTCTCGAACCAATATGCAGAAGGCAGGTTTTTTAGTCGGTCATCGGGCCGTCTTACCGCCACGCCGCTTTTTATCGTCCTTTTGTTCATTGAGGTTACCGACGTTATTTTTGCCGTTGATTCGATTCCGGCTGTGTTTGCAATCACGCTGGACCCCTTCATTGTCTACACATCCAATATCTTTGCCATTTTAGGACTGCGCGCCCTTTTCTTGGTCCTGGCCGGTATGATGGATAAGTTTCATTTTCTCCAGTATGGCCTTTCTGCCATTTTGGTTTTTGTCGGCGTTAAAATGTCGATATCGGGCATCTACCAGATCCCCACCTCTGCTTCATTGGGTGTCTTAGTCCTCCTACTGGCAATTTCTATTATCGCGTCTGTTATGAGGCCGCTTTCCGATAAGGTCTAAAAGCATTATGACCGACAGACATACAAACGTCAAAAAAGTCCTGCTGATCACGCTTTGTTTTAACCTGCTGGCCTGGGCTTTAAAGTTTCTCTGGGGTTCTTGGACGCATTCGATGAGCATGCAGGCCGATAGCCTTCATTCCCTCTTAGATGCCTTCTCCTCCATGCTCGGGTTTGTCGGGGTCTGCCTGGCGGCGCAACCTCCCGACGCGGAACATCCTTACGGACACAGCAAATTTGAAACGATGGCCGCGATTGGGATCTCAGTGTTTATCTTTGTCGGCTGTTTTGAAATTGTGTCCGACAGCGTAAAACGATTTGGAGGCGGAATAACGCCGACTGTGACGCCAACGAGTTTTATGATTATGATTGCCATGCTGATCGGCAATGGAATGTTAAGTCGATGGGAAGGGCAGATGGGGAACGTATTAAAAAGTGAGGTATTGCTTGCCGATTCGCTTCATACGAAGAGTGATGTCTATGCCTCCCTTGCCGTGATTGTGAGCATGATTGCAATCTATGCGGGATACCCGCTTTTAGATCCGCTGGCCGCGTTAGCGATTGCCGTTGTGATTGGCGCTGCCGGGGTAAAGATATTAGTTGCCAGCGTGAAGGTCTTAACCGATACGTCTCAAATTGATTCTGAGGCCGTTCTGGCCTTGGCGATGAAGGTAGATGGGGTTTTAGCCTGTCATGCCATTCGTACACGAGGGAGTACAACCCGTGTCTACATGGACCTGCATGTTCATGTCTCTCCGGAGATGACGATTGCGTCTGCACATAAATTGGCCCATCAAGTGGAGTCTGCGGTGATCAGCCAATTTAAAGAGGTGGCAGAGGTCGTGGTTCACGTGGAGCCGCACCTGCAAGACTTGGAGAACGATTAAGTATAATGATTATTATTCCAGCAATTGATATTAAAAATGGGCAGGCCGTTCGGCTGATGCAAGGCGATATGAATCAGGCAACGGTCTATTCGGAAAGCCCGCTTGCGGTGGCAAAAGGGTGGATTGATGAAGGGGCAACGCGGCTTCATGTTGTTGACCTTGATGGAGCCATTACAGGCCGCGCAATCCATTTTGATCTGATTAAAGAAATGATTAAGTTTTGCCCCATCCCGGTTCAAGTGGGAGGAGGCATTCGGGAGATTTCACACATTGAAAATTATCTCGCCGCCGGGGCTGCGTTTATCGTCCTGGGAACAGCCATCCTCCAACACAAGCGGGTCTTTGAAGCTGCGGTGAAAACGTTTCCGGGTCGTATCATTGCCGGGATTGATTGTAAAGATGGCAAGGTGGCCATTCGAGGCTGGATTGACCTTTCTGAAGACAATCCAATCGAATTGGCCCATCAGATACAGGACAGTGGAATCGCCGCGATCATTCTTACGGATATTCAAAAGGATGGAATGATGGCCGGGCCCAATATCGCACTCTTGAAAGAGATGGCCGCCAATGTGGAACTCCCTATTATTGCTTCAGGAGGGATTACAACGCTCGATGATATTAAACAACTCAACGAGATGAAGGGTGTGGATGGGGCCATTGTGGGAAAGGCGCTTTATTCAGGAAAGCTGTCTTATAAAGAGGCCGCCCGTTTTCTCTCTAGTGTAGGGGCGAAAAATCTTTCGCCCAAGAATATAAGATGTTAGCAAAACGGATTATCCCTTGTCTGGATGTAACGCGTGGCCGGGTCGTCAAAGGGGTTGGCTTTGTGGATTTGAAAGACGCTGGGGATCCGGTTGCGATTGCCCGTTATTATGAACAACAAGGGGCAGACGAAATCTGCTTTCTCGATATTACGGCATCCGTAGATGGCCGCGCCATTCTCATTGATCTCGTGGGCCGCACTGCAGAAGAGGTTTTCATGCCTTTGACCGTCTGGGGAGTGGTTCGGTCCCTGACAGATGTTCGGGAGCTTCTTTCCGCGGGGGCCGACAAGGTCTCGATTAACACCGCCGCTATCGAGCATCCAGCGCTCATTCAAGCGGCATCGCAGGCTTATGGAAGTTCGACTATTGTTGTTGCGATTGATTCGAAAGACAATGAAGTTTATAGCCACGGGGGACGAAAGGCGACTGGCATCGATTCGGTGATCTGGGCGAAAAAAGTGGAGGCCTTGGGTGCAGGAGAAATTCTTTTGACCAGCATCAATCGGGATGGGACAAATATCGGATATGACCTGAAACTCACACGGGCCGTAACAGACGCGGTCCATATCCCGGTGATTGCCTCGGGCGGGGCAGGCAAATTAGAACATCTTTTAGAAGTGATCAACGAGGGCGGAGCCGATGCCGTTTTGGCGGCATCGATATTTCATTACAAAACATATACAATTTCACAAGCAAAAGAGTATCTTGCCCAAAACGGCATTCCCGTGAGGAGAACGTCCTGACACAATACTGTTATGTCATTCCCCGACTTGATCGGGGAATCCAGAGAAATGGAGAAAATGATTACATCTATTATGTCAGCCAATAAACGTAATGGGAAGGATTGATAGGGTCATCGTGGAAGCGAGTGGGTAAATTGAGAGGGGGTTTTGTGCTAAAAACTGTATGGATACTGGGGAAGGAGGCGATTGAAGGGCAGCAAAAATCTGGCACAATTTGGGAAGCGCTATTTCGGGGAAACAGGCTGTCATCCTTGAGGGCGCAACAGGCTGTCATCCTTGAGGGGGAAACAGGCTGTCATCCTCTTGAGGGCGAAACAGGCTGTCATCCTCCTGAGGGCGAAACAGGCTGTCATCCTTG
>JACPZM010000004.1 GCA_016195485.1 Candidatus Troglogloeales bacterium | reverse complement strand
TAATTTTCATTAAAAAAGAGGGGGAACATCCGTTAAAAACCACCGACACCGGTGGAGTTACCTGGCCACCGGTTGCACCGGTTGCCAGGTGGGCAAAGACCACCGAGACAGGCGGGGCTACCTGGCCTCCAGTGGCAGTCGTCCCAAGATGGGAATAGCCCACCGAGACGGGTGCCGACACCATGCCCCCCGTTGCCGTTGTCGCCAGATGGTTAAAAACCACCGACACCGGAGGGGTTACCTTACCCCCGGCGGCAGTCGTCCCAAGATGGGAATAGCCCACCGAGACGGGTGCCGACACCATGCCCCCCGTTGCCGTTGTCGCTAGATGATTAAAAACCACCGACACCGGAGGGGTTACTTTTCCACCCGTTCCTATAGACGTGCCTGGTGGGGGTGGGGAAGTGGAGGTAAAGTCAACCGAAACCGGCGAGGTCACCTGACCACCCGTAGCAGTCGTTCCAAGATGGGGATAGTTGATCGAGATAGGTTGTGATATCTGTCCCCCGGTTGCGGCCGTCCCAAGATGGGAATAGTTGACCGAGATAGGTTGTGATATCTGTCCCCCGGTTGCGGCCGTTCCAAGATGGGGATAGTTGACCGAGATAGGTTGTGATATCTGTCCCCCGGTTGCGGCCGTTCCAAGATGGGGATAGTTGACAGAGACAGGCATTGTAACAAGCGCCGCAGGAGTTCCAGGGTCGTAAACCGTTACTGATATAGAACCGGCTATTGCTGTGGTCCCATGGATTGATGCCGAAATATCAGCAAATCCCCTGTTCACACCGGTAATCTGACCCTGGGCAGAGAGTTGACCAGCCAGTATGGTAACAGAAGCCGTTGACGTGGCCACGCCTGGATTGCCGGATTTGAAATCAATCGTTGTGGCCGTGGATTGCGAAGAGGCCATTGTGGCTGTGATCGCAGCCGTTTTGCCTTTATTGACAACCAATGTAGAGGGTGAGAGAGATAAAAGCGGCGGATCCACACTGATCGTTGTGCCAGCCTGACCCAACGGCGTGGTCACTATCACGGCAGTAATACCCACTGTGGCATCCAACGCCACCAGAAAACGAGCGGAGATCGACGTATCCGTTGCCTTCTGAGATAAGACCTTGATCCCTGTATTGCTGGTTTGGACGCTTCCGCCCAAAAGATTTGTGCCTGTGACGACAACATCCCAACCTTCCCCTGCACGGATGGGAGATGGCGTAATCCCTGTAATCGTGGGAGCGCCAACACCTCCGCTCCCCGACGTGATGGCCAACAGATTTCCGACTGCATCATAGCTGTAGGTGGCTACTGTGCCATCCGGCTTGATAGCGCGAATCAAGCGCCCTAAGGAATCGTAGAGGTATATCTGTTCATTTTGTTGGGCATGGACAGACGGGGCGACAAAGAAGAGTAAAAGAAAAAGCAAGGCCGTCCGGGGAAAGAGGGACTGGCTAAATCCCCCCCCCGCGACACGCAGGCTTTATGATACGCATGTAGTAACTCCATTAGAGACTTTATGATTCTCATATAGCACACGCTGACCCTGACGACGTCTGAACGTACGCCAAATTCAATATCATGTCAATAGCAGAAGGAAACCCAAATTCCGCGATTGAATTTGGGGCAAACCGCCGATTCGCCCGAAAATACTGCGTTATCGGCCATTTGGCTACTCACCGTACGGGTGACCTTTGCAAGGATTGCAACGCAGCCATGGGCACGAATACGCGCTTTCATGTTTCGATATTTCCGTGTCACAGCGCCAGAGTGTTCAAAATTTATAGTCCAGTCCTAATGTAACCCCTTGACGCACACTCTGCAATTCATTGAGATTCGCAATGAATGAAGCTTCTTTCACTGGATAGCCTTGCAACGTCCCATCTGTCACACGAACCCACCAGTATCGATATCCCACATTGAAGAATAGGTTTTGGGTGATCATCAACTTTCCAGCAATCTCAGTATTGACTCCCATCCCTGTGCCACTCATTGAGAAACTCGGATTTTGCTGAAGACTATCCCTTAGGTGATGTATGTCTTCATTCTTCATTGAAGTATACTGAATCCATATCACGCTTCCATCAAGGCTAAATCTCGACGTGAACTGATACCTGCTTTCGAGACCAAGCCGCAGCGAGATCCATTTGACCGTATTCGTGATCACTGTTTGGCCAACATTGGTGACGGTGCCTATGGGGTTGCACGGATCGGGATCGCCGACTAATGTACATTCGATGGTGGTCACCCCTTCGGTTTCCACTTTTTCTGTCCAATATTGATATCCAAAAAACGCCCTTGAGTATCCTTGTTCCTTTAAGAAAGACCATGCGTCGTACCCAAGGTCGGCATTGACGTACCAAAGCTCGCTTCCGCTTATGTCGTTGGATGTACGGGAGAAGCGGTGTGGAAAGTCCAGATTCGTAAAAGCCTCCGCTCCAGTCTTACTGAAATAATCATCATCGATCAACGACCCTCCGGTAATTTCCCCAAAGCCATAGTTTATTCTGATGAACTGCTTCTGTGTCAGGAGGAGTTCACTATGCAACTCAACGATATTGCTGCTGATGTTCTTATAATTCAACTCCGAGGTGGGATTTCCCAACAGAGGGTCAATGAATGAGGCATCATGGCTCCAGATGGTTCCGCCTGTACTGAGCCACGAGCCAATCCCCACACTTATTTCATAGTTCTGTTTGTCGGATCCTTGCTCCTCAGGAAGAAGCTTTTTCATTGCGTCATCAAGGGATTGCGCAAACAAGTTCTGTTCGCCGAATCCTTGCTCCCAAACAAGAAGGGTGAAAACCGTCAAACCAAGCAGTGCCAACCGAAATTGAAATTTACCAATATGCGCTTTGTGTTGTGACTTTAGCATGGGCATTACTCTACCACAATGTCAGAAAACTTTTAAAAGTGCACTTTCAATTGTTCGGTGACAGATAAGCAGGTGCCTATTGATAAAAGGCTTGTAATAGATATAGAGTGCAAGGCCTATACAGAAAACGCAATGATAAAAAGGATTCTCGATAGAGAAAATTATTAAATGAACACGCTCATCGTTATTCCGGCGCGTTTCCAGTCCGCGCGTTTCCCCGGAAAGCCTCTTGCGCTTTTACAGGGCAAACCGATGATCTGGCATGTCTGGAGCCGGGCGACGCAAATTAAGATGGCGGATAAAGTTATTGTTGCTACGGAAGATGATCGCATTGCCAAAACCGTTTCCGAATTTGGCGGCGAAGCGGTTATCACTGCCGCGACACATCGCACAGGGTCTGATCGGGTTGCAGAGGTTGCGGCTTTATATCCTGCACAGCTGATTGTAAATTTACAGGGAGATTTGCCCCTTTTTCGTCCTTCCGTTTTAGATAGACTGATTAAAGAGGGAGGGCAGCGGATTATATCGCAAGGGGCTGACCTTGTGACCCTTTCCGCAAAAATAGATAAAGAAGAAGATATTTTTTCGCCAAATACAGTCAAATTAGTGAGGAATGACAGGGGGGATATTCTTTATTTCTCCCGGTCGCCCATTCCCCATATAGAAAGAGGAACGTCGCCTACTTGCCTCTCTGGTTTTTTCAAACATTATGGTGTTTATCTTTATCAAAGAGAGTTTCTTTTAAAGATGGCCAACTGTCCCGAAGGGGATTTGGAACGAATGGAACGGCTAGAACAGCTTCGGGTTTTGGAGCGGGGAGGACGTGTTTGGGCGATGGAGATCAACTGCGAAGAGGCCAAAGGATTTTGCGAGGTGAATACGCCCGAAGACCTTATCCTGGGGGAGAAGATGGTAGGCGACCACGATTCAAAATAGATGGTAAATCCGAACCTGACCCAACTCCTTCAAGACGAGACATATTGACTGTCTGAATCGCAGGTTTTTACTTGAACAAGTCAGGCTATTTGTGCAAGTATTATCTCTGTTAATAATCGGGCAGACAGAGATAGGTCTGCCCCCTGCAAATTTTCAACATACATTATGAGGAGGGAAGCGCCACAATGAATCAAGGTTCTATGATTATTCTATTTGCCATTGTTTGCTCGGGTGTGGGTATTTTATACGCGATTTATCTTGCCCTCTTTGTGAGAGGGCAAGACTCTGGAACCCCAGAGATGCAAAAGATTCAGCAGGCGATACAGGAAGGTTCAGAAGCCTATATGCGCCGCCAGTTTAAAGCGATTTCTGTAGTTGCGGCAACGCTTTTTGTTCTCCTTTGGGTCGCTGGTTTCTGGTCACCCCATTTTGGATTGCTTACGGCATCTGGTTTTCTTTTAGGCGGCCTTGCCTCCGCGCTTTCTGGGTATGTCGGAATGGCCGTCTCTGTGAACGCGAACGCAAAGGTTGCCCAGATGGCACGACAAGGACTAGGGCCTGCCCTCAATTTGGCCTTTCGCGGAGGGGCTGTTACCGGACTACTGCTGATCAGCCTTGG
>JACPZM010000098.1 GCA_016195485.1 Candidatus Troglogloeales bacterium | reverse complement strand
GCTTGGGCTGCTCGCGTGATTCCCGCTTCTTCCCCCGACTGAAGATGCGCCCCGGGATGCAGCACCAGATATGGAATTTCAAGCGTCTCAGCCCGTTCCATCTCGACATAAAAGGCCTCAATCGATTTATGCCAGTCTTCTTCTTTTGGTGTGCACAGGTTAATCAAATAGGCCGAATGAATCATCGCGGGATAGACGCCCGTCTCCACCCGCTTTTTCTTAAAACGAGAGATCTCCGCATCCTGCAGCGGTTTTGCCTTCCACTGATTGGACGATTTTGAAAAAAGCTGAATCGAATCGCAACCGGCGTCAATGCCCCGTTGTAAGGCCATATCCAGTCCTCCCTGGATCGACATGTGCGCGCCTATTAATCTGATTTTGTTCTTTTCCATTCATGACAGCCTATAAGGTATTCGAATCCCCGGAGTCTTAGAGGTGAAGTCCTTCGTGTTTCGTGTCACCAAGATGCATCCCGCGTGATGAGCAGTCGCTAAGATCAATGCATCGGGAAGCTTCAGATGATGAGCACGTCTAAACATGACCGCTTGCTCCGCAATTTCCCGGCCAATCTCAATGACTCGGAATTGCATGAGAAAGCTTCGACACTGCCGCTCTTCTTCAGGCGTTTCTGTCCCGGACATGATCTCCATCCACGAAATTAAACTGACGCACCGATCAGAATAGAGGGCCAGTTCCTTTTTTGCCTCCGGGACTCCCTTCAAAAAATCGATCAGGACATCACTGTCAATCACAGCCTTCATCGGTCGCTCCACTCCAAGCGCAGTCGTTCCACATATTGCCGGGAAGAAAGCTTCTTATGCTTCCAAATACCGAATGCAGATTCCAAAGAACCGACAGAAGCCTCTGCCAGTAGTTTGTTTACAGCCCGCCGAATGGCCTCAGCGCGGGAGATTTTCTCTTTCTCGCACAATGAAGAAAGTACCTGCAGTTGCTCCTTGGGTAGGTCGACGATTGTTCTCATGACGTCATCATATATCATAATCAGTTATCATGTCAATGGTTACAAACTGCAATTTCACTGTGGTATAACCACCCTTCACGAGAAGGAGATACTCTATGCTGACTGATCTTTCACCCATTTTTCAAACCGTTCTCCGCGAGCTGGCGCAGCTCCGGGGGCATCTTTGACCCTGCTACCCTCAAAGCCCAAATCGAAAAACAAAGCAAAGAGTCGTCTGATCCAAATTTTGACTGGAAGGATCCGTCTGCTCGAAAGCGACTTTCTCAAAATAGCATCATCGAAAAGAAACTGAAACGCTTTTCAGAAATTGAGCAGAAAGCCGAGGAGACCGGGATTCTGTTGGAACTCCTAAAACAGGAGGCCGATTCTTTCGCTGAAAAAGAGGTCGAAGGAAACTTAAACGCGCTGACAAAAGAGATTGAGCATTTCACCGTAGAAATTCTCCTTTCTGGCCCGAAAGATTTTAATAACGCCATCTTAACGCTTCACCCCGGCGCGGGCGGAACCGAGTCGGCCGATTGGGCGGCCATGCTGACCCGAATGTATGTCCGATGGGCCGAAGCACGTGGATATCGCGTTGAAACAATCGATCTTCAACCGGGAGAAGAAGCGGGGATAAAGAGTGTAACACTCGGGATAGAAGGGGCTTATGCCTTTGGTTATTTACGATCCGAGTGCGGGGTGCATCGGCTGGTGCGCATCTCGCCGTTTGATGCGAACAAACGCCGCCACACCTCTTTTGCCGCAGTGTTCATCTCCCCAGAGATCGAGGACGACGCGGAAGTGGAAATTAACGACAAAGACCTCCGGATTGACACCTATCGCGCGAGTTCCGCAGGGGGTCAGAATGTGAATAAAACCTCGTCGGCTGTAAGGATTACGCATCTTCCCACCCGCACCGTTGTCCAGTGCCAAAACGAACGATCGCAACTTCAGAACAAACAAACCGCGATGAAGGTGCTTCGATCGCGGCTCTATGAGATGCAACAGGCGGAAAAGGATGCGGCGATTTCTAAACTGACCGGCGCCGGGGAGAAAAAGGATATTGCCTGGGGCCATCAAATAAGATCTTACGTCATGCAACCCTATCAGATGGTAAAAGACCACAGAACGGGCGCGGAAACGGGAAACGTTCCTTCCGTGCTGGATGGCAACATCGATTTTTTCATCGAGGGATTTTTACTACATGGACAAATGTAGTGGTTTTAGCCCATCCCCGCAGAGATGGCACTTAATACAAAGTTGTTATACAACAAAAAGCTGATGCATCCACGCTTTGAACGTCGCTTAAGACCGATCGCGGCAATCGTCCTTTGCTTTTTACGTTCTACTGCATTGAGCCGTTAAATTTTGCGTCAGCGACATCCGGCAGAGGCGAAAGATTTTTCGCCCCTGCTCAATTCAAAACGGTGAGGCCTTGATATTACAACAAGGTTCCCGATACAATCATCCTCCTGATAATCAAGTGAGGTTCCTGCTATGGATTTAAAACATAAAAGTCGTGTTCTGACAGACGGCCCAGATCGCGCGGGCGCACGCGCGATGCTCAAGGCAAACGGTTTTACCAATACGGATTTGGCAAAGCCTTTAATTGGGGTTGCCAATACTTGGGCAGAGGTCACACCCTGTAATTTCCATCTACGACGGCTTGCAACGCACGTCAAAGAAGGTATTCGCGCCGCTGGCGGAACCCCCATTGAATACAATACCATTGTGGTCTCTGACGGCATCTCCATGGGAACAGAAGGGATGAAGGCCTCTTTAATCAGCCGCGAAGTGATTGCAGATTCTATTGAGTTGGTTGCCCGTGGACATCTGTTTGACGGCGTGGTAACCCTTTCTGGATGCGATAAGACCATCCCCGGAACGATTATGGCCCTTTGCCGATTAAACCTCCCGTCACTGATGCTTTATGGCGGATCAATTGCCCCGGGTAAGTTTGAGGGACACGATGTGACGATTCAGGATGTCTTTGAGGCCATTGGATCGTTTGCAAAGGGAAAAATTTCAAGGGCACAACTCGCTGATTTGGAGGATCATGCCTGTCCCGGCGCTGGGGCTTGTGGCGGCCAATTTACAGCCAACACCATGGCGATGGCGATTGAGATGTTGGGCATGTCAACTATGGGATCGGCCTCGGTGCCGGCGGAAGACCCGCAAAAGGAAAAGACCGCTTTTGAAACAGGCCGACAAGTCATGGCGCTCTTATCCAAAAATATTACGCCGCGCGAGATTATCACGAAAGAATCAATTGAAAATGCGATTGCGTCGGTTGCGGCATCAGGCGGCTCGACCAATGCAGTCCTGCACTTTTTGGCCATTGCGCGTGAAATGGATATTCCGCTGGCCATTGAGGATTTTGACCGAATTAGTTCAAAGACCCCGCTATTGGCCGATTTAAAACCGGGCGGAAAATATGTGGCTAACGATCTCTACAGGGTCGGCGGTGTCAGGCTTGTCGCCAAAAGGCTTTTGGACGCAAAAATACTGCATCCTCATATTATGACCGTGAGCGGAAAGACAATTGGAGAAGAGGCTGATTCCGCAGAGGAAACGGTTGGACAGGATGTGGTGCGGCCATTGAACAATCCAATAAAGCTGTCTGGGGGGTTGGTTATTTTAAAGGGAAACTTGGCCCCCGAAGGGTGTGTTGTAAAGGTGGCCGGGCATGAACGGGTTTATCATCAGGGGCCATGTAAAGTCTTTGATAGTGAAGAGGCGGCTTTTGCGGCGGTGCAAGGCGGTCAGGTTGTGGCGGGGGATATCGTTGTGATTCGGTACGAAGGGCCAAAGGGCGGCCCCGGCATGCGCGAGATGCTTGGCGTCACGGCCGCATTATATGGCGCCGGCTTGGGCGATTCGGTTTCGTTGATGACCGATGGCCGATTCTCTGGCGCGACGCATGGTTTGATGGCAGGCCATGTTGCACCGGAAGCCGCTGTGGGCGGGCCAATCGCGCTGATACAAGATGGCGATCTGATTACATTCGATATCAAGGCACGAGAGCTTCGCGCTGAACTCCCCGAGGAGGAACTCGCAAAACGGCGTGCCCACTGGCATCCGCCTTTGCCGAGGTATCAAAAGGGCGTGATGGCCAAATATGCCCGGTCGGTTTCGTCCGCATCGGAAGGGGCGATTACCCGTTAGTGGCATGACGGACAGATCGAAAAAAAAGATTGCTTCTTTAAAAAAGTTGCTTGCGGCATCGTCTCGTGAAATCAATCTCCTGCAACGGATTACACGGCTCATTAGCACCCATCTTGATTTGGACCTGATTTTAAAAGAGATTGTGGAGCTGGTGGTTTCAGAGACGAGGGCGGACGCCTGTTTGATCTATCTGTTGGATGAATCTTGTGATGAACTAATCCTGCGCGCGTCGAAAAAACCGCACCCTACCCTGATTGGACGGGTTCGGCTGGAAGTGGGTGAGGGGATTACGGGGTGGGTGGCCAAGGAGCGCACGGTTGTCGCCATCTCAAAAGATGCGCACAATGACCCCCGGTTTAAACAATTTCATCGCCTTCCTGAAGATCGTTATCAGGCCTTCTTGTCGATTCCGGTGATCAATCGGAGCGAGGTGGTCGGCGTAATCAATATACAACATAAAAAATCGCACAATCACTCCGAGGGGGAAGTTGCGTTACTGACAATGATTGGCCAGCAGGTGGGCGGCGCAATTCTCAATGCGCGTCTTTACGAAGAGACGAGCAAGAAAGCGATGCAAGTGGACACCCTGACGCGTATGAGCGGAACCATCACCTCCAATCGCTACATTGAAGAGATTTTAAATCTGATCGTTACCATGACCGCGCAGATGATGAATTCAAAGATATGTTCTATCATGATCTTGGATTCTTTAAAAGGGGAGCTTCAAATTGTAGCCACTCAAAGCCTAAGCGAGACCTATCGGAAGAAGCCTAATCTGAAGGTAGGCGAATCGATTTCCGGGCGGGTCGTCAAAGAGCAACGGCCCATCACTGTTCGGAATGTTGCCGAGGACTCGAACTATTCTTTTCCAAAGATTGCCCGCGAGGAAGGGATTTGCTCGCTGCTTTCAGTGCCGATGATGGTGAAGAATCGCGTGATCGGCGTTATCAATAGTTACACTGCTGTTGAGCATACCTTCTCTCAAGAAGAGATTCATCTTCTTTCTGCAGTGGCCAATCAAGCCGCGGTGGCGATTGAAAATACGACGCTCTTTGAGAAATCTGGGAAGATGCAAGAGGCGTTATCCGCTCAAAAAGCGATCGATCGGGCAAAAGGGTTTCTCATGCAACAAGGGAAAATAGGGGAAGAAGAGGCATTTAAAATCATACAGCGTCAGAGCATGAATACACGGAAAACCATGAGAGAGGTTGCAGAAGCAATCGTTTTAGCCTCTGGAAGATTCCCTCCCCTTCAAGGGGAGGGTGATGCCCAAAATCCGTGATTTGGATTTTGGGGGAAATTGTAAAGTCGCCTGAAATACAATGCCGCAGGCGGTTTTGCGACTGGGGCGTACTCACCTGTACGGAAAAGGAGCAATATGCCACATTTACAAAGTAAAAAAAATCTAATCTGGCTTGATCTCGAAATGACGGGATTGGACCCCAATGAGCACACCATTATTGAAATTGCCACGCTCGTAACAGATAGCGATCTCAATATACTCGCGGAGGGGCCTGCCTTGGCAATTTGTCATGATCAAGAGAGATTAAAAAAGATGGAGGATTGGAGCGTTAAGACCCATACAAAATCCGGATTGTTAAAAAGGGTTGAGGAGTCCAAGATTACGCTACAACAAGCCGAAGATGCCACATTGGAGTTTTTTACTCGTTATTGCCCGGCAAAGATATCGCCTCTTTGCGGAAACTCTATTGGCCACGATCGCCGGTTTC
>JACPZM010000101.1 GCA_016195485.1 Candidatus Troglogloeales bacterium | reverse complement strand
GGTCTGCGTCTCTTCTATGGCCCGCCACCATGTCAATGTCAGCATGACCCGCGCAAAGGTGACCGGATATTATGTCAATTCACAGTTGGCAAAAAGAGAGGCCAAGGAGAACGGTTACGATGAGGCCGTCTTGCTCGATACCGATGGATTCGTCGCGGAAGGGCCGGGAGAGAATATTTTTATTGTTAGAAAAGGGATTCTTAAGACAACCCCGTTGACTTCCGTTTTAGATGGGATTACCCGCGATACGATTATACAGTTGGCCGATAAACAGAATCTAAAGGTGCGAGAGGAGCGTTTTACGCGGGACGATCTTTATCTAGCCCATGAAGCCTTTTTTTCTGGCACTGCGGCAGAAATAACCCCGATTCGTGAAGTAGACAGCAGAACGATCGGAAGCGGAAAGCCCGGGCCCATTACACAATCGCTTCAAGAGGCCTTCTTTCGCACGGTGCGCGGGGAACAAGCATCAGAGCCTTCATGGCTGACGGCGGTTTGAACACTCGCCAAGAATCTCCTCGACCTTGAGGGTGATCCATGGGAATCCTGCTAGTGCCAAAACGCCACCGCGATGGAGGTGATCGCATTGTTGGTACACCCCATTCACTGGCTCCGAATACGCTTCAACGGCATCGCAGGACAAATCAACCAGCCAGACCGCAGGAATACCGGAACGCGCATAAAGCGGCAATTTTATATTGCGGTCGTATTCAACAGACGTATCCGCCATTTCAATAATCAATAGCAGATCGATGGCCGCAGGAAGCGACTGCGCATAAAAGTCTTCACGAAATTTAAGCAGAGCTATATCAGGTTCTGGCTCTGAGTAATCACTCAGGAGGATCGGGTCTTGAACGCTAACGATCTCTGCTCCACTTATTCTATGATTAAGCAGTGCATTGATACGCTTCACACATGCGGCATGGCGGCTTCCAATTGGACTCATTTTGATGATCTCCCCTTCGATTAGCTCAACACAATCATCTTCTAATAGGATGCCAGCCTCAGTCATCTTGTGGTATTCACCTGTACTGAAGACCCGCTTCTCAACTTGAACCAACATACACAAAACCTCTATAACGGCTTTTATCCCAAATTCCGCAATAGCGGAATTTCAATTGCAAATTCATCCTGAACTACTGCGTTCTCGGCTATTTTGCTCTTCATCGTACGAATCAGTACGCTTCAATCGCAAAATTGCCTGCGGCCTTGTATTTCAGACGACTTTGCAATTGCCCCAAAATCCTAATGCGGATTTTGGGTTTATTCTCCGACCCTCTCAGATTGTACCACGACAGGAAATAGAGAATATAGCACGCATTGCCTATTCTCTGAGCCGCGCCAGGGCCGTCTTGGCTGATTGTTGCTCGGCTTCTTTTTTGCTCTTTCCGATCCCCATTCCGTAAGGGATATCCAGAATCTTTACCTCTATTTCATATCGCTTTTGGTGATCCGGGCCATACGCGTTGACGACATGATAGGTGGGAAGGGATATCGCTCCCTCCTGACAAAACTCTTGCAACGCCGTTTTGTGATCAGCCGGTCTGCCCAATGAGATAGGGTTCAATAAATCGGCACACGCCATTAAGACAAACTTTTTCGCCGCAACAATTCCTTTGTCTAAGTAAATGGCCGCAATCACGGCCTCCAAGGCATCGCTTAAAATAGAGGTTTTCTCACGTCCCGCACTTTTTTCTTCTCCAGCGCCAAGAAGCAAAAAGGGGCCAAGGCCGATCTTTCGGGCAACCCCCGCTAACGCGGGGCCGCTCACGACATGCGCCCTCATCTTAGACAAATCGCCTTCTGATAGGTCTGGATTTCGGATAAAGAGCGTATGGCTGATAATCAACGAAAGAACGGTATCGCCTAAAAACTCCAGTCTCTCATTATTTCCTGACGCAAGTTTGGGATTTTCGTTTGAATAAGATTTGTGGGTTAGAGCTTGTAAAAGAAGACCTGGGTTTTTAAAAACAATGCCCATTCTTTCTTGAAGCGATGAAAGATCAGGCATGTCTTAAGCCGAAAGAACGAAAATGGCGGTAGTCCGTATCTGTAGTGATCAGGGCAATATCGTGATCAATACAATTCTGAGCAATCATACAGTCCATAGAGCGCGCTTTCTGTCCGCGTTGCAACAGTTTTCGGCGCATGATGGCGGCCCTTTCCCAAAAACCTATCCACAGATTGAGTTGAGGTAATGCCAAAATCGCAGTCTCGGCTGTTTGGGTTAATCCGGGACCACTTAAGACTTCATAAAGAACAGGCAGAGGGATAACCAGTGTGCCATCTAAAAGTGCGTTTTCAAGTTTATGTGCCATTGGAGATGCTGTCCCTCTGGCATAATCAATCCACGCGCTTGTATCCGCAGCAACCATTGCCGTTAATCCCAAATTCCGCGATAGCGGAATTTAAATTGCAAATTCATCCAAAACCACTGCGTTCTCGGCCATTTTGCTTCTCACCGTACGAAAAGTACGCTTCGTTCACAAAATCGCCTGCGGCCTTGTGCTTTAGGCGACTTTGCAATTTCCCCAAAATCCTAATGCGGATTTTGGGTTAATCTCTGCGTAGTTCATTTAGGTTAAGCTTCAGATCGAACTGTCCTTTGAGTTGGAGCAGTTTTCGATAGGCATGTTTCGCAGCCACTAATTCAAGGCCGCGACGTAACGTCTGGGTAATGCCTTCTCCAGAAGCTAATGTCGCCTTTTTGAGTAACGCGTCCGGCAAAATAACCGTTACTTTCTTTTCTTTTAAATTGTTTTTCGCCACGACTCTTTTATACCCTATATCATGCCATATGTAAATATGGTACCCAACATCGCTGAAACGCTGAAAGGCTGGGCGGATTCATTTGTAGGGGCGGGGTAACCCCGCCCTTGCCTATTGATTATATTGTTTGAAGACAATCGTCCCGTTGGTTCCGCCAAAACCAAATGAGTTTGAGAGCGCTACGCCGATCTCCTTTTTGCGGGGCTTATG
This sequence comes from Candidatus Troglogloeales bacterium, assembly GCA_016195485.1. GTDB lineage: Bacteria > Nitrospirota > Nitrospiria > SBBL01 > SBBA01 > JACPZM01. Next base: position 125 of record JACPZM010000101.1, on the reverse strand, counting down.
CGGGGTATAATCCAAATCGCACCCCTCGGCAGGATGATCTAAATTGATCGTCGGCGGAACAATTCCATCCCGAATGGCTAATATGGTGAAAATCGCTTCTATCCCGCCAGCAGCCCCCAGAAGAT
>JACPZM010000093.1 GCA_016195485.1 Candidatus Troglogloeales bacterium | reverse complement strand
TCATCCCCTCCCGCAAGGGGAGGGGAGAATATAGAGTTCGTCATGCTTGCTGTGCTTGAGTAATTGACAATTTACGAAAAGGAGTGATACCGTCCGCACACAATGAAACGAACCGATTATTGCGGAACGCTTACAAAAAAGGACGCGGGACGGATTGTTGTCTTAACCGGCTGGGTGCACCGCCGCCGCGACCACGGCGCAATTATCTTCATCGACTTAAGAGACCGGGAGGGGATAGTTCAGGTTGTCTTTGATTGCTCCGATACGGCCAAGGTAGGGGCGCCGCATGCTGCGCCCTCACAGTTTCAAGACCAATCCCATGCGCTCCGTTCCGAATATGTCATTGAGGTTTGCGGAAAGATTGCGGAAAGGCCCGCCGGCACAGAGAATCAAGAAATACAGACCGGAGAGATTGAACTTCGAGCGACGGATCTGACGATTCTAAATCGCGCCCTTACTCCTCCTTTCTCTATAGACGAGGAGGTGGAAGCCGCAGAATCGTTGCGTCTGCAATATCGTTATCTGGACTTGCGCAGACCTTCTGTACAAGAAAAATTTATCTTGAGACATAGGTTATCAAGATCCGTTCGCCGGTTTATGGACGAAAATGGTTTTCTTGAAATTGAAACCCCATTTCTCACCAAATCAACCCCGGAAGGGGCGCGCGATTTCTTAGTGCCCAGCCGCCAAAACCCGGGGACATTCTACGCCCTGCCGCAATCGCCTCAGCTCTTTAAGCAAATTTTAATGGTCTCTGGATTCGACCGCTATTATCAGATCGTTCGCTGTTTTCGAGACGAAGATTTAAGGGCCGACCGTCAGCCCGAATTTACGCAGTTGGACATTGAATTTTCCTTTCTTGAAAGCACGGATATCCTCGCCCTGATGGAGACAATGCTCTCCGATCTTTTTAGAGAGCTGAAAAAGATTGATCTGCTCCCCCCTTTTCCTCGTCTTACATACCAAGAGGCGATGAGCCGCTTTGGCACCGATAAGCCGGATCTTCGGTTTGGCCTGGAACTAAAAGATATTGCAGATCTTGCGGCACACTCTCCATTTAAAGTATTTCTGGATGTCATTGCGAAAGGGGGTCATATTAAAGGGATTAACGCGGTGGGTCTCGCAAAAAGCTCACGAAGTGAAATAGACGCGCTTGTCCAAGAAGCGACCACGCGCGGCGCAAAGGGTTTAGCCTGGCTGAAAGTAACAGAACAGGGGGTAGAATCACCGATTGCGAAATTTTTTACGCATGCGATACTCAATCAAATTCGGGAACGGTTCAGCGCGGCCCCTGGCGATCTTCTTCTTTTTGTTGCCGATTCTGAAAAGGTAGTTTATGAGGTCTTAGGGGGGTTGCGTCTTTTGCTTGGACAAAGATTGGGCCTCATTGAGAAAGGGCAATTTAAGCCGCTTTGGGTGATCGACTTTCCATTATTAGAATACGATGATGCCGAGAAACGGTATGTGGCAATCCACCATCCATTCACGGCGCCACGAGACGAGGATATCCCTCTTCTTGACACAGAACCGTTGCGTGTTCGTTCAAAGGCTTATGATTTTGTCTTAAACGGTTCTGAGGTAGGCGGGGGATCAATCCGCATTCACCAATCTGGCTTGCAGTCTCAAATCTTCGAACTTTTAGGGATTCAAAAAGAAGAAGCCGATTTAAAGTTTGGGTTTCTTCTTCAGGCGTTGCAGTTTGGCGCGCCGCCCCATGGCGGGATTGCATTTGGCTTGGATCGATTAGCCGCCATCATCACCTGCAGCGAATCAATTCGCGATGTCATTGCCTTTCCAAAAACACAAAAAGGAATCTGCCTGATGACACAGGCCCCAGCACAAGTCGATTCCAAGCAGTTAAAAGAGCTGCATATACGGTCTGCCTACCCATCCTGAAATAGGAAGGGAGTCAGTCTACTCCCTCCTTTACCTCCATCTCCAGAATGCGATCAACACGGAATGTCCGTTCTTCTTCGCGACGATGACAGTAAGCGACAAGGCCGACGTAAGAGAGACCTTGGAATGTTTTGTCTCCCACGGAAATGGGTGTGACAATTCGGTCTGTTTTCTCATCAGAATTCTTGAGGTACACCATTTTGATCACTCTTTTTTTTCGAATCGCCTCATCGATCAATTCTATTTTTCTTTCGATTGGCAATTTTATCTCCGAGAGCTGGCGTTGATACGCCGTAATGAATTTTAAAATGCGATAGTCCAACAGGATATCTCCTTTTTTAACAGGACAGGTCAGCAATAATCCGCTTAATGTTCTTAACCGGCTGATCGCCACATAAAGTTGTCCGTGCACAAATGTTCCATCTGTTAGATCGATCACCGCTTTATCAAACGTCAATCCCTGACTCTTGTGAATCGTAATAGCCCACGCAAGCCGAACCGGCATCTGCGTGAATTTCCCAATGGATACCGGCACAAGCCGATTCAAGGTCGGATCAACAGAAAAATGAAACATGTCCCATGTATACGGGGTAATCTCTTCCTCACGCTGATTCGGGAGTGTGATCATGAGCCGCTCCTCTTCCATATCGATTTTCTTGATTTTGCCAATAGTGCCATTCACCCAGCGGCCAAGACTATCGTTATTTAAAAGCATCACCTGCGCCCCCTCTTTGAGTTCCAGCTGTAAGGCCGTTGGGTGGGCGTTCTCTTCAAATGTCCCTTCGATTAATGCTGCAAAGGAAACCGTCTTTGCAGGAAGTCGCGCAAGGCGATGCAAATTGATTGTCAATGCCTGTTTATTGGTTGTCGTCAGAACAATAAAGTCATCCGGTAGGGGGGAATGATTATTCGCCCTGACCACCTGCCTGTTGAGCAGGGAGAGTTCCATCTCCGATACGGTCTGGTTCCGAATATGATTGAGAATCGTAAGAAACTCCGTATCGGTTTGACGAAAGACCTTTGTGAGTTCAATCCATTCAAGCAGAAGCGCCGGAAACGATTTTGCGCTAAAAAAGTAGGGGGTCTCGTAATGATGGCGGAACGCCTCCTCTTCTTTTCTCTGGACAATTGGAGGAAGCTGATACAGATCGCCAAAGAAAACCATTTGAACACCGCCAAAAAGCTCGCCTGGATTTCTTCCGTTGAGGAACAAGAACTGCGCAACGGCATCCAAAAGATCAGCCCGAACCATGGAGATTTCATCAATGATAATCGTCTCTATTGTTTTATAAAGCTTGGCCCTTTGCCCACGAAGTTTCCTGACTCCTTCCGGCGTGACGTTGGGTTTAAATCCAAAAAATGAATGAATCGTCTCGCCGCCGACATTGACTGCGGCAACACCTGTTGGCGCCAGTACCACAGCGCTTTTAGAGGTCGTACTGCGGAACTGTTGTAACAGGGTTGATTTCCCTGTCCCTGCCCGACCGGTTATAAACAGGTTCTGTTTCCCTTTTTCCAAAAGGTCAAGGGCGCGGCGAAACTCAGGGGTTAAGTCGTAGGACATATCGTTTGTTTTAGACCGATCGTGGTGGCCACATTATACCACTAAGTAAGTATGGGGTGTCATTGCGGCGAAGGCCGGATCTGTCTTGCCTTTGCCGGGGGTGGTTTGACACGCCCTTGCCTGCTTTTATATGATGCCCTCGCAGGGGGCGTTCCCCCCTCAACGACTTTGGAGCAGGATATGTTACAAGAAACCCCGTTTATCTGGATGGATGGAGAACAGGTTCCATGGAAGGCAGCGACCGTCCATGTTTTAACCCATACGCTTCATTATGGCCTCGGTGTTTTTGAGGGAATCCGTTGCTATAAAGGGAAATCGGGCACGGCCATCTTCCGGCTTAAAGACCATGTGGAGCGCCTTTTAGAATCCGCTCATGTCATGAAAATGAAAATCCCTTACTCCGCACACGAGATTGAACAGGCCATTATTGAAACCGTCCGCGTGAACAAACTTTCAGAGGGATATATTCGACCGATTGCGTTTATTGGATATGGCGAGATGGGGCTTTATGTAAAGGAAAATCCAATTCACCTGACCATTGCGGCTTGGCCATGGGGCACCTATTTGGGTGACGACGGTGTTAAAAACGGGATTCAGGTCTGCGTCTCTTCTATGGCCCGCCACCATGTCAATGTCAGCATGACCCGCGCAAAGGTGACCGGATATTATGTCAATTCACAGTTGGCAAAAAGAGAGGCCAAGGAGAACGGTTACGATGAGGCCGTCTTGCTCGATAC
>JACPZM010000099.1 GCA_016195485.1 Candidatus Troglogloeales bacterium | reverse complement strand
CAATTGTCTTGATGGCATGTTTTCTCAACTTAAAAACCGGCTTGCAGTTCATAGGGGATTGCGCCGAGACAGAAGGTACAAAATAATATCTGAAATACTATCGGGAAGAAAACATAGCAACTAATTTTGTCCATTAAGCCTAAAGTCACTATTTTTCTTGACAGTATTTGACATGCAAAATGGATTCCATTACCCTTACTTGCAGGGAAGACACCGACCTTGTAGTGAAAGGCCAACATGATACAAAGTGCAGTTGTAGTCAAATTTACTTATGAGGATTATCTGCTTTTTCCGCAAGATGGGAAGAGGCACGAATTGATAGATGGAGAGCATTTTATGTCGCCAGCGCCAAAAACATTTCATCAGAGTATTTTAGGACATCTTTTCACTGCATTTTCAAACTTTTTAAAACAATCTAAACTGGGGAAGGTTTTTATGGCGCCCACCGATGTTGTCCTTTCCGATCTTGATGTGGTGGAACCTGACCTTCTTTTTATTGCCTCCGCAAACCTTCATTTCATTACGGAGAATAATATTCAGGGGGCACCCGACTTAGTCGTTGAAGTCCTTTCCCCGTCTAGCCGTAAGACGGATGAAATGATTAAAAGAAAACTTTACCAGCAGTATGGCGTGCAGGAATACTGGATTGTTGATCCTGAACTGCAAATGGTGAAAATCTATCGCATGACAGAGAGTGGATATGTACGAACAGCCGAACTATCGTCCGAGAAAAACGAGATCCTCACCACACCCCTTCTCCCCGGCATGGAGATCGAACTCACCGCAATCTTCGAGTAGACGCCTTTCCTATGAAAAAGTCCACTCATAATAAATGCAGACAATGGATATTGTTTTTGCTCCGGCTTTTTTAATAAAAAATATTTTAAAAATATCTTGACACGTGTAAAACATTATGTTAGAGTGACCCCCGTTGTGCGTGGAATGGGGTGTTGCGGGCGTGGTTCTCAATTTTGGAGGCGAGCATGAAAAGTAGAGGCATTAGGCTTTTGATTTTGTTCATCGCTGTTGCTTTCGTTCTGGTCGGTCGTGTTGTGCCTCTGTTTGCCGACGATAGCAATACAAGTGTCATCGATAACATGGGTGAAGGAAATTTCGTAATGCATGACCAGGATGACACGCGTAATTCGGTGGCGGAAAGCATCATCGTGGGGGACGATAACATCAACATCATTTCGCAAATTGGCGACTCCAATGAGGGGTATCAAAGCGTAATCGGCTTAGACAATTTGCAGTTTCTTTTTCAGGGGTACACATCGGATATCAACGACAAGGGAGACCTTATAACCGGAAAACCGAATAGTGGTTGTTTTTCCTGCTTAGGGGTTCAGGCCCTTGATACCGTGGAGCGCAATAAGCAACTCCTCTACCAGGATGGAGAAATGCAGATAGGAATCCAGTTTGCCACTAACGGCTCGAAGAATCGGCAGATGATGTCGCAATCTGGGTCTGAAAATATGGCGTTTCAGGTCATTACGGAGGCGAGTGACGTGCGCCAGGCGATCCGGCAGGACGGAACAGAGAATACGGCTGGACAGAGTACCAGTGCCAGTGCTACGTTCCAATGGATCAGACAGGTTGGTAGCGGAAATGAGGCCGAGCAAGAGTCGGCCAATGCAGATGCGGTTTCTCGCATCTTGCAATCTGGAAATGGCAATTTTGCCAGTATAGTAAACTAGACAAGGGGTCTGGTTTCTAGTTGAGGTGAGGAAAGTAAACAAAAAACAAACAAAAACATAAGGAGAGTAGAAAATGAAAAATATGACAAGGGTTGTTTTGGCAATGGCGGTGTTTCTGTTTTTAGGCAGTATAGGGAAGGGATGGGCGGGAAATACCGCTTTCATCGGTCAGAGTCAGTTTACCACGGGACCGTATTCGGGTTGCCCTGGTTGCGATAATCCTGGGTCTTCAGCGGGGAATAGCGCCTCTATCGATCAGACGGCGGCTATTGATTTTAATACCGCTTCTATCTACCAGAGCGGTGCTGGAAATGGCAGCTATGCCACTCAGCTTGGTTCAAGCAATACCGCTATCACCTATCTTGAAGGGACGGAGGCCTTTACTGGCCAATACCAGAGCGGAAATGGAAACTTTGCAGCCATCGCGTCAGGAGATGTAGTCAATGGATTCGCTTGTTGTGAGCCCGCTTCAGACGTACAAGGGTACGCATATCAAACACAGTTTGGTGTCGGGAATGGTGCCGTACTGTCCCGCCACACGAACTTTAAATTTGCCGGCGATCCTGCCTATAAAAACGGGAGTTCTCAGTATCAAAATGGATCGTCGAACGGGTCTTATATACTACAGGTGGGTGACCAGCATTTTGCAGGCCATGCTCAAGTTGGGGACTCCAACTATGCGAGTTCAAGTCAGTCATATATAGGAGATTATGTGTCGATATCGCAACTTGGGAACAGCAACTTTGCATCAACAGTGCAGTAGTGTTTCTGTCGGGTAAGATGGTTGGATGGGGTTGTTTTTCGCCTTATCCAGCCTTTATCCATGCGGGTTGGGGCAGGAAATTGATGGAGGGGGGTTCAAAATGAAGATGAAGAGTCGAAAGGGACACGGAAAAGGGGTTGCTGTTTTTGGAATCTCTTTCTTACTGTTCACCGGCTTGCACCAGGCCTGGGCAGGCAGCGATATCAAGATACTCCAAGAAGGGGAAGGTCTAAACACAAATGTGGCTCAACAGGGTGACCTCATCAAGGCCGACGTGACTCAAAGTGGCATTAGTGACGTCGTTGATTTGAACCAGATCGGCAGTGACATCTCTGCTGTAATTGCGCAGGAAGGGTCGGGCGATCTGATTGCTCGTGTTGTAGGCGGCGTGCAGGTTCCTTTCCTCCAAGAAGGGAGTTTGCTCAGTATGTATCTCAGTCAGAAAGGCGACACGAACAAAATACTGGGGGCGCAGATCGGATCGAGTATGAGTCTTAAGGCCGCCCAGATTGGAAATGGCAATAAGGCGACTCTGTTACAAACGGGGCTGGGAAAGGTGAGCGGATTTTCCGACTCAATGTCCCTTCATCAGGAAGGTGACCGTAACAGGGTGCTGAAGCAGTTTCAGCGTGGCGCGTACCTTACTGGAACCATTGATCAGGATGGGGACAAGAACACGGCCACCCAGGTGCTCCGAGGCACCAAGGCCGCTGGGGTCTATGGGGAAATCGATCAGACAGGGAACAAAAATATTGCAATTCAGTGCCGCAAGTCTGGGACATCAATTATAAATCAGGTTGGGAATAATCTGGTCAATGTCTCAGTAAATGCCTCTTGTTTGTAAGGAGGCGCCTTGAAGGTTCTGGAGGTTGGTTTCCCTCTATTGCAGGTCTGGGGCGGCGTTATCGTCGCCATGTTTTTTTTGGGAGGATGTGATTATAAGCCCCCAGAAGACCCCTCCCATATTAAAACCGCAACGATAACGCTTACTGTCAAAGGGGTGGGATCTGTCATTTCTGAACCTGAAGGGATCAGCTGTCCCCCCACTTGCGAATCGACTTTTGATAAAAATAGCGATGTTTCTCTTATTGCCTCAGGTTCCTTGGATACCAATTTTGCCTTCTGGACGGGAGGGTGTAAAGAAGAGCTTACAGAAAATTGTTTGATTAGTCTGGATGGGGATGTAACCGTTGAGGCAATTTTCTCTCCTGCCCTTTTAGCCAAACGCTTGGATGTAAGCGCGATCTCCCTTTCGGAAGGGGCGCTATTTGGTTTTTCTATTTCCGCTATCCCTGATTTAGATAACGACCTCAAACAAGATATCATCGTGGGCGCCCCTTATCAGGATAGATCATCAACCACAACCCCTGGCGAGGGGAAGGTATATCTGTTCTCTGGGGGGACTGGTCTGCTTGTAAGTACAACGACGAGTCTGCTTGCAACAAGCACGATTTCTCACCCGGTGCCTCAATCGGAGGCTCGGTTTGGATATTCTGTGGCCTCGATGGGTGATCTTGATCAGGATGGTATCGGAGATATTTTGGTGGGCGCCCCATTGCAAGATAGAGATGGGACAACAACAGATGTAGGGGAGGCCTACCTGATTTCAGGAAAGACCGGGGCGCTGCTGCCATGGGGAATCATCGCGCATCCTGTACCTCAAGCTTCAGCTCAGTTTGGTTTTTCATTAAGCCCTATTTCAGATATGAATGGGGACAGCGTAAATGACTTTATTGTTGGCGCCAACAGACAGGATGTGGGATCAGTCAAAGATGTCGGAGAGGTCTATCTGTTCTCTGGGAAAACGGGAACGCTTTTACGCACTATAAAGCATCCTGCCCTGCAGGAAGGGGCCACTTTTGGCCTCTCTGTTGCGTCTGTGGGCGATCTTTCTGGAGACGGTTTACCCGAGATATTGGTCGGCGCACCTTTTCAAGATTCTTCTACCGGCCTAGATCAGGGCGCGGCTTATCTGTTCTCTGGCGCCACGGGAAATTTGTTCCGAACGATAACCCATCCGGCTCCCCAAGCAACGGCACGATTTGGTTCGTTTGTAATGGGATCGGGTGATCTGGATGGAGACAGTGTAGCAGACTACCTTGTTTCCGCGCCGCTGCAGGATGTAGGTGGTAATTCTAATCAGGGAGCGGTTTTTGTATTTTCTGGCAAAACAGGCAATCTATTACGTCGTATCGATCTGCCTATTCCACAACCGGGGGCATTTTTTGGGTCCTCTATTGCTGTCGTACCCGATTTGAATGGGGATGGTTTTCCTGAAATTTTGATAGGGGCCCCGGGTATGGATATAGGAGGAACCCTTGCCGCAGGAATGGCGCTGCTTTACTCCGGCCATGACGGCGCCCTTATTGCTACGATTTCCAATCCAAATCCAGAGCAAGCTGCCCAGTTTGCGAATCCGGTCGCTTCTATCGGGGATATTTCCTGAGACGGAAAGGCTGATATTCTAATAGGCGCTCCATTCCAGGATGGGACGGGAACCAATCAGGAAGATCGTGGCGCCGTCCTTATTGTCAATTCCCCGTGAAAATGAAAAAAGCAGTCGTTTATCTCTTTTTAATGGTCCTATTGGCAGCCGTTGCTGGCCATGCGGCCGATATTTTCAGGCCTGCCTGGCAGGTTAAAATCGGTCCGCCTCTGAACAGTTCTCCGGTGATTACGGCAACGGGCATGATTCTAATTGGAGCAGATGATGGAACCCTTTTTGCTGTTGATCAGACAAAGCAAGTGATTTGGACCGCCAAGACAAACGGCGCGATTCGCGCCTCCCCTGCGCTAGGAAATGGCCAGATCTACGTAGGGACGATGGAAGGGGTTCTCCATGCCTTTTCAGAAAAGGGGGAATCGTTGTGGCAGGCAAAGATCGGTAGGGCTATTTCTGCTTCTCCCTCTGTTGCGCCAGATGGCACTGTTGTTGTGTGCGCTACAGACGGTCTCTGTCAGGGTGTGACTCCAGACGGTGTCACCCTCTGGACAGATCAGATTGAAGGCTCGGTGTATGCCTCTCCAGCAGTGGGTAAAGATGGGAGTATCTTTGTTCCCTCCTTTTCCAGTCATCTTGTTCGGCTAGATAATCAAGGCTTCATGGAATGGGAAAAACCGATTGCCGGCCTGATCTATTCGTCCCCTGCTGTGGGAAAAGAGGGGACCGTTTACTTGGGTAGTTCGGAAGGGGAAGTGGTTGCTATTTCTCCAAAAGGAGATATTTTATGGAAGTATCCCGCGGGCGCTTCCGTACGATCCTCTCCCGTGGTGGGGCCTGATGAAACCATTTATGTCGGTACGGATGATGCCCGTCTTCTGGCGCTGACGGGAGTAGGGAAGTTGCGTTGGCAAGCCTCCGTAGGCTCTCCAGTCATTTCTTCTCCCCTCATTCTTGCCGATGGCGGCGTAGTGGTCTTTGGACGGGAGGGGGTTATTATGGTTTTCTCAAATGAGGGTTCCATCCGATGGCGATTCCAAACAGGAGGCAAAATGAGTTCATCTCCTATTCTGACCGCAGACGGTCTTATTCTGTCTGCGTCCCAAAATGGGACCCTGAGTGCATTTTATGGAGGGGAGGCAGGGATAGCATCCTGTTGTTGGCCTCAATTCCGTGGGACGGGCGACATCTCTATCCCTTCAGAACCTACGCCTCCGACAACAATAAAGTAGCCTATACGGCGGATGGCGCTTTGCCGTGAGGCGAACAAGGCTATATGCCGATGAGCGGTTGTTCTAAAAGCAATTTCAGTATCTGGTCAGCCCCTTGCGAAAGGAGCGCTTCGGCAACCCTAGAACCTAATGCCTCGGCATCGGCTACTGTTGCTATCTGCCGGTCTCGAACGATTTCTGTTCCATCAAGATTGAGGACGACCCCTGTCAGCGTAATCTCCCCCGAAGATTCCGATGCAAATCCCGCGATCGGTGTCTGACATCCCCCCGCAAGTCGGATCAGCAGGGCGCGTTCAGCCGCTATCTCACACGCTGTTTTTGGATCATTTAAAAAGGCAATCGCGGCATTTGCCTCTTTATCTTCTATTCTACACTCAATGGCCAAGGCGCCCTGCCCAATGGCAGGGAGGCTTATATCTATTGCCAGATGTTCTGTGATTTTATCCTGCCACCCCAGCCGGTTTAGACCGGCCGTTGCCAAGACAATCGCATCGATCTCGCCATTTGATAATTTGCGGAGCCGCGTATCCAGATTCCCCCGGAGCGGCAAAAATAAAAGGTCGCGGCGGGATCGTTTTAATTGGGCTTGTCTACGAAGAGAAGATGTCCCGATCTTACTCCCATGCGGAAGATTTACCCAAGTGGTTTTGTCGCGCGTAATCAGTGCGTCTCTTACGTCCTCTCGTTTGGGAATCGCGCCGATATGGAGCCTCTCCGGGATTTTCGTAGGCATATCTTTCATGCTGTGTACAGCCAAATCGATGGCGCCGCTTAAAAGGGCTTCTTCTATCTCTTTGACAAAAAGCCCCTTTCCCCCGACCTTCGCCAGTGGCACATCCAGTATCTTATCGCCAGTGGTCTTGATGATCTGAATCTCGACATGCAGTCCCCGCGCCCGCAGTTGTTCCGCGACCCACGTCGTCTGTGTGACCGACAATAGGGAGCCGCGCGCGCCAATCCGGAATGGGCGAGAGGGGGACATGCTTATTCGTTGCTCTCCATCCCCTTCAAGGGGAGGGCAGGGGTGGGGATGGTAGTGACCGTTTTTCCAAACTGAAAGAGTTTCTGGGTTGCCTCTAAGAGGGCATTGCCATTATTTCCGTGGGTCTCTTCTTTGAGCGTGGTCAGCGGCCCATGCAGGAGCTTATTCACTATGGAAAGGGTCAGTCCGTCAATCGCCTCGCGTTGTTCAGGGGTTAAGGCGCCGAGCCGATCCAGTGTCCGTTTCATCTCTCGTATTCTTATTTCTTCGGCCATTTCTTTTAAGGCCACGATCATCGGAATTGCGTCGAGCGATTTAAACCAACGGGTCATCTGCTCGACTTCCTCCGTGATAATCTCTTCTGCCTTGAATGCCTCCACCTCGCGTGACCGAAGATTCGCCTCTACGGAAAGTTTTAGATCATCTATATCGTATAGAAAAACATTGTCGAGCTGATTAATTGCTGGATCAATGTTGCGGGGAACAGAAATATCGATAAAAAAGATCGGTCGGTTTGCCCGTGAGGCAATGACCTTTGAAACATCTTGCGGCCCGATCAGATAATGGGGCGCCCCCGTGGAGCATAAGACAATATCAGATTGGGCCATTTCAACGAAAAAATCTTCAAATCTCACCGGAATCCCCTGATATTCTGATGCCAACTCCAAACTCCTTTCATAGCTTCGGTTGGCAATAAAGATCGACTTGACTCCGTTGCTTATAAAGTGACGTGCGGAAAGCTCTGCCATTTCTCCGGCGCCAACGAGCATGACCGATTTTTGATGCAGTTTTCCGAATATTTTTTTGGCCAGTTCTACCGCGGCATAGCTAATGGATACGGCATTTTCTGAGATTTTAGTCTCGGTTCGAACCCGTTTAGCAACAGAGATTGCCTTTTTGCATACCTTGTTTAAAAGGACGCCGGTCGATTTATGCAGCATTGCCAAATCAAAAGCGTCTTTGAGTTGGCCTAAAATCTGCGGCTCTCCCAGTATCATTGAATCGAGACTGGAAGAGACTCGAAACAGATGCCTTAGGCAATCTCTGGCCGAGTAAGTGTAAAGAGCGGAAGCAACGGCATCAGATGGGGATTGGTGGAGAAAGAAATTTTTAAGTGCAGTGCATCCTTCCTCCGTATTGGTAACCACCGCATAGAGTTCGACGCGATTGCATGTAGAGAGAATAAGCGCTTCCTGAATCAGCGGATTTCTTTTCAATTTGTAGAGGGCTTCCCCGATCTGCTCTTCGGAGAGCGCAAATTGCTCCCGAATTTCAACCTTCGCGGTACGATGATTTAATCCGGCGAGAATAATATTCATCAGGCCAATGTGGTAAAAATAAAAATAATTCCGACAAATCCGATGATAGAGAGCAATGCCCCCCGTCTTGCTCGAAAGCCAAAGGTAAGTCGGCCCTGAAGTACGATCAGATAGAAAAACCATGCGGAAAGGGACAAAAGCTGTTTAGGACTATTCGATGACCAGAAGAACCCCCGGGCGTATTGAGACCACAATGCCCCTGAAATGATACCGAGTGTGAGCAGTGGAATTCCACAAAAAAGCGCGGTTTTGTTCCATTGATCCAAAAGGTCAAGCGAAGGAAGTTTATAATAAAGCGGACCAAACTGTTTTGACTTTAAGAACCTTTCCTGGACAAGGTACATCATTCCTGAAACGGCTGCGATAGCAAAGGCCACAATGCCCAACACGGACAATGTTGTATGTACGCCCAATAGCGTCCCTTTGAGCGCAGGATCGACAGGATGGGTGTCAATAGGGAGTGTTGCCGCTGAAATGAGTGAAAGAAATGCCATCGGGAGAATGAGAGACCCCATGACATAGACCTGGTATTTCAGCTCCACCCAGAAAAAGATCAGAACAATGGCCCACGAAAAAAAAGAGATCGCCTCCTTCAGAGAACTAAATGGGACCCCCGATTGGAGTTGTAGACCTAGCGCAATCGTATGGCAGAGAAAACCGACTCCCGTCACAACAAAGGCGATCCGTTGACTGACTGGAAGAGTAGCCGATTTTTGGCTTGTCTCCGCAGGCGGCGTCCCGCCCTTTTTATCCCACAGGTTCAGCAGGAAAAGGAGACAACCTAGAAAATAGAAGAAGAGACTTGTTCGGAAAAATATAATTTGAGACATGCCAGTCGTGGTGTCGTTTCACACCTCGTATTTCCCAAAATCTTCTGGCCGTAATCCCTCCAGCCATGTGTTAATATCCTCGGAACTTTGCTTTTTGACGAGGCTGTCATGAACGAAAATTGGAGCGTCGTCTCGTAAGGCCAAAGCGATTGCATCGGAAGGTCTGGAGTCGATTGCCACTTCAGAATCGTTATAGCAAAGGTGAATCTTCGAGTAGTATGTAGAATCCTTCAAATCGGTTAGAACGACACTGATGATTTTTGCGTTTAATTTGTCGATAATGTTGCTAATTAAATCATGCGTAAGCGGCCTCTGCGAAAAAACCCCTTCCACGGCCAGACCAATGGCATTGGCCTCTGGTCGACCAATCCAGATCGGCAACACTTCGTTATTCTCTTCTTCCCGAAGGATAACAATAAACGTATTTTGATGAGGATCAAACACCAACCCCCGCACTTTTACCTGAACCAGCATAATAAACCGTTCCCTTTGCACTCTATCATCTTTACAATAGGCCGTCAACGAACTGAAACCGCATCTGTCAGGGAATAATATGAGCAATTTGGGACCCTACGCGCAAAACCCTATTTTATCTCAACAACAGTACGTTTTTTTATCTCGTTTAACCATGCCCGTGCCTGCACGTCTCTCTTTTCTTTGAGAAGGAATTCTGAAATGCCGCCATGGGCTTCTTCAAGGGATGTCATCGTACTCGTCCTGTCCAATACTTTAAAAAAATGAAGACCATTTTTTGTCTGCACCTTCTGGCTGACTTCACCAACCTCCATATTAACAATAGCCCGAGCAATTTCTGCTGTTAGGAATGCAACGCCTAAAAAACCCAAGTCGCTGACATCCCCGCCGGAAGATATTGCAGTTCGCTCCAATTCATCAAAAAAGACGCCCTTCTTGGCCTCGCCTTCTATCAGATCGGCTTTTTGTTGAATCTCTTCAACCAATGCGTTGCTGGCATCTTTTGGGATTGAGAAGAATATCTGTTTGAGTCTGACTTGTTCGTTTTGAAATTTTTTTGGATTGCGATCATAGAAAGATTTTATTTCCGCCTCCGTCACAAATAGGTTCGGATCAATCTCACGCCGCATCAGTTTCATCATCGTCATCTCCATTTTCAAATCGGAAAGGTAACGCTCCCACGACAGGGACGATGACCCAACCACAGCCTGACGAAACGCCTCTCTGTTTGGAAAATGATTGCGTGCCTCCAACTCTTGCAACATCTGCTCAAACTCCGACGGAGAAATACGGATCCCTTCTCTTTCTGCGGCTTGCAGAATAATCCTGTTTTCAATAACCTGTTTTAACAATTGTGCCCTGGATGCGATTTCTTTCGAGGAATCCATTGCCTGAAGCTCGCTTTCTGTGATCACTTCTTGATCTACTGTGGCCACAATACGATCAATCAGAACGGAGCCGATTGCAGAATCAGCGTTCATCACGAATATAGCAAGAATAAGTGGAGCGAGCGTTTTGCCCATCGTGGGAGACTACTCCTACAATTAATAGAAAAGCAATTTATCCAAGCACAGAGATTGAAAATAACGTTATGCGCCCAGAGAGATTCGAACTCCCGACCCCTTGATTCGTAGTCAAGTGCTCTATCCAACTGAGCTATGGGCGCGAGGAATTATAGAATCAAGCTAATCCGTTACGTTTGAGGCGTTTTTTGCCTTTTTTATGATCTGGGTAAATCCCTTGGCGTCGTTTGCGGCGTAATCTGCCAGAACCTTTCGATTGAGCAGAAGACCTGTCCTCTTTAATCCTTCCATGAAACGGCTGTAAGTTAAACCGGTAGCTCGTGTTGCGGCATTAATTCGGGCAATCCACAACGCTCTAAACTCCCGCTTGCGCGCCTTTCGATCTCGATAGGCATAAACAAGCGACTTATCGACCGCTTCGGTGGCTGTTCTAAAAAGTTTGCTTTTGGCCCCATAATATCCCTTCGCCATTTTCAGGCGATCTTTACGCCGCTCCCGGGTTTTGGGGCCTCCTTTTACTCTAGGCATCGTTCTCCTCTTGTCTTCCCCTTATTACCCGTTCGGTAGAAGTAATTTAATGGACGCAACCTCTCCCTTGAAGAGAGAGATGCGGGCTCCCATCGTGCGTGTTCGTTTTGATGATTTATGCGTCAGAAGATGTCTTTTCCCGGCGTGTTGACACATCAGTTTTCCCGTGCCGGTTATTTTAAACCGCTTTGACGCACCACTATGTGTTTTGAGTTTTTGCTTCATTTACAGAGTTCCTTTCAAAATCTACACTTGATTGTTGTACACCTTTATAATCAATCCCATCCGGGGACTTTGGGTGTTTTGTTTTCTTTTTTGTTGTATGGGTTTTTGGCGCCACAATCATGACCAAGTTTCGGCCTTCCTTTTTAACCGGACTTTCCAGTTGCCCCACCTCGCTTAATTGTTGTTCAATATGCGCCATCGTTTCTTGCCCCTTTTCCTGAAAACCCATCTCCCGTCCACGGAACATGAGCGTGATCTTCACCTTCTGCCTTGACTCTAAAAACTCTATTGCGTGACGAACCTTAAAACCAAGATCATGCTCGCCGGTAAAAGGCCGCAACTGCATCTCTTTGAGATGCGTTGCCTTTGAATGCGCCTTCCCGCCCTGCTCCTTCTTGCTCTGCTCATACTTATATTTCCCAAAATCCATAATCCGGCAGACCGGAGGATTTGCGGTGGGAGCCACTTCCACGAGGTCGAGCGCCGCCTCGTTTGCCTTGATAAGCGCCTCTCGAACCGATAGAATCCCAAGCTGATCCCCATTGGCGCCGATAACTCGAATCTCCTTGGCCCGAATAAAAGAGTTAATCCGTAACTTGTTATTACCCGTTGGGCTTGGTGGTCTTCGTTTGTCGATAAACAACCTCCTGATTGATTTGTTTTATAAAGTCAGACAGTGTCATTATTGTACTCGCCCCGCCTCGATCGCGCACTGAAAGCGTTTGTTCCACCACCTCCCGTTTGCCCATTATAACCATGTAAGGGACTTTCATCAACTGCGCATCCCGAATTCTTGCGCCGATGGTCTCTTTACGACTGTCTAACTCGCATCGAATACCGATTGCTGTCAGGGTGTTGAGTACGGAATTGGCGTACTCTGACTGCTCTTCCGTAATCGGGAGAATTTTGACCTGAACTGGGGCGATCCAAGTGGGAAATGCCCCACCATAATGCTCAATCAAGACTCCAAAAAATCTTTCAATAGACCCTAATAAAGCGCGATGAATCATGATCGGCTGTCGCTCCTGACTGTCTGCCCCGCGGTAGGTCAGATTAAATCGATCTGGAAGATTAAAATCAACTTGAATGGTGGTGCATTGCCAAGACCTTCCCAACGCATCTTTAATCTTCATGTCGATTTTCGGGCCGTAAAAAACCCCCTCTCCCGGATCAATCTGATACGAAAGCCCCTTCTGCTTTAATGCCCCTTGCAGCGCGGTGGTGGCCATTTCCCATTTGTCCAACGTTCCGACATATTTTTCGGGACGAGTTGATAAATATATTTCATACTCCGAAAAACCGAACGCCCCTAATACGGCGGTCGTAAAATCGAGCACCTTTAATATCTCCGATTCGATCTGATCTGGTCGGCAGAAGAGGTGGGCATCGTCTTGCGTGAATCCGCGAACTCGCATCAGACCATGCAAAACCCCAGAACGCTCATAACGGTAAACCGAACCTAACTCTGCCCATCGAAAAGGGAGTTCCTTATAGCTCCTTAAGCGCGACTTATAGATCATGATATGCAATGGACAGTTCATCGGCTTAATCTTGTATGGATCGCCCGCAACTTCAACCGTGGCATACATATTTTCTTTGTAAAAATCAAGATGTCCGCTTTGTTTCCATAGATCAAGTCTGGCCAGATGCGGCGTGAAGACTAGCTCATAGCCTGCCGAGAGATGTTCATTTCGCCAATAATCTTCAATCGTTTTTCGGATGATCGCCCCCTTCGGATGCCAGAGAATAAGACCTGCGCCAACTTCATCACAGACTGAAAAAAGGTCAAGCGCCTTACCCAGCTTGCGATGATCCCGTTTTTTAATCTCTTCCAGGTTTTTTAAATGATTTGCCATCTGTTCCTTATTCGGAAAAGAGGTCCCGTAGATCCGCTGCAGCATCTTATTTTTCTCACTGCCACGCCAGTAAGCCCCGGCGATTGCAAGCAGACGAATCTCTCCGACAATGCCTGTCGAAGGTAGATGCGGCCCGGTACAAAGATCAATAAAATCTCCCTGACGATAGGCGGAGATCGGCGGGTTCTCTATCTCCTCAATCAACTCCACTTTATAAGATTCCCCACGCTCTTTAAAAAGGGCAATCGCTTCCTCACGGGATAGCTCCATCCGGTGCACAGACAAGTCGCGTTTGATAATCTCTCGAATCCGTTCTTCGATTTGCAGGAGATCTTCCGGAGTAAAAGGGCGTTCAAAATCAAAATCGTAATAAAACCCATCTTCAATGGCCGGGCCAATCGTCATCTGCGCCGCAGGAAAAAGTTCTTTGACTGCCTGCGCCATTAAATGGGAACTGCTGTGCCGATAAATCTCTTTCCCCTCGGGAGAATCAAAGGATAGGAATTCCACGATCGCATCCTCGTTAATTTCTGCGGAAAGGTCCTTGAGTTGTCCATTGACAGAAACTGCGATAATGCCACAGCCTGATGCTGTTAGGGTCAAAAAAGGGGTCCCAACGGGAACCTTCTTCTCAACGCCAGCCAGTTGTAAAATGCATTCCTTCATAAAATCATTCTAACAAGACGGCATGGTAGGCACGGGCGGTCTCGAACCGCCGACCTCTTGCGTGTCAAGCAAGCGCTCTACCCCTGAGCTACGCGCCTGTCTCATGGGTTAAAAAAGTGGCTTATCCTAATAAAATTGGCCTGATTCTGTCAAGTTTTTGGAGGAAACTTGAATCCCAATACCGTTTGTTGTATCATTCCCTTCGGCCCTCCTTGGTTGTTTGGGTTTCACCGATTGGGCGGGGATTGTACTCGCCTAAAACCCAATCGCCAAAGGGGCTTTTTAACTTTCTTAAACTCCTATCTCTGTTTTAGGGAGGGTATTTTCCTTCCTCTTATGATTCCTTATGTTTAAATCAGTAGAATGGAAGGACGGATCGGTTCGGATTCTGAATCAAACGAAACTTCCGCGCGAGATAATCTACGTAGACTGCAAAGATGTTGAAACGGTCGCGCACGCGATCCGATCACTCTTTGTGCGGGGCGCGCCCGCCATTGGCATTGCGGCGGCTTTTGGGATAGCGCTTTCGGGAGAGAACAGCACGGCCACTTCTTGTTTGCTCTTTCAATCGGAAATAGAAAAGGTCGCTTTACTGCTCTCCCAAACGCGGCCCACGGCCGTTAATCTTTTTCTTGCCATCACCCGGATGAAAGAGACGCTTAAAGCGCACGCCGAAGAACCGATTCTTAATTTAAAAAAGATTCTACTTGCAGAGGCAAATGCAATTTTAAATGAAGATATCGCCGCAAATTGCGCGATTGGGAAATTAGGGGCGTCCTTCATTGCCAGTGGCGATGGGGTTTTAACCTATTGCAATACCGGCGCCCTGGCCACCGGCGGTTATGGAACTGCGTTGGGGGTCATTCGTTTGGCGCATGAAGAGGGGAAGAAAATATCGGTGTTCGTTCCGGAAACCCGGCCAATCCTTCAGGGGGCGCGGCTTACCATGTGGGAATTGCTTCAAGAGCGGATTCCCGCAACACTCATTACAGACAACATGGTGGGGTTAATGATGCGATTAGGGAAAATACAATGTTGTTTTGTCGGGGCCGATCGAATTGCCGCAAACGGCGATGTCGCCAACAAAATCGGGACATACACCATGGCGATTCTGGCGCGTGAGCATGGGATTCCGTTTTACGTTGCCGCGCCAACTTCCACCATTGATTTCAACACCGCTTCCGGAGATCAAATTCCAATAGAAGAACGAGCGCACTCCGAGGTGACGCATGTTTCTGGAGTCGCGTTTGCTCCAGATGGGATTGCGGTATCAAACCCCGCCTTTGATATTACCCCCGCTGAATATATTCGAGCGATTATTACGGAAAAGGGGATTTTTAAGCCGGGCGAGATTCTTCAATAAAAGGATTTTACGGTTGACTCTCAATGCTCTATTTTGTAATTTAAAACGCCGTGGGGTATGATGGTTCTTATAAGAAGGAGGTAAGCATGGATTATCAAAAGTATATTGTGCGTGATCCTGAAGTTTGCGGAGGCGAGCCTGTGGTTAGAGGAACACGGGTAACGATTCGAACGATTCTTGCCAGCTTGGCGGAGGGGGCGAGGGTCGGGGATATCCTCGAAGATTTTCCCACTGTGCATGAAGAAGACATTCGCGCAGTGATTGCTTTTGCCGCCGTCTCCGCGGAGGAAGACCTGCCAGTGCCTGGCGTTCCGAGCATTCGATGAGAATCAAGCTGGACGAAAACCTGCCGGCGCGGCTGATTGGTATCCTTGCCTTGCTCGGGCATGAAACGGATACTGTTTCACAAGAGGGTTTGTCTGGATATAATGATGACCTTGTTTGGAAAGCGGCACAAGTGGCCAACCGATTTTTCATAACTCAAGATTTAGATTTCTCTGATCTTCGCCGTTTTGCACCGGGAACTCACGCTGGTTTGTTGCTGATTCGATTGCGCGAACCCGGCCGCAATGCCCTTCTACGACGGATTCAAACCCTTTTTCAAACAGAAGTAGTTGGCCGCTGGAAAGGTTGCTTTGTTTTAGTCACGGAACATAAAATTCGTATACGTTCTGCCAAGCCGGAGGAGGAATTAGGATTTTTGAAGTAGAATATCTCGCATTGCCTCGCCGATTTTAGCTGGATTTTCTACTACGATTACCCCTGCCCCTTTTAATGCGGCGACTTTATCGACTCCCGAACCTTTTCCTCCCGCAATAATAGCGCCCGCGTGACCCATTCTTCGCCCTGGCGGCGCGGTCATCCCTGAAATAAAGGCGACCACAGGCTTTTGCATTTTGCGTTTGATAAAATCCGCGGCTTGCTCTTCGGCATCGCCCCCGATCTCGCCAATCATGACAACCCCCTTTGTATCTGGGTCTGCTTGAAACAATGCCAATATGTCAATAAAGTTTGTGCCATGGATTGGATCGCCTCCAATTCCGACACAGGTTGACTGCCCCAATCCCAGTTGCGTTAACTGCCAGACTGCTTCATAAGTCAATGTGCCGCTTCGTGAGACAACGCCGATAGACCCTTTTTTGTGAATAAATCCGGGCATAATCCCGATTTTGCATTCATCCGGCGTAATAATCCCTGGACAGTTTGGGCCGATAAGCCGTACCGGCTTATTCGCAATAAAACGTTTTACCCGCATCATGTCAAGAATCGGAATCCCTTCGGTAATGGCGATAATGAGCGCTACCCCAGACTCGGCCGCCTCGCATATTGCGTCTGCGGCAAATGGCGGCGGGACAAAGATCAAAGAGACATCGGCATTGGTTTTTAAAACGGCTTGTGAAACGGTGTCAAAAACAGGTATATCTTCAAAGACGCTCCCTCCTTTACCCGGCGTTACTCCGGCAACGATCGCTGTCCCATAAGCCTTACATTGCGTCGCGTGAAAAGAACCCTCTTTTCCAGTAATCCCCTGCACTAAAACGCGTGTATTTCTATTGACTAAAATGCTCATTTAATCTCTCCATTATTTACCCCATCCCCACCTAACCTCCCCTTGAAGGGGAGGAACTTAAGAGTCAGGGTGGGCTAATATCCCCATGTCATCCATGCCACTTTGTATAAGATCGAAATAACCAGTATCAGTGCGGCGACTGGAATCACCATGACGAATAAGGATTGTACCAACTGTAATCCCGCAATCGTTTTTATCCCAAACACAGCCAGTGACCAGCTAAAGACAACCAGTATAAAGGCAATAGCTGATGTCTTGGGGATAATCATCTCCTTTGAAAGGAGCGTCAAAGTCAGTGCAATAATATAAGGCACCAGCGCGTAAGAAAGCGTCATGCGCATCTTCGTAGGATGCACAAATGTTCCCGAAACTTTAATTAGCCATGAGAAAAAGTATCCAGCAAAATAGACAAAGCCAATTCCAGAAGCAAGTGCCGTTGTGACGTAAAAGAAAACATCTCTATCTTCAGAATGCATAATTGATTTAGCAAGCAACAGTCCAAAAAGCAGCGAAAGGATAATTACATGCCGTTCATTATGATGTTCCGATCCTTCAAGAAAAGTTTTTCTTGGAGAGATCATTACCCCGATACAGCGTGAAAAAAGAGAGTCATTCATGGCATTGTAGGAGCGCTGCTCGGTGCGCCCTGATTATTTCCCTGCCGCGACGATTTTTTGCGCGCCGTCCCACAACGACTCGGCTACGATGAGATTGATTTCGGATGCGGCCAATAAGCTCCTGGCCTCTTTTGCATTTGTTCCCTCAAGACGAATAACCAATGGCACTGCGCGCGCGCTGTTTGCTTTCCCAAAGGCGAACGTCGCCTGTGAGGCGATTTCTTTTGCCGCGTCGATGATGCCGTGCGCGATCCGTTCGCATCGCACGATACCGCCAAAGATATTGACAAAAACCCCTTTTACGTTGGTATCCGCCAAGAGAATCTGAAACGCCTCTTTCACTGTTTCCTTGGACGCCCCGCCGCCGACATCCAGAAAGTTCGCGGGAGATCCCCCTGCAAGTTTGATAATATCCATCGTCGCCATCGCAAGCCCAGCGCCATTGACCATACAGCCAATCGTGCCGTCGAGCTTCACATAATTTAAGCCAAACTGCGCCGCTTTGGTCTCCAGAGGTTCCTCTTCGTCCAAATCGCGCAACAAAACTCAGACTTGGCAATCGCCTATTATTCCGGGCGTAGCGCAAATCCAACCGAGTCCATTGCCTTTCTGTACCATGGCATGCCCT
>JACPZM010000095.1 GCA_016195485.1 Candidatus Troglogloeales bacterium | reverse complement strand
TCAGGGTCAGAATGACAGAAATTGCCCGCTCAGGGTCAGAATGACAGAAATTGCCCGCTCGGGGTCAGAATGACAAAAGTTACCCACACGATTACGCGAAGACCCTAGATTTTTATATACGGTTCCAATTTCCTTGTCAGTATTTGCTTTGCCCGATGTATACGCAGCGTAACAGCAGTAACCGATAGTTCTAAAATATTCGCAATCTCATCATAAGATAGTTCTTGATAACGATTTAGAATAAAAGGAATCCGAATGGAGGGTGGCAGCTTGGAGATTGCCTGTTTTATGATTGCAGAGAGTTCTTGTTCTGTAAATTCGGCTTCCGGCGATGGGGTTTCTGCGGGAACGGTTTCTTCCAGAACATTGTCTTCGGACTCCTCTGATTGCATATCGTCAAATCGTTCTTTATACCTGTCTCGAATGCGGTTTAGACAAAGATTCTTTGCAATAGTATAAAGCCATGTTGAAAACTTCGCCAATGGCTGATACTGGGGGGCTGCGCGATGGACTTGAAAAAATGTCTCCTGTGCAATCTCTTCCGCGTCGGCCAGATTGTCTAATAAGCGATAGCAGAAATTGATAAGCGGGCGATGATACTTGTCAAAAAGCTGTTCAAAGGCGGTTTTGTCGCCCCCTTTAAACTGAAGCATGAGATCAATATCATTTTTCATGCTACCCCGCCCTCACCCGGTAGGAGAAATTCTATTCATATCGGAGGGCTTCTGCTGGATCCAACTTTGCGGCTTGCCACGAAGGGTAGAGTGTAGCCAGAAATCCAATTAGAAGGGCCGAGACGGATACCAAGATAAGATCAAACGGAAGCACTTTTATGGGGAGATGGCTGATGTAGTAAACGTCGGTCGGGAGTTTGTAGAATTGAACAAGCAATGAGCAAATCAGAAGCCCCAAGGGAAGTCCTAAAATGACGCCAATACTGCCGATGAACAGACCCTCCAGCATGAAAATACGCATGATCGATTTTCGACTCGCCCCCATCGCCTTGAGTATCGCGATTTCACGCCCCTTCTCCAGCACGGTCATGGTCAATGTGGAAACAATGTTGAACGAGGCAACTAGAATAATGAGCGCGAGGATAATAAACATAACGATCTTCTCTAATTTCAGGGCAGAAAAAAGAGATTTGTTCATTTTAAGCCAGTCTCGCGCGTGATATGGAAATCCCAATTTCCCTTCAATCTCGTGGGCAATGTCGGCTGCGGCGGAGATATCGGTTACCTTCACCTCGATCCCGCTGACCTTGCTCGCCAGATTGAAAAATTTCTGCGCCTCCGGAATCGTGATATAAGCCAGCGCGGAATCGTATTCGTACATGCCGGAATCAAAAATGCCAACCACCTTGAATCTGCGAATCTTGGGCGTCATCCCTATTGCGTGAACACCTCCAACATTCTCCAATCCCACCGGCGAGATGACATTGATCGTATCGCCTAAATAAGACTCCAGGCGCGAGGCAAGCTCTACCCCAATAATAATGCCGGGGAGCGGTAGGTTCGTAGTCGGCGTTCCGACTTCAGGATGTGTAAGATAGTCTAGTTTTCCTTGAACAATGTTTTGCCCGATTTTAGTAACGACGGCCTCACGCGCAGGATCGATTCCGCGCAAGATAACGCCAAACACGCCGTTATCGGACGAAAGAAGGACCTGCTTAAATATAAAAGGGGTCGCCGCAATCACGCGCGGAATCTTTATCACTGTTTCAACAAGCGGCTCGACAGTTTCTATTCCCTCTTGGGTGCGATCGTCAATAACAATATGAGAATTCGCGCCCAGAATTTTGTCCCGTAGTTCTTCTTTAAATCCGGTCATGACGGCCAACGTGGCAATCAGTGCCGCAACACCAACGGTTACTCCGGAAATCGATATGAATATGGTCAGAGAGATCCCCTTCTGGCGCCGTTTGGCCTTAAGATATCGAAGACCAATAAAAAATTCATATGGGAGCCAAGAGATCAGGAGCGCCTCCTATTTTTGAAAAAGAAGATCAGGCTCATCCCTGCGACAAAACCGCCAACATGGGCAAACCATGCAACACCACCAGCGCCGGTAGAGGTTAATAGACTATTAAAAATTTGAGCCAAAAACCAAAACCCCAGAACGATAACGGCCGGGATACGCATCATTTGCGTAAAGAATCCGAGTGGAACAAGGGTCAGGATACGCGCGCGCGGAAAGAGAAGTATATACGCCCCCAACACACCGGAGACTGCGCCGGATGCGCCAATCATTGGGAAATGCGATTGTGGCTCAAACCACGCATGGCTATAGACAGCGATCACGCCGCATAGCAAATAAAAGAAAATGAATCGGCCTTTGCCCATCACATCTTCAATGTTATTTCCAAAAATCCAAAGGTAGAGCATATTTCCACCCAGATGAAAAATGCCTCCATGCAGGAACATCGAGGTGATCACCGACATGGCAACCATTGGAACATTCACACGGGATTCGATCGTGTTCATCAGATTAAAAGGGATCGCGCCATACATAAAAAGGAATGCCTCCCCAGCAGGGCCTAACGAAACTTGATAAAGAAAGGCCGCGATATTCGCCACGATTAACCCAACCGTAACGAACGGAAACGAATGCGTAGGTTGATCATCTTTCAGGGGAATCATATCTTTACATGTGGGGGCCTGTCTCGCTTCGCTCCCATTGCCCCCACGCCCCGCGTTCGGTCGGGCAAAGCCCGACACTCACTTATTTCTTCTGTCTGACGCGTATCCTAACATAGATTCAGATCAAGAAGCATTGACTTTTTAGCGGCCTTTCGGTACCTTTCAAATATGATTAAACTAGATAATTCTGTCTACGCGACCGCGATTGAAACAGATGCACCCCGCAGGGAAGGCGCGGCCTCTGCGAGTCGTACCCCCGGCAGTGGAAGGGAGAGGGTTTTGTTTGTTTTAAAGACCAAAGGGGTTCAGACGGCGGGACGGATTGCCAAGCGTTTGGGTATTACCACCATGGCCGTGCGTCAACATCTTGCGGTCTTACAGGGAGAAGGGTTTGTTGCGTTTAGCGACGGACCTCTGGATGTCGGGGCCTGTCAGGATTCACCTTCGGTGAACCTCCAATGCCCCCACGCCCCGCACTTGGACGGGCAAAGCCCGCTCCAAGTGCACAAAGTAGGACGCCCCGCAAGACTGTGGCAGCTTACGCCGAGCGCTTATGATCGCTTTACCGATCGCCACGCGGAATTGGCTATCGGCATAATTCAAGCGATTCAGAACACGTTCGGCGAAGAAGGCTTAAACCATCTCGCAGAAGAGAGAACGCGTCAGCAGATTGCAAATTACAGTGCGAAAATGCCATTGGCCAATGGGTCGCTTGAAGATCGTGTCGCTGCGCTGGCGCAAATCCGGTGCGAGGAAGGATATATGGCCGAGGCGCAGCGCCGACCGGACGGAACATTTCGGCTCGTGGAGAACCACTGCTCTATTTCGAAAGCCGCACATCTTTGTCAAAATCTGTGCGGTGGCGAGTTGTCCCTTTTCCGTGCCATACTCGGCGAGGATGCCGCCATCGAACGAACCGAGTATATCCTCGCGGGAGACCGCTGTTGCGCTTACCATATTACCCCTCTGATCGAAAAACAGGCGTTGATTGACGCCTCCCCTTCACACCCCAAGGGTGTAGATTTAAAAGGTAACTCCATAAGGGGAGGCGCCCCCTAAAATTGTTCCTCCCCTTTATAAGGGGAGGCATTCCCTGAACTATCCCTCCCCTTCAAGGGGAGGCTAGGTGGGGATGGGCTTATATGAAACCACTTCTTAACAAAGTCACCGACAAACTCAATCGGCCTCTGCGCGATCTTCGGATTTCCATCATCGACCGTTGCAACTTTCGTTGTGTCTACTGTATGCCAAAGGATGTTTTTGGACGAGGCCACCCCTTCCTTCCGCGCGAGAAAATTCTCCGATTCGAAGAAATCGCCCGACTGGCTCGAATCTTTGCCTCTCTCGGCGTGGAGAAGGTTCGCGTAACCGGTGGGGAACCTTTGCTTCGTAAAGAGGTGGAAAAACTAATCGCAATGCTGACGCAGATTCCCAATCTTGATATTACACTCACCACCAACGGCTCGCGGCTTGCCGAAAAAGCGCAGGCGCTCAAAGAGGCCGGGTTGAATCGGATCACGGTAAGTCTAGACTCATTAGATGACACGGTTTTTCGCGCGATGAACGATGTGGACTTTCCGGTTGCGCAGGTTCTTGCCGGAATTGATATGGCCGCTCGGGTTGGGCTTTCCCCGATTAAAATCAACGCGGTGATCAAACGCGGCCTGAATGATCATTCCATTTTGCCATTGGCGCGCGCCTTCCGAGGAACGGGCCATATCCTGCGCTTTATTGAATATATGGATGTGGGACAGACCAATGGCTGGCGGATGAACGATGTTATTTCCGCCGCAGAGATTATTGAAACGATCGATTCTGAAATGCCGCTTGCGCCTGTTGACGCAAACTACAAAGGAGAAGTTGCGCATCGCTTTCGGTATCGCGACGGAAGTGGCGAGATTGGGATAATCGCGTCGGTGACGCAACCGTTTTGCGCTGATTGTAATCGCGCAAGGCTTTCAGCAGACGGCCATCTTTTCACATGTCTTTTTGCAACGAAAGGCTATGACTTACTCGGTCTCCTTCGCAGTGGCGTGAGCGATGAGCAGATCGTAGATTTCATTGTAGGCGTGTGGCAAAATCGGAATGACCGCTACTCGGAGATTCGCGGCACGGAAACTGTGATATTGCCCAAAATTGAAATGTCCTATTTGGGGGGGTAGATCAAATAGAACGGGTTTGTCGGCCCATGGCCATGACCCATCGCAAGGCTGTGGCGAATCGCCTCTGTGATATAGCATTTTGCGTTTGTTACAGAATCTTTCATGCTCATCCCTTTGGCCAACTGAGCCGTGATGGCCGCTGAATAGGCACAGCCAGTGCCGTGCGTGTTGGGCGTATCAATGAATTCACCGTGAAAGATCGTAAATGCGCTTCCGTCGTACAACAGATCGGTCGCGGGTGAAATGAGTAGATGTCCTCCTTTGATCAAAACATTGTGACAACCGAATTTGTGAATGCGGCGCGCAGCCTCTTTAACATCGTCCAGCGTTGTAATTTTCATGTCCGCTAGATGTTGCGCCTCATCAATATTCGGTGTGACCAAAGTCGCCAGCGGAAACAGCTTCTGCGTGAGACTGAGGATGGCAGACGGTTCAAGCAATTCCCGGCCACTCTTAGAGATCATCACCGGATCGACCACAAGATTTTTGGCCCGTAACGCACGCAATTTAGCCGAGACAATCTCTACAATCTCGGCAGAGAACAACATCCCCGTTTTTGTGGCGCTGATCGCAAAATCGTCAAAGAGCGCGTCGACCTGCGCAGAAATGATCTCACGCGGTATTGCATTGATTCTTGTAATCGTCTTGGTATTTTGCGCCGTGATTGCCACAATCACCGATAGCGCATAGACACCGTTGGCATGAATCGCTTTGATATCGGCCTGAATACCGGCGCCCCCACCAGAATCAGACGCGGCAATCGTCAGCGCTTGTGGTAAAGTGGGCATGAATGGTTTCTATAGCATTCCCAGTTGCAGACGGGCCGCTTCAGACATGCGGCTCCTATCCCAGGGGGGGTCCCAGACAATTTTTACATCGACATCGGCAACGCCCGGAATAATCTTTACACGGTCGCGCACATCCTCCCGCAGGATGTCGCCCATTCCGCAGCCGGGCGCCGTCATCGACATCTCTATTTTTACACGATGACCGCCTCCCTCAATCTTCGTCGCTTCACAAAGATAAATCAGCCCCAGGTCAACGACATTCACCGGAATCTCTGGATCAAAAACAGTTGCAAGTTGCGCCATAACCTGTTGTGTGTTAAAGGACCCCTCATTGAATGATGCCTCCGATTCAGGGAGATCCAATCCAATCGCATCGGCGTCGACGGCCGCAATCCGCGCAAGATAACCACAGGAGGTGTGGACAGTAAAACTGCCGCCTAACGCCTGTGTGAGGAGAACGCAATCCCCTTGAAGAAGCCGCAACTTCTCCCCGCTCGGAATAATCGTTGCGTCGCAGTCCCGTGTTAGAACAATTTCCTTTTTCTTTTTTTGCCCAACAACGGGTAATTCCATTTGTGTTACTCTTTGATTCTAGTGCTGTGACACGGAAGTAGCCACAAGAAAGTACCATATATTGATGTTCAGTGTCGATGGAACCTGAAACCGCTCATTAAAAAAGTTTTAAATTAAAGAGCCGTTCAACAAACCATATCGAGGCGATCCCAGCGGCAAGGCATGAACCAGGGACGAGGATGAACCTTGTATACACCATAGAGTTACGCAAAGAATAAGCGATCGGCAGAAACAGCGCGACAATTGTGAGTTGACCCATCTCTACCCCAAGATTAAAACCGACGAATAGAATGCGCCAGCGTGAAAGCCGTTACGATTCTGACGACATCCAGCGCAGCCGGGCGGAAGTTCGGCACGGACCTCCATACACCCACATCACGTCTTAAGACAACAGGAAACAGTAAAGAGAGAAGAAATAGAATATGATCAAAACCGCTCCAGATATGATGCACCCCGAATCCTGCAAAAGAAATAAACGTCTGCAGGGGGGTATGGGATAAAATCTCCAATCGCTGGGAAAGATTATTAGGGCCAAAGAGCGCAGTCTGTGTTTGCCCTCCATGCGTCACACGCGCGATCCCTCGATGTTGCAGGTCCAGATCAAAAAGGAGATGATAACTGACAGTAACGGCCGAGACCGGGTCGGTGCAACAATCAATTACAAAGTGAATGACGGTATAGGCCCCGTCGGTGTGGTTATCGACCTGCTGATCAATTATCCGAATCGGGAAGACAACCTCTTTTCCTTGTTTGGCCCACGACGGCACGAAATATGAGGATAGGGCAGAAACCCGGACAGGACGAATCTCTTCCTTTATTTCCAGACGAGACAGCACGTAAGCAGAAATTGCCGCGTGTCGGCTACGCAACTCTCCCCATGTAATGGCTCCATCCTGATTGGTATCCAGCCCGATAGCAACTTCCAAATCCCGAAGCGCAATATCAATCTGCCCTTCTATTTTTTGATCTTTTACAATAATGTTCAAGTAGCTATCGCTCGGCTTATGCGCAAAACCGGATCGGGCAAAACACAGCAGGAACAGAAACGTTATGAACAGAGACCAAAAGGCCGTCATTCCGGCGCAGGCCGGAATCCAGTGTTTTGACTTACGTTG
>JACPZM010000100.1 GCA_016195485.1 Candidatus Troglogloeales bacterium | reverse complement strand
GGATCTGATAAATACCTTGTTGGGCAAGTCGCGTCAAAGATTAAGGCCTTCAGAAAGCCGGAGCCTTACAAAGGTAAAGGAATTAAATATAAAGACGAGCAGATCATTCGCAAGGAAGGAAAGTCTGGCAAGAAGTAGGGGGGCTGCTTGTTGCGCCCCAATGAGAGGCAAACATAATGAGCGGATCGAGAAAGATTATAGCACGAGCCAGGAGACATAAAAGGGTTCGAAAGTCTGTTTACGGAACCCCTGAAAGACCTCGGCTCTCTGTTTATCGCAGTCTGAACCATGTTTATGCCCAGATCGTTGATGATCTTTCTGGAAAGACTTTATTGGCATCTTCCTCACTGAATCAAGAAGAGGTTGCGAAAACAGGATCGAAATCCGAGGTGGCAAAATGTGTGGGGGAAAATCTTGCAAAGATGGCAAAGGCGGCAAATGTCAAAAAGGTTGTTTTTGATCGAGGAGGGTATCTCTATCATGGCAGGGTAAAGGCATTAGCGGAGGCCGCCCGTGCGGGAGGGCTGATTTTTTAAAACGGCAATGGCTTCAATACCCCCCCCTCTCCCCCCTTAATAAGGGGGGAGAGGGGGGGGTGAAGGGGGTTGTAAGAAAAAGGATTTAATGTATACGAAAAAACCGGAATCTACAGATGGGCTGAAAGATAAAATCGTTTTTATTAACCGATGTTCTAAAGTGGTCAAGGGGGGTAAGCGGTTTTCCTTTGCGGCCATTGTTGTTGTAGGTGATCAAAAAGAGATGGTTGGAATGGGGAAGGGGAAGGCGGCTGAAGTTCCCGAAGCGATTCGAAAGGCCATAGAGAACGCGAAGAAAAATTTAATCGCGGTTCCGAGAACAGCCAGTACGATTCCTTTTGAGGTGGTGGGTCATTATGGCGCGGAGGATGTATTACTGAAGCCTGCTTCCGAGGGAACTGGGATTATCGCAGGAGGGGCGGTGCGTGCCGTAATGGAGGTGGCTGGCATTTCGAATATATTGTGTAAGTCGTTGGGCAGCGGCAATCCTGGCAATCTGGTGAAAGCGGCCTTAAATGGATTATCTAAATTAAAACTTCGGGAAGAAGCGATACAGATGAGACACGCCCCCGCAGTCTTGTTGGATTAGTGGGTAAATTCCCTCTTTATGAAAGGGGGATTGAGGGGGTTGTATTCATAAGGCTAACATCATGAAGCAGCTATCGATAACGTTACGAAGAAGCACGATTGGAAGACCCAGGAAACATCGGTTAGTCGCGTTGGGATTGGGTCTAACGAAAATGAATAAAACAGTGATTCTACAGGATACTCCGCAGATTCGCGGGATGGCCCAGAAAATCTGCCATCTTGTGGAAGTCGCAGAAGTCGGTGAGGTGTCATCGTGAAGATTAAAGACTTATATCCTGAAAGAGGGGCGCGCAAGAGAGAGAAGCGGATTGGACGGGGTCCCGGTTCTGGGCATGGAAAAACCGCTACAAAAGGCCACAAGGGTCAGGCAGCCCGGTCGGGTGGCACAAAGGCCCCCGGGTTTGAAGGAGGCCAACAACCGCTTATTCGGCGGGTTCCGAAGCGGGGCTTTCGCTCTATTTTTCGTAAGGAGTACGAGATTGTCAATCTAAAGCAATTAAATCGGTTTGATGCGAATACCGTCATCAATCCAACACTTCTGGAGGCGTGTGGGGTTGTTCGAAAAGGAGAGGTAAAGATTCTGGCTGAGGGTGTTCTGACGAAGCCGCTCATTCTTTCTGCCCACAAGTTTAGCGCACAGGCAATTAAAAAGATTGAATCGGCGGGCGGAAGGGTAGAACTCCTATCTGCATCCTGAATGAAGGAATCCTGACGGCCCCGCCCATTTTGTAATGTTATGCTTGATCGATTCCTCACCAGTGTTCAGAATATTTTAAAAATTGCCGAGTTAAGGCAGCGGATATTCTTTACTGCCATCATGCTGGCGATCTTCCGGGTGGGTGCCCATATTCCAACCCCCGGAATTGATAACGAAGCGCTTCGAGAATTTTTGACGAAGAAAGGAGGGGCGCTCATGGGGTTCCTGGATACCTTCTCCGGAGGTGCTCTTTCCCGTCTCACCATCTTCGCGTTGGGGATCATGCCCTATATTTCGGCCTCCATTATCCTTCAGCTTTTGACCGTTGTGATTCCTGCTCTCTCTAAATTAGCCAAGGAAGGGGAGCAGGGCCGGAAAAAAATTACCCAGTATACTCGGTTTGCAACGATCGGAATTGGATTAATTCAGGCTATGGGAATAGCCATTGGGTTGGAAGGAATGCAGGACGGCGCCTTTGTGCGAAACCCCGGTTTGGCTTTTCGCCTCATGACCATGATCACCATTACTGCGGGCACCGCGTTTCTAATGTGGCTGGGTGAGCAGATTACCGAACGGGGGATTGGCAATGGGATTTCACTGATCATCTTTTCAGGGATTGTGGCCGGGATTCCGAGGGCTATCTTAAATACCTATCAACTTTTTGAGGCGGGTGAAGTGAACATTTTTTTTATCATTGTTCTGCTGATTCTAATGGTTGCAGTTACTGTCGCGGTCGTCTTTCTGGAGTCGGGCCGAAGAAAGATTTCGGTTCAATATGCGCGTCGTGTTGTTGGGCGGAGGGTCTATGGCGGGCAGAATACCCACATTCCTTTAAAAATTAACACGGCGGGAGTGATACCGCCTATTTTTGCCTCGTCGCTCATTGCGTTTCCAGCAACTTTGGCCGGATTTATTACGGTCCCCTGGGTGCGTTCAATTGGGACGTATTTATCCCCCGGCACTTTTTTTCACTCAATCCTATACACCCTCTTGATTATCTTTTTTGCCTTTTTTTATACGGCAGTTGTTTTAAACCCGGTTGATATGGCCGATAATATGAAAAAATACGGCGGATTTATTCCTGGAATTCGGCCTGGCACAAAAACGTCTGATTATATCTATCGGATTTTAACGCGCATTACATTAGTTGGGGCTTGTTATCTGGCTTTGGTCGCGGTGTTGCCTGAAATCCTCACCTATCGTTTTAATGTTCCCTTCTTCTTTGGAGGCACTTCTCTGCTGATTGTTATTGGCGTCGGTTTAGACACCGCACAGCAGATAGAGACGCAGATGGTAACCCGTAATTACGAAGGGTTTTTGAAAAAAGGAAAAATTACGGGAAGTGTCGGGGGAGGGTAGTGAGCGAATTTTGGCAATAGGGGGCTTTGCTTACCCCGGAGGATGGTCTAAACCAGCGAGCGGATGCGAGCGTTGAGGGGGAGGCTCCATTGGCTTTGCCAATGGAGGGGGCTTTGCTTACCCCTATAAAGATGCGGTTGGTTTTTTTGGGTTCCCCCGGTGTCGGTAAAGGAACACAGGCAAAACGGTTATCAAAGCAGTATAGTGTTCCGCAGGTTGCAACCGGTGATATGTTGCGCGCCGCCATTTCAAAGGGCACGGCGGAAGGCAAAGAGGCGAAGTCGTATGTTGATTCCGGAAGGCTTGTGCCCGATCATCTGGTGATTAGAATTGTGCAGGCGCGGCTTTTGGAAGACGATATGCGAAACGGATTTATTCTAGACGGCTTCCCAAGAACAAAGGAGCAGGCGGACGCCTTATTTGAAATGGGCGTCGGTATCGACAAAGTCTTGAACTTTTATCTCGATGAAAAGATTCTTGTTTCCCGAATTGAGGGAAGGAGAACTTGTTCCAAGTGTAATGAGATTTACCATATGGATTATCATCCTCCCGTCGTTGTGGGGATTTGCGATCGTTGCGGTATTCCCCTGATTCATCGGAAGGATGATAAGGCCGCAGTGGTTAAAGAGCGACTGATTGTATATCAGAAAGAAACGGCTCCTTTAACCCAATATTATGAAAAACAGGGCTGTCTTTTTCATATTGATGCGAATGGTTCCGTGGAAGATGTTGCCCGACGCATCCAAGATGCCTGTAGATTTTAACCAGCGAGTGAAGGCGAGCGTTGAGGGGGGTGATGCGAGCCTCTGTAATAGGCCATTGTGATTATTCTGAAGTCAAAGGAGGAGATTGCCAGGATTGCTCATGCGAGTAAAATTGTGGCAGAGGTGTTACAAGTATTGAAAAAAAATGTTAAGGCGGGGGTAACCACAAAAGAGTTAGATCGGTTGGCAGAAGAACAGATTAAAAAGAGGGGAGGAGTGCCAGCATTTAAGAGGTATCGTGATTTCCCAGCAACCCTTTGTGTCTCCATTAACGATCAAGTGGTTCATGGGATACCTTCAAAGAGGGTGATCAAAGATGGCGATATTGTTGGATTAGATTTGGGTGTTATCTTCGATGGTTTTTGTGGTGATGCGGCGTTAACTGTTGCGGTGGGAGATGTTCCTCCGGCTACGCTTTTGCTCCTTAGGGTTACCGAGGCGTCTCTTTATGCCGGTATTCAGGAGGCCCGTATGGGAGCGCGGTTGTCCAATATTTCCCACGCGATACAGACCTGCGCGGAGGCTGCCGGTTTTTCCCTGGTTACCGAGTTTGTAGGGCATGGCATTGGCCGGGATCTTCATGAAGATCCGCAGGTCCCTAATTTTGGCCCACCTGGGCAAGGGCCGCGTTTGCGGGATGGAATGGTTTTGGCGATTGAGCCAATGGTGAATATGGGAAAAAGCGAGGTGAGAATTTTAGAGGATAAATGGACGGCTGTGACCTGCGATCATTCATTGTCGGCCCACTTTGAGCACACGGTTTCTATTACGAAAGGTGGGCCTGTTATTTTATCGTGCATTTAGGTTATCATGCCAAAGGAAGACCTCATTGAAACGGAAGGAAAAATTGTGGAGACATTGCCCAATGCGATGTTTCGTGTGGAGTTGGAGAACGGGCATCGTGTGCTGGCGCATATTTCCGGCAAGATTCGAATGCATTATATTAAGATCATTCCGGGGGATAAGGTAAAAATTGAGTTATCTCCTTATGATTTAACAAAGGGACGCATCACCTATCGTTTCGGCAGGGAAAGAACCGTCTAAGGAAAGGAAATAAAGTGAAAGTTCGTTCGTCGGTAAAAGGGATTTGCGCGAAGTGTAAGATGATTCGCCGAAAAGGGGTGCTTCGCATTCTTTGCAAAAACCCTCGGCACAAACAACGCCAAGGCTAGGCGGTAAGGGCGACGCATGCGTTGCCCCTACATCATTGCAAGGTGGAGATTAAAAATTATGGCACGGATTGCTGGAGTAGATTTACCGAGGGAGAAGAGGGCAGAGGTTGGATTAACCTATATTTTTGGAATTGGCCGGTCTTCTGCGCTTAGGCTTTTGAAAGAGGCTTCTGTGGATCCGGGTACGCATGTGAAAGATCTCAAAGAAGATGAGATTCTGCGGATCAGGGAGGCGATTGAGAAGGGGAGTCGCGTCGAAGGCGATCTTCGGCGAGAGATCTCCATGAACATTAAGCGATTGATGGATATTGGGAGTTATCGGGGTCTTCGCCATCGGCGCGGATTACCGGTGCGCGGCCAACAAACGCGCACCAATGCCCGAACCCGAAAAGGTCCAAAGAAACATACCATCCGGGCAAAGAAAAAAGAGGTCAGAAAGACATAGGGGCGCACCTGTATGTGCGCCCTATCTCGCATCAGGGCAGACAGAGATCGATCTGCCCCTACAAATTGAAGAGGAGCGTTTCGGAAATGAAATCTCTTTCCAGCGGTTTTGCTCTCATTGAACTTCTCTTCTCTATGGCCATCATGCTGATTGTCCTGGGCTCTTTTTACGGGCTAACCTCCTTTATCTATCGCGACTATGCCGGGCAAATTGCGCTTGCAGAGACGCGGCAGGAGTCGCGCGTTGCAACCACTTTCTTCCAGAACGAGATCCAAAATGCCGGGCTTGATCCTAGCGGGACTGCTTTTAATGGTGGTCAATTGAACACGAAAATTTTTCCTAACTGTAAACAAACACTCCAAACTGTGGAACCAATTATAGAAGCGTCTGAAACCGTGTTTCATTTTATGGGGGATAAGAATGCTAATGGAAATAATGGAGATAGTAATGAGGATGTCCGTTATGAATGGGTTGGAGAAAAGGGTGAAGATGGTTGTAAAGAAAAGAGAACTCCTTATACCCTCTATCGTGACACTGGCGGGGGACAACAAGAAGTGGCATTGGGGATACAGTCTTTTCGATTGGATTATTTTGATGAAAACGGAACCCTTTTACCTGCTGGATTTTTGACGAAGGATGAGCGTATAAAAATTCGGAAAGTGGTGCTGACGTTACGGCCTCTCACAAAAAATGATACAAAAAAAGAAGAACGTGAATGGACTTCAGAAATCTACCTCAAGAATATAGGGTAATATCGTCTAAAAGGGGTGTTGCCCTTTTTACGTCGATGATGTTGCTTGTTTTGGTGAGCGGCCTTGCGTTGTTTATTCTTCAAAACGCGACCACCGAGATGCAGATCTCAAATGAGTCAAGTGAGGCGGTTGTTCATGCCTATCAAGCGGAATCCGGGATCGAACAAGCCCTCGCGTGGTTTAACGATCCGGCGAAATCTCCAAAAGATCTGCAAAAGTTTTTTGCTAAACCAAAATGTGAAGGCAAGTTTAAAAACCAGGATAAACCATTCGCTTCTCTTGTAGAGGATCTTGGAGAAACAATCACGTTCCGATTCTACAACACCCCTAAAACCCCCAAACAGCAAGGCCTATGTACTGTCGAGGTGACCACAAGTTCCGGTAAAGCCGTAACGATTGATCTTTCTCCAAATCCGATGCCGCCGATGAAGGAAGAGATTTCTACTTCCACAACGGAGATGGAACCGATCAAGCGGTTTGCCAAACGGTTTGGGCGATATTTTATTGTCTCGCCTGAAGGCACTCTGGAAGAAAACAAAAAAGATGTGGGAACATTCAATACGGTTTTTTCGGATGGAAAGGTAAGTGATAGACCGATCTTTATTGATGTCGTGGAAGGGTATAGTAGTCGTGATCCCCTTCAAATAGGCAATGGGTCTTACAAAGGGTACTTTTATTTTTCCGGAGATATAGAAATTGAGGGGGCTTTCGGTGGGCAAACTATTGAGATTGTGGATAATGTAAAACCAGATAAATTTGATCTTTCAGGTTTTTTTTATACATGGGGAAAAATGATCATAGACGGCCAATTTCTGGTTGATGGCGCGGTTTGCGCGGGATTAGGTGTAGAAGAAAATGCTGATTCGCAACTTCTGGTATGGTATAACGAAAATTATTCTTCTGGAACCTACGAAGGTGTCCTACCACTCATACCAAAATACCACCCACCAAAAGGGAAGTGATTATGTAATCGATTACACAATCGTTATCCAAAACAGTTCCAAAATAAAAGATATATTATCGATAATTTATTACAATGTATTGTAATTATGTATTTTTTTACTAGGCATACCTATTGCTTTGTTATCCTTCGGAGGGCGCATGGGGGAAAAGGGGTATAGTCTTATTGAGATAATGGTCACGATAGCGATTGTTGCTATTCTCGTAACGGTGGCTGTGCCAAGTTTTCAGAATTCGATTGCGAAGGAAAACCTCAAGGATTGCATAGTGAATCTGAAAGGCGCCCTTCAGATTGCCCGGATGAATGCGATGGCAACTACAATGCCGGTGGCCGTGAGTTTGGTTAACGCAACTACAATGCCGGTGGCCGTGAGTTTGGATAATGATCCGAATAATCAGTTGGTGGGTCAGTTTCAAGTTTTTATTGATAATGGAACAGGAGGCGGCACTGCGCGGGATGGGATATGGAATGGCGGCGAAGTCACTATATCACCACAAGGGCGGCAACTTGCAGCCGGCGAAGCCGCAAACGCTGTGCAGAACTGTAAGGGCAATACTATGTTTGTCCCAACCCCTCAACCCCAACCCAACAACGACGCACCAACCCCTCCAGCCATTGAGTTCCTGAGTTCTGGGCGGCGGTTTTTACCGGGTGGTCCGCAGGATGTAAGTATTACCTTGCAGAACGGCTTTGGGTTGGCAAACACGATTACCGTATCAGCGATTGGAGATATAAGATAATGTAGGGGCATTCCTCCCCTTTATAAGGGGAGGTTAGGTGGGGTGTATCAGCGCACAGGGGGGAAAATGCAGATTAAGCCGGTGGGAAAAGAATGCGGGTTTAGCCTCATCGAGGTGATGGTTGCCGTTGTGTTGTTATCGATAGGCGTTCTGGCCGTAGGGGGTGGGGAGGTGGCCGTTCTAACACAAAACAGCCGCACATCGGAAAGGATGAGGGCCATAGCGGCCGCGGAAAATATCGTTGATTTAATGCGCCGAAACAGCGACAAAATTACAGATTACAACAATTTTAATATCATTGCCATGAGTACCCCAGCAAGGGGCAATCCTCTGACTGCCGCAGATTTTGATTTTAATGACTGGAGGACCGAGATCATCGGGGTTGCTGCTGGTGCCAGGGGGGTAGTAGCCTTTCAGAATGTCGGAGTGGCGGGGAATAGGACCGCTCAGATCACGATTACCTGGCCGGCCCAACCAAATGGCATTGTTTTAACGACAACCGTTCTTTGCCCAGTGAGTATTTGTCCTGCATAACAGATTGCAAGAGGTTAGCATGAAGAGTAAAGGTCTTTCACTGATTGAGATAATGGTGGCGGTGGCGCTGGTTGGTATTACGACTGCGGCAGGATACACCTTTTACCGGAGCACCTTTAAATTCCAGACGCTTCAGGGAAGCCAGAAGGATGCGCGGATGAGGCTGCAGCTGACAATGGGTCTATTGGCGAGTGATATTAAAGCGGCAGGGTTTGGCGCAATGGACCCCCGTTATCATGGCGAGGACAAAGGGAGCGTTCGGTGTGCCGGTCTTCTTGAGGGGACCAAGAAAAGTGTCGCAGCGCCAGTGGTTACGATGCCGCCGGCAGTTTGTGACCCTACCATTCCTGTCAATGGCCCAATACCCAATCCTGTTGTCACCCCCGGAAATAATGCCGGTGCCCCAGACACAATCACGCTGGTCGAGAGAAATCAATTTGTGGGAACGCTTGCTGCTGACACGGCCCCTGTGCTTCAAAATGCGCAGATTACGGTGACCCCATCGGGTGGTGTAGGCACAAGCACTATAAAGGGAGGCGATTTGATAACGGTTGGCGGCTTTTTTTCTTCGGTGGTGGGTGCTGACCCTGTGAACAATGTTATCCCGCTTGTTACTCGTTTACAGGCACAGGATACCTTTACGGCGGGAATGGATGTCTATACGGTTTCGACTATAGCGTACACAATAGGAGGCGACGCTACGTGTAACGGTGAGCCTGCCCTTTTAAGACAAGTAGGTGTGGTGGCGATAAATAATCCTCCCACGTTGGTTGCTTGCGGAATTGAAGATATGCAGATCGCTTATTATCTAACCGGTAAGCAGGCCAATGGAAATGTGATCCCCGTGGCCGCTGTAAACGACCCTCCTGCTAACAACACAGCCTTTTTGGCAGTGAGGGTCTCACTGGTTGCCCGATTTGTGGACCCTAACCCACAGTTTCTGGGAGGGCAGGCCCTGACACTGGAAGATCACGTGCCTGCGGTAGCCCCTGATCGTTTTCGAAGGATAGTCATAACCCGTGTGTTAGAGTTGATTAACGATGGCTGTCAAGCAGCAGATATTATCTGCTAGTGCTGTGACATGGAAGTAGCGGAACAAAATGAAAGTGATGGATTCGCGCTCATGGCAAGGCGCAAGCCACAGCAAAGGCTTCCTGCCTTTGCAAGGATTGCAACGCAGCCATGGGCACGAATACGCGCTTTCATGTTTCGATATTTCCGTG
>JACPZM010000094.1 GCA_016195485.1 Candidatus Troglogloeales bacterium | reverse complement strand
ACGGATACTTCAGTAAATTGAAGCAACTGCTCAACTCACACCGAGGGTTAACGATCAAGAGAAGATACAAAATGATACAGGAAATTTTAGACGAATAGCATTACATTTTTTCCATTAAGCCGGAACCTTGAATTTATCGAGCGTAGTCACGAGGTCTTCGACCGTTAAATCAAATTCATGACTGGTGATACTCAATCCGACATGGGCGTTCTTCATGTCTCGTCCGCCATATTTGCAGGGACCGCCCGTCCCCGCGCAGATTAGATTCGCAAGGTGCATCTTTAGATTGGGGATCGAGATGGCTGCCAGTCGGGCCTTGACCTTCTCGTTCTTAATCCGAGTATCACCCCCCAGCCGGTTGACAAAATCCTCAACAACCGCATCAATGGCAGGCTTTCCACCCAGCCGCTCATAGAGCGAAGATTCATGCATCATTCCCATCGAAGATTCATGCATCATCCCCATCTTCGTACAACCTGTTATCACAAAAACCAAAATCAGTGGTATAAAACGTATTGTCTTCATCTCTTCACCGCCTCCTTTTGACAGAGGGTTCATTCCCTCTGTCTACTCTACGAACGGTTTGTCTAAATAGATGTATGATAGGTGAATTTATTTTTGGATTTTGGTATAGTGACACCTGATTTCTCTAATCAATGTGTGATTCCAAGACACGACCCTATTCCTGGTATGATTAAGAAAAAATTTACAGATCAATTGAAAAATCATTTTTTGTCGGTATTGAAGTCCGGCGCGAAAATTTTCCTTTTTGGTTCTTGTTTGGATAAAACGGACCACTTTGCGGATGTTGATGTCGGCATCGTTGGGAAAGGAATTGACGACAAGAAAATCTCTCTCATTAGAGAGAATATGGAGAATTCGACTTTCCCTTATAAAATAGACATTGTGAATTTCAATGAAGTTGATGATTCTTTTAAAGATGAAATTTTCAGCAAAAAAATAAAATGGCTTACTTAAAGAAGAAATCTGATCAGCTAAAAAAAGCGATGAAGAGTTGGAGATTGCTTGATGATTGTCCCTATTCTGACATCGTGAGAGACGCAACAATTCAGAGATTCGAATTTTCTTTTGAGCTCTTATGGAAAGTTGTGAAAATTTACTTAAAAGATGTGCATGCCATTGCATCTGATTCTCCTAAAGCATGTTTTCGCGAGCTTCGACTGCCATTAAACCTTTCCGAAAAAGAAGTAGAGCTTTGTTTAAAAATGGCAGATGATCGCAACCTCTCGGTTCATACCTATTCAGAAGAGATGGCAGAGAAATTGTACAAAAGGATCCGTAAATATCAAGGGCTGTGCGGAAAAATATCCGAAAAGATCAGTTTGGCCGATAGCAAATAACAGCTTTGATGTATTGTTGACCTCTGTTTCAAGTGTACAAATGAAAAAACAAAGGCCGCTCAACGAACGAAGCCGCTGAGCTCGGATTGCATTCTAAAAAACAATTCAGATACAATGTCTTTGACTTCAAAATGAATCCAATAACCTGTTTATCTCGTAATCATAATAGGGGGTCCAGAATATGACCCTTTCGCCTGAAGAAGAGCAGGCCCGCGATATTGGTTTAATAGCCCGAATGACAAAGCGGGATGCGGAGGCCTTTGCCGCTTTTTATGACCTGCATGCCTCTGCCGTCTATTCTCTGCTCTGTCGACTATTGGGCAATTCTACGGAGGCCGAGGATGCGCTTCAGGAGACGTTCTGGCAAATATGGAGAGAGACGGAACGATATGATCCTTCTCGAGGAAGTCCTATGGCGTGGCTCATTCAAATTGCCCGAAGTCGCGGGATTGAGAGACGCAAACGGCTCCATCTTGCACTCCGACGCGACGCCGGAGCGTTCGATGAGATACAGGATCAGCTCCATACGAAGGAGACAACGGATAGGCTTGAAAATGAACAGGATATTAAGGCGGTCAAAAAAGCCCTTGACGGGATCCCCAATGAACAACGTGATCTCCTCATACTCGCTTTCTTTGATGGACTCACGCATCAGGAAATTGCAGACCGGTTGGAGACACCGCTCGGTACGGTGAAGACAAGAATCCGTCTAGGTGTACAAAAACTTCAAGATTTATTTTGTGACAAGGCGTAACGACGCCTGCGAGGGTGAACAAAGGTGACGAACCAAGGGTGTGAACAATTTGACGAGGTCAACGCGCTTGTAACGGCTGGCGCGGCAACGCCGGACGAGGTGTCGGCATTTGATGCCCATCTGAACCGGGAAGGCCCGGCCTCTGCGGGATGCCCCGCATGTAGCAACGCCTATAAGGAACGATTGAATGCGAATCTTCTTTTTGTCAAAGCATTGCCGCCAATCGCGCCGCCACCGGCTGTTCGGACGCGCCTGCTTGACGCCGTGACCGGTATTCATCGCTTCGAACCTTTTTTTCAAAAGATCGCAGACCTATGCGATCTTAGCGTGGAGGCTGTGAAAGGGTTACTGGCGCGTATTGACGAGGCCTCGGCCTGGGAGCGGGGGCAATTTCCATTCATTCGGCTGATTCATTTTCAGGCCGGCCCGCGGCTTTCTACCGCGGAGGCAGGATTTGTGCGGACTGCCGCAGGCGCAACCTTTCCGCGCCACCGCCACCTCGGCAGCGAAATCACTCTCGTTCTTGAAGGGGGCCTATGGGACAACGGCCGGCATTACCTCCCGAGAGAAATAATCGAAAAGGACACCGATTCTGTCCACGAGTATCGCGCCGATCCGGAACGCGACCTGATAACGGTAGTCGTCTACCACGGCATTGATATCCTTTAGGCAGTTATTTTTTATTACCTCCAACCTGCTGCTGACTCTCTTCCTACCGAAGCGTATAATGTAGACTGTGACTGCAAAAGATAAGACTAAGACTAAAGCAATCTCACTGGATGAGATTGAAAGGTGTATCCGTCTCTACGCCCCCAACGCGGACCTTTCTTTACTCTCTAAAGCCTACACCTTTTCTTCGGAAGCACACTTTGGCCAAGTACGCATATCGGGGGAGCCTTATCATCATCACCCCCTTGAAGTCGCGCTGATATTAACACAGCTTAAACTGCCTCCTTCTTCCATTATTGCCGGATTATTGCACGATGTCCTGGAAGACACAACCGTCACCAAAGAGCAACTTTGCGCCGAATTTGGCGAGGAGGCCGCCACGCTGGTCGAGGGGGTCACGAAAATTGGACAGATCGCGTTTAAGAGTCTCGAGGAGAAACAGGCGGAAAATTTCAGGAAGATGGTTGTGTCGGTTGCGCAGGATTTCCGCGTTCTCTTGATTAAACTGGCAGATCGCCTGCACAACATGCGAACCCTGCATGCCTTGCCTGAAGAAAAGCAGAAACGGATTGCGCAAGAGACGATGGAGATATACGCCCCTCTGGCCAATCGACTGGGCATCGGCTGGATGAAGTCGGAACTGGAGGATTGCGCCCTTCGGTACCTGAAACCAGACATCTATCAAACACTGGTCAAAAAGGTGGAAGCAGGTCTTTCGGCGCGAACGACGTACATAGAAACGGTTATTGAAGAAGTCAGATCTACGCTCGCCGCGAACGGAATAAATGGAAAAATCTATGGCAGAACCAAACATTTTGTTGGGATTTACCAAAAAATGATGCGGCGCGGCATCCCCTTTGAAGAGGTATACGACCTCATGGGGATACGGATCCTGACCGATTCTCGAATGAACTGTTACGCGATTCTGGGCATTATCCACTCACTGTGGCCTCCGATTCCCAGCCGTTTTAAAGATTATATCGCGATCCCCAAACCCAACCTCTATCAATCTATTCATACGACAGTCGTGGGGCCGGAAGGCCAACATGTTGAGTTTCAAATTCGCACGGAAGAGATGCATAAGCTGGCCGAGGAAGGGATCGCCGCTCATTGGGTATACAAAGAGGGCGGGCCTGTTCGTGAGAAGGATGAGAAAACCTTTGCATGGCTTCGGCAATTGGTCGAGTGGGAACAGGATATTACCGATACCCGCCAATTTATGGATTCGGTGAAGTCCGATCTTTTTGGGGACATGGTCTATATCTACACCCCGCAAGGGGATGTGAAAGAGCTGCTCCGTGGATCGACTCCGATTGATTTTGCTTATGCCGTTCATACAGAGGTCGGCAACCATTGCGTCGGGGCCAAGGTCAACGGAAAGATGGCGCCGTTGGGATATATCTTAAATAGCGGGGAGCGGGTTGAAATCCTGACATCGCCAAATCATCTGCCAAACCGAAACTGGCTCAAACTTGTAAAGACCCCCAAGGCCAAGGCAAAAATAAAACATTTTATTCTGACAACGGAACGGACGAAAAGCCTGGAAATCGGGCGAAAGCTTTTGGAACGCGAGCTAAAAAAGGCGCAGCTCAATCCCAAAGAGGTTTTGAATGGGGATCAGATTTTGAACGGGGTGAAACCGATCGGCATTCATACATTAGAAGACCTTTTTGCGGGGATCGGTTACGGAAAGATTCGCGCCGCGTCTGTTATTGCGCCTCTCCTTCCAGAACCCCATTTTAAAACAGAGGCGCCAAAAGAAATCAAAAAGAATGATTCAGAAAAAGGGGCAATAAAAGTAAAGGGGCTGGGTGATATCATGGTGCATATCTCATCTTGTTGCACGCCGGTTCCGGGAGACGAGATTATCGGGTTTGTTACGCGAGGCCGCGGCGTATCTGTTCATTCAAGAACATGTCCGAATATTGACCACTTCACTTATAATCAGGATCGTCTGATAGAGGTTTCATGGGAACGGGCGGCAGGGATTACGCACTGTGTCGATATTTCTGTTCTGACAGTCGATCAGCCGGGAGTTTTGGGCGCTGTTTCAACAGCCATTTCACAGGACGCCGCAAATATCAGCCGGGCCGAGATTGTCACCACACAAGATCAAAAGGCCACTCTAAAGTTTTCTATTCAAATTCGCGACGCAACCCATCTGCAACAAGTATTAAATCATATCGAGAAAGTGGAAGGGGTGTTACGGGTTCGCCGTGTTAGAAAAGAAGGAGTAAAATGATTTCCTTTTATCGTGGGGGCAGGGCTTGCCCTGTCCAATGCCTTGAATCATGAGGGCGCAG
Organism: Candidatus Troglogloeales bacterium; assembly: GCA_016195485.1. Taxonomy (GTDB): domain Bacteria; phylum Nitrospirota; class Nitrospiria; order SBBL01; family SBBA01; genus JACPZM01. Next base: position 4,446 of record JACPZM010000094.1, on the reverse strand, counting down.
CAAGCAGCGCCCCTACATTTATGATACAAGAATCTTACAATTGTCGATGAGACATGGAGGCATGTAGGTCACACGGGGGCCGTTCCCGGAAAGGGGCATTTCATCTTGCATGTGGTTTCGCACCAATTTGAAGGGATTGCGTTGCTGAATCGAAACCGGCTTGTTTTTGATATTCTTAAAGACGAAATGGGTACCGAGATTCATGCCCTTACCATTCGAGCACAAACCCCATCGGAATGGGAACGATGGTCTGTCAAGGAATAAGTGGAACCCAGAGATTCAGCGATAGCGGAATCCGGATTCTATCCCGCCCTTGCAATTCCTGAAACAACTCGGCATCATAGCAACCAATGTTTATCAAACCTGTCTTTTTGTGGACCGATATTGTAATTGTTCTTCTGTCGGTCTCGATCATTTTTTCGATTTTCTACGGATTGCGGAAAGCGCCTTTGGGCGCAACGGCCAGGCAGATTGTGAAACGTCCTATGGCAATGGCCGCGGGGGTTATACTGCTTTGCTATCTCTTGGTGGGACTGCTTGATTCGTTCCATTTCAGATTGAAAGATCAGCCCGAACTGTTATCCGTGTTGGATATTCTTCTAACGCCATTGCGGATGCATGGTGAAAAGACTTATTCCGCCCCTCTGGCAAAGGTAGGATACACAAAAGAGACCGTGGAAGATTCGACAGGGGCGAAGAGTAGGATTTATCCGCCTCTTCTTTATGGGGGAAGCCACTTATTGGGTACGGATAAGGTAGGACAAGATGTTTTATATCTCTCCTTGAAGGCGATTCGCACCGGGCTTGTCGTGGGCACGTTGACCACGCTGATCATGCTTCCGTTTGCCGTGCTATTGGGGATTTCCGCGGGCTATTTCAAGGGGTGGGTGGATGACCTCATACAATATCTTTATACGACATTAAGCTCGGTGCCGGGGGTATTGCTGATTGCCGCAACGGTTCTTATTCTTCAGGTTTATATGGACACCCACGCAGATGATTTTAAAAGCAGCGCGGAGCGTGCCGATGTAAAGCTTTTCTTTTTATGTTTGATTCTTGGGACGACCGGATGGATCGGCCTTTGTCGGCTTCTTCGAGGCGAGACCCTGAAGATTTCCGAGTTGGAATATGTTCAGGCCGCATCGGCGCTGGGGGTTTCACATGGAAAGATTATTACGCGCCATATCCTTCCGAACGTAATGCATATTATTCTTATTTCAGCCGTACTTGATTTCTCTGGTCTGGTTCTTACGGAAGCCATTCTCTCTTATGTGGGGATTGGCGTTGACCCTTCCATGATCTCGTGGGGTAACATGATTAACAGCGCACGACTGGAGATGGCGCGTGAACCGATTGTCTGGTGGTCGCTTTTAGCCGCCTTTGTGATGATGTTTGGATTGGTCTTGTCCGCAAACATTTTTTCCGATGCCGTTCGGGACGCATTGGACCCGCGTTTAAGAGGTAAGTCTTTATGAGCGAAACGGTTCTTTCAGTAAAAGAGCTTCGCACTTATTTTTACACGGATGAAGGTGTGGTGCGCGCAGTGGATCATATCTCGTTTGATATTCGCCGGGGAGAAATATTCTCTCTTGTGGGGGAGTCCGGATGTGGAAAATCAATGACGGCCCTTTCACTGTTGCGCCTTGTCCCTCCCCCGGGGAAAATTGTCTCTGGAAAAGTAATCCTGAATGGCGCCGACTTATCGCTATTGCCGGAAAAGGCGATGCGGCAGAATCGCGGCAGGAAGATTGCCATGATCTTTCAAGAGCCGATGACGGCGTTAAACCCCGTGATGACGATTGGGAATCAGATTGCCGAGGTGATTTTGCATCATTTTTCTGAAACCAAAAAAGGAGCCTATCGGCGGGCATTGGCGCTTTTAGATCAGGTGGGAATGCCCGATCCAGATCACCGTTATTTTGAATATCCGCATCAGATGTCTGGTGGCATGAAACAGCGGGTGATGATTGCAATGGCCTTGGCGGGAGAGCCGGATCTTTTGATTGCCGATGAACCGACCACCGCGCTCGATGTCACGATTCAGGCCCAGATACTCGACCTGTTGCGAACCCTTCAAAAGGCGCGCGGGATGGCGGTTTTACTGATTACGCATGATTTAGGCGTGGTCTCTGAAACTGCGGATAAAGTGGCCGTCATGTATGCTGGCCAGATTGTGGAGATGGCGGATCGCGCCTCTTTTTTCGAGAACCCCCTGCATCCCTATTCTAAAAAACTTTTTGATTCATTACCCTATAAGTCAAAAAGAGGATCACAGCTGACTATGATTCGCGGCGCCGTCCCGTCTCTTGCGAGCCCCTTTCCCGGCTGCAGGTTTGCAAACCGTTGTGATTGGGCCTGGGAGATTTGCGAGCCTACGCCTCCTAAATGGATCAAGGCGGAAGATAGGGAGGAGGCAGGCGTTTTATGCCACCTCTATGATACGGAACCTGCTATCAACTCATTTTCTCCTACGGGGCCAATATGGGACGATGGGGAAGGGTCCGCAGAAAAACAATACGACATGGCAAAAGACGCAGTGAATCCTTCTCTGCCCCTCGCAGTGGCTGCGCCACTTTTGCAAGTTTCGGCGCTCACCGTTCATTTCCCGATTCATAGAGGTCTGTTTCGTTCTGCCACCTCCTTCGTTAAAGCGGTTGACGGCGTTTCTTTTGAAATTAAAGCCGGGGAGACTGTCGCGTTGGTTGGCGAATCAGGCTGCGGAAAGACCACGGCCGGCAAGGCCATTCTTCAGTTGATTACGCCGACAAGGGGACTCGTCTCTTTTTGCGGTGTTGATCTTGGGGCGATTTCCAAACAAGCGTTGCGCAAGATGCGCAACGAGTTTCAGATGGTCTTCCAGGATCCATATGCGTCATTAAATCCCAGGATGACCATCGAGGCGATTTTATCCGAAGGACTTTGGGTTCAAAAGACAAATCGTGCCGAGATCCCCGATAAGATTGATCAGCTATTAGAGCAGGTCGGGCTTCCAATCGATGCCAAGGGGCGTTATCCACACGAGTTTTCAGGGGGACAGCGTCAACGGATTTCAATTGCGCGCGCGCTTTCCGTTAAGCCGAAACTGATTATTTGCGATGAGCCAACCTCGGCGCTTGATGTTTCCGTTCAAGCCCAGATATTAAATCTGCTCAAGAATCTTCAGGAACATTTAGGGCTGGGCTTTCTTTTTATTACCCACAATCTTTCGATTGTTGAGTATTTTGCCGACGAGGTCGCGGTCATGTATCTGGGCCGCATCATTGAGTATGGAAAGGTAGACGAGGTATTAGAGACGCCGTTACATCCTTACACGCAGGCGCTTTTATCGGCGGTACCCAAGATTGACCCAAAGACCAATAAGGAGAGCGTTCACTTAGAGGGGGATATTCCTTCTCCCATTGCCCCCCCGTCCGGATGTCATTTTCATCCGCGATGTCCCCAAGCCCTGCCGATCTGTAAAGAGCGTTATCCGGGAACCACGCAGAAGGGCGCGTCGCATCGGGTGCTATGCCATCTCTACACACCAGGGGAAAACATCCCCCTTAATCCCCCCTTGTTCAGGGGGCATTTACCCACTCCATCATGAGTAGCGCTCCGGGCTTTTTAATCAATTGTTGGCATGCGATTGTGCTTTCTTTCTGGTTATTGATCTTCAAAGGATTAAACCGTGTGAAGGTGATTGGCAGTAAAAATATTCCACGGAAGGGAGAACCGGGGGTGATGCTTTTGTATAATCACATTTCGGCCATTGATCCTTTTCTCGTCGGCGTAACCGCAATGCCGTTTTTTTCTCCAATCTGGTGGCGTGCCCCGGCAAAAGAGGAGCTTTTTGACTTCCCAATTATCCGCAACATCATTGCCTCATGGGGAGCCTTTCCCGTTTCGCGGGGGAAACGTGATTTGAAGGCAATTACAAAAATGACAGCGTTATTACAAAACTCGGTGGTGCTGATTGCCCCTGAAGGAACCCGATCCACAACAGGGCAGTTGCAGAAGGGGAAGTCCGGTGTGGGGAAGATAATCTATGACGCCCGCCCCAAAAGTATTATCCCCGTTCGTATGCGCGGGGTCGAGCGTATTCTGCCAAAAGGTTCTATTTTCCCCCGCATCGGCAAGACAACAGAGATTACGTTTGGCGCGCCACTTGATATGAATCGGTTCTACGCCCTTCCCGAGTCAATCGAAACATCCCGAAAAATTGTAGACGCGGTGATGGAAGCGATTGGGAGGCTGTAGGGGCGCGGCAAGCAGCGCCCTTACTTTACAATCTGGCTTAGATCAAAAATCGGCAGGAGTACGGCTAAGACAATGAAAAGAACAACTCCCACCATGGCAAGGATCATAAAGGGGCCAAGCAGCGAGGTTAGCGTGGTGATGGTTGTTTCGACTTCGTTCTCATAAGATTGCGATACCTTATTCAACATCGGCTCCAGCTCCCCGCTTTTC
>JACPZM010000092.1 GCA_016195485.1 Candidatus Troglogloeales bacterium | reverse complement strand
CAGAAGCTAAAAAGAGATAATCCCGCTCATCATAAACCTCTCGGAACAATTTCCGGAAAAGCTCCCTGTTTTCATCCTTCTGTTTTAATCCTAAAGTAACAAGGGCCTTTAAGGTCACTCGGCGTATGTTTTCGGACTCGGAATGAAAATCGGCCAATAAACAAGGAAGCGCTTTAATATCAGAAATAACACCCAACGCCTCCAAAGCGGCTCGTTTGAACATCTTTTCTTGTGCTATCTCAATCAAGTGAGGCGTGGCCATTGGAGACCCCATCAACTCCAATGCCTTAATCGCCGAAAAGGCAAGTAAAGGGTTCTCCTTTTTTAAAAAGGGCACCACTTGTTTCACTCCTTCAGGGGGGCCTATCTTGCCAATAGCCTCCAGCGCGGCGGAGCGAAGGTTGTCCGCAAAGCCCGCAGAGGTTTCTTCGATGGAATCGGTGCCTAAAATATCGGTCAAAAGGGAGGGGATGGCGCGCGGATCTCGAATTTCTCCCAACACATCAATAACGACCTTCCGGGTGTCTTCGTTGACTTTTTTTAAATTTAAAAGAAGCGGTAAGACAGAGTCCTTGCCCCACTGCACAAACAGATCCGCAGCCGCGTTTCTCCTCCCGACATTATCATTTTTGGAAATGCGATCCAGCAGTTGCTGAATAATCGGCCCCTTATCCTTATCCGCAGCCTTTGCTATAGCGGCAACGGCCTCTTTTCGAACCTGCCATTCGCTATCCCCCATCGCCTCTATAATCAGCACGATTTCCGCCTCTTCTATTGTTTCAGAAAGTGACTTTAGAATAGTCAAGCGAGTTGGAAAATCGCCATTTTTAAGCTGATCCGCAATTTCTTCTGATTTAAGATTTGTCATATTTTACCTGTAGGGGCGACGCATGCGTCACCCTTACGCGGAAACCGTCCTTCTTTTTTTAAGAAAGTCTTCAAACACATCCCCAAGATAATCTCTCTGTTTTTGAATCTCTAAAGAAACACGGGAGGTGTAATGCTGACGGCCCTCTTCAATCTCCTCCTGCAAAAGGTCATAAAACGTTCCGTGCAATACCCCTTCCTCCACTTTTTTCTCGTTATAGAGAATAATATCTGAAACGATAATTCGGGCCAAACGCTTCGCAGATTCCAACTCCTTTTGATTGACTTCAGGACGGAGAGGGGGAGGTAGGAGCGATTCCTCAACAGGGATAGGGCTAACGCGAACCGCCTCTATTTCTTCGACGGGAGAAATCGGCGCCGCCTCCTCTTTCTCACGCTCTATAACCGGCATTGGAGGAGATAAGGAGAAGGAAGATTCCTCTTCCAGCTTCTCTTCCGGTTGCACTTGCGGTTCCTCTTGCGCGACTTTGGAAACCTTCTCTTCCGAAATAGAAAAATCAGTCTCCAAACCAAGACACGATTTAATTGTATGAATCAGATCTTTCTGAATATTGCCTCGTTCGATATAACCATCCGCACCTGAAAAAGGGACCTGTATTTCGGGAGAGATCATCGCTTTGCCATAGCCTGGAGAGACCAATAGAAGGTTTGCCTTATTGGGAGAGAGCTCTTTTGCCATCGCCTCGGAAAGCTGAATCTCTGTAGCGCCAGGAAGACTTAAATCAACCAAAACCGTTGCAGGCTGGCATTGCCTTAACAGGGCAAAAAGAGCCTCTAACGAAGCAACATCGTTTACTTCAAATTGGGCATCCTCTAACATTTCTTTGATAATTTCCCGCGTTCCCTCGCCATTGATGGCAATGGCAACCTTCTTTACATCTAATTGAAATTCAAGTGGCTGCGCGATCTTCGGCACATAAGGATCCGAAACCGTTTCCGGCGCCTCTGCCGGTTCTTCTACTGGCGCCTCTGCCAACGTCTCTACAGGCACCTCTGCAGGCGCTTCTACTAACACCTCTACCGGCACTTCTAACTTAAGGGATAAATCGACATGTATCTTAATATTCGTCTGGCAATGGGGACATACCACCAACATCGTACTCTCTTCTTTTTTTTCTGAAACAGCCAACTCGCTTTCCATTAACATTCCTTCCATCTGTAGAGGCGATTCATGAATCGCCCATCCCTACCGAAAGTTAGATTGCACGTCAAATATATCCTTTTCTAAAAGTGCAGCCTCTCGGATTAACTCCTCTACCGAATTCCCGACCCCTTCCACAGTATCCACCGTTTCGCGTGTCACCCTCTTGATTTGATCAATGGCACGCACAATCTCTTCACTTTTCCCCTTTTGTTTCAGGGTGTCATCCGCAATCTCCCGCGCCATTCTTGAAACAGTTTCGGCAACCTCTTTCACCTTCTTCATCCCTCTGGAATGCGGCAGCATCGCCTCCTGAAGCGATTCGGTAATCGATTTCATTCGATAGGCCGCCTCGATAATCTTCTCCGATTTTTTGTCTTGTTCACCCGTCGCCTTCGCAATCTCCTGGACCCGCTCATTGACGCGCATCATGGATGTCCCCACCTGCCGAACCACACGGGATTGCTCCTCCATGGTGTTGGCCACCATGGTCGTGCGCTGTGTGGAACGATTAATACTGTCGTATATCTTCTCCAACGCCTCCTGTGCGAATTTCGATAGGGTCACTCCCTCATCAATCCGCCCGTTGCCAATTTCAATCGCCTCTACAGCCGTTTTTGCCTGAGACTGCAAGGCCCGAATAATTTCATGTATCTCGTGGGTCGATGCGGCAGTTCTCTCGGCCAACTCTTTAATTTCGTTGGCCACAACAGAAAAAGACCGCCCATGTTCTCCTTCCTGTGCGGCAATGATTTCAGCGTTCAGCGCCAATAGGTTGGTTTGGTCGGCCATGTCATCAATCACATCAAGGAACTTTCCAATATTTCCCGTTTGCCTCTCTACAGTACGAACCGCTTCGTACACCGCTTTCGAATCGGTTTTAATCCGTGAAATTCCGTCACGCGTGAGCTCCACCTTCTTTCGGCCCAAATCCGCGTTGGAGTTTACCTCGTGCGCCAATTCCACCATTTCCAAAATATTCATCCGCGTTCCCTTCAGAGACTGATCCATTTCGATCATAGAGGCCGAGGTCGATTCCGCCTCAATCAACAGGTTTTCCACGTTCTTGTCTATTTTTTGAATCTCCGACGACATCGCCAGGATTGCCGTAGAGGCGTCATCCACTGATGCGGCTAGAAATGTGGTATTTTTCGCAATATCCTCTACCGCAGAGGTCATCTGATACGTTGCATTGGCGCTTTCTTTTGAGGAGATCGCAAGTTTAGAAGAGGCATCGGTCATGTTGGAAATACGCCCGTTCATCTCTCCAATGTAGATCGACGTGGCTTCGATGGCATCCACCTGTACAGCCGCTCCCTGCATAATCTCCCGGCTTCCTACCATCAGATTTGAAGAAGTCGTCGAAACCTTTTGAGCCGCCGAAAATATCTGGGGGACAATCCCGGTCAGCCGTTCCGCAAAGCGGTTAAAGCCAAACGCAATCGCGCCGATTTCATCATTCCCAAACTGGTTTAATCGTCCGGAGAGATCCCCATCGGAAATTTCCAGAATCCGTCTCCCTAAGTTTCTTACTGGAAGCAGCACTGTTATATATACAGCAAAAGTAATGACACCGGATAGAAAGAGAACCGCACCCAAACCGAGATAAAGCTTTTCTGCATCAGTAGGGCCAAATAGCATATAAAACAGACCGAAACCTAAAAGTAGAATAAACAAAGTCAAGCCCATTATCCGAGCAAGAAGCCGCCCGCTTCGCGAGGGTGACGCACCCTGCGAGGCAGTCGGCCCTGGAGTTTTTTCCATGATGCGTTTTTCTTCCACGATACTACCCTCCTTGTTGTTGTGCCGCCTCTGTAATCAGATTCCGCACAGCTTCCGTAAAGAGTCGTTCTAAATAAAGCAATAAAATAAGCCGATCCTTATATCGGAACACCCCTTCAATGACGGGAAGAGGCAACTCAATGAGATTTTGCGCCGATTGCACCGAATTCTTTTCAATGACAACCACATCTTCGACACGATCCACAATAAAACCAACCTTTTTGTGATCAATCTCCACAATGAGAATATGTCCAGATACGGAATGACCCTGTTGCACGCCCCTTTCCTGTGTTCCATGCAGTCTTTTCCCCACTGATGTAGTTGACATCACAAAAAGTGTGAAAAAGAGTGGAAACTAGTATGTCACAATAGAAAGGGTGACTGAATGTTCAACAAATGGAACTAGTG
>JACPZM010000012.1 GCA_016195485.1 Candidatus Troglogloeales bacterium | reverse complement strand
CTGTATTGTTTTCAAGACATCGCGTGTCGCAAACCGCGGGAGGAGAACCAAACGCGCTCCCAAAGAAATCGCCAGATTCATACAGGCAGACATACCATATACATGAAAAAACGGAATGACGGCCAAAAAGACCTCTTCCCCTTTTTTCAGCTCTGGCATCCATGCGCGGCACTGAAGCGTATTTGCGACCAGATTCTGATGGGTCAGCATCACCCCTTTGGGTTCTCCGGTAGTCCCACCTGTATATTGTAACAATGCCAAATCAGAAGGGGATACAATGACTTGCGGCACGTTCTCCGATTCTGCCCTCATCAGTAATTTCATATCATGCAAATAAGGTCGTTTAGGAAGTTTTAAGGATGGGCCTTCTCTCCTGATCTTCATAGGATAAAATAGGGAGAGGATAAATGGGAGGGCGTCGCCCACCGACGTTAAAATAACATGTTTTAAGGGGGTCTTTTCAAAGACTGTTTCAATCCGATGACAGAAGATATCAAGGGTAACGATTGTTTCCGCGCCACAATCTTTGAGTTGGACTAAAAGCTCTCGTTCGACGTAAAGGGGATTGGTCATGACGGCGATTGCGCCGACTTTTAATACGCCATAATAGGCAATAACGCACTGCGGAATATTGGGCAACATAATCGCAACGCGATCTCCCCTTTTTACGTTTAATTTTAATAACGCATTCGCAAACTTATTAACCTTTTCCTCTAACGCTTTATAGGATGTCGTCTTGCCATAAAATTGCGTTGCGGTTTTATCCGAAAAGGCCTTGGCGGCGTCGGTCAAGAACTGAAAGACCGGAACAGAAGGAACGTTAATTGTTTCTGGAACCCCCGTATCGTAATGATTTATCCAAGGCCGATCCATACAGTTTCCTCCATTGTTGGACAGGCACAAATCTATCGAATTATGCGATAAAAGTCAATTTTAAATTTGACAATCTGATTGGGCTATCATAGAATCCGCTACTGACTTATTCCTCCCCTTCAAGGGGAGGTTAGGTGGGGATGGGCAGCGTGAGATGGGGCTGTAGCTCAGTTGGGAGAGCGCCTGGTTCGCAATCAGGAGGCCGCCGGTTCGATCCCGGCCAGCTCCATTACATGTGGGGGCCTTGCTCGCTTCGCTCCAAATGCCCCCACGCCCCGCGCTCGGACGGGCGAAGCCCGATCCTTGCTAATTAGCTAATTCATTTACCTGATGCTGGCACGGAAGCTGATCGTTCCTTCTTCTTGGGGTAAAACCTGCTTACTTAATTTAAATTGCAGGTCTGTTATATCGCTGACTTCTGCAGGACGCGAAGCGCCCTCTGTCGTTGGGATCCGCAGTATTGCCAGATCTCCATAGTGTTTTCCACCATCTACCGAAACGGAAACCACAGCATTTTCTCCACTGGCGGATTTATCTTTATAGAGAAGCTCCTTCGCAAGGGGATTGTTAATGACCACATCCTCTGCGGGCTTATCACTGCTGTTTTTATAGGTAATAACATAGATTAACTCGGAACCCGGCAACGCCGTGTCCGCCGGTACCCGTTTGATTTCCTTCTTCCCATCCGCGTTGACAACTTCTACCTCCTGAAAGACCGCATTTGAGAGCAACAGGTTGTCTGCGGCAAAGGCCGGTATTGAAATGGAACATAAAAAAATAGAAAGACCCAACCCCAAAAAAACAGCAGGTAATAATTTTACCTTATTCATTTTGCACCCTCCCTTTCCTTATAAAATTAAAATGGTACCAATTTGGTACCGATGACACGGATAGCATAACAAGATAGAGATTGTCAATTTCACGGTTAGGATCAGAAACCTAACGCTATCTTGAACACCAATCCGTTCCCACGTATAATGTCCCTTCCCTGTACATTTTGTAGACGAATGAAAAGAACATGAACAGATCCTCCATCAAGACATGGCAAGTATTTCTTCCCCTGGCTATTTTATGCCTCATTGTTGTTTTTTATCATGGCCTCTACGGGAATCCTTCTTATATTCCGCCAGTCATTGTAAATACCCCCGCGCCTGATTTTATTGCGCCTGAACTATATGAAGAAAAAGGGCAACGTGCCCCGCGAGAAATGCGGCTTTCGGATTATAAGGGAAAAGTGGTCGTGCTGAATTTCTGGGCCTCATGGTGTACAGAATGCGCATTGGAACATCCATCTCTATTGGAGATCAATCAACGATACGCGCAAGATCCTCGATTTGTAATGCTTGGCGTTAATTATCAAGATAAAGAAAATCCAGCGAAAGAATATCTTGCAAAGCATGGAAACAATTTCAAGCATGTCCGTGATTTTTCCGGGAAGATCTCTATTGATTACGGCATATATGGCGTGCCAGAGACGTTTGTTATTGATAAGCAGGGGATGATTCGCCACAAATCAATTGGGCCGATTATCGGACAAAATTACACCCATGTAGTTGAAGATATTATTGAGCCGTTGCTCAAAGGGGAGGCGCTAAAGGGGTAAAAATGCGTTACCGTTATTTTCAGATATGTTTTTTCCTTTTATTTTTCTCCTCAATCGTATTTGCCGCGCCCCTTACGGAAGAACAAGTTCAAAGCAAAGTACGAGAGATTTCTAAAACGCTTCGTTGCGCGGTTTGTCAGTCGGAATCGGTTTGGGAATCCAATGCGGAGCTGGCCTCACAGATGCGCGCGATTGTGCGAGAGCGAGTGATTGCAGGAGAATCGGGAGATGAAATTCGCGCCTATTTTATAAGTCGCTATGGCGATTTTATTGTATTGAAACCACGGGTGAAGGGGATCAACCAAGTGATTTGGTTTGGGCCGTTTTTGCTGCTGGGGGTGGCAGGGTTTTTGATCTATCGTAAAATTTGTGTTTGGGTAAAACAAGCAACTCCGGTTACACCTTCTGAGATTGTCCCTATTGATGATGCGGGGCAGAAACGGATTGCGGAGGCGCTTGCGTCTTATAATACAGGAGAAAAATGACGCTTTCGATTTTGACTGGATTGATTTTAGCGGTGGTCATCATTGTATTGCTCTATCCATTGGCACGTTTTTACAAACGGCCCATACTGATGGGAGAGGAAGCAATTTTGGACGAACAGCAGGTTAGTTTATCGATTGAAAAGAATGCCTTGTTGAGAACCATGTCGGAATTAGAGATTGATTATGCACAGGAAAAATTATCGGCGGATGATTACAATCGTATTAAGGTGACAAGCGAGCACCGGCTTTTACATATACTTGATTCGCAAGGGCAGGGGATACAGAAACCCCTCCCAACCTCCCCTTTGGGTAAAGGGGAGAGGAATCTCCCCTCTTTAACCAAAGAGGGGGCTAGAGGAAGTTTTGCCCGTCCCTGGGGGCTGATGCTGGGAATGGGTATTTGGATTATTGTTGGCGCAATTGGGGTCTCCACGCTTGTCCATGGCAAGATCAGCAAGGATCAGATGGCATCTTCACCTCCTGAAGGAAGTACGGAAGGCGCCGAAGCAGGCCCAACCGGCATGCCCGATCCTGTCAAGATGGTGGCCCGATTAGAAGCAAGGCTCAAGGCAAATCCAAACGATATCAATGGGCAGATGATGTTGGGTCGGTCCTATATGGTTTTGGATCGATGGGAGGATGCCCAAAAAACGTGGCAAAAAGTATTAGAAATAGATGAACGCAATGGAACGGCTCATGCTTCTCTGGGAGAGATTTTACTGAGAACCCATTCACCGGGAGATAAGGGGATTGCAAAAGAGGCGCTGTCACATTTTGATAAAGCGATGATCAGCTCGCCGCAAGACCCCTCTATTAACTGGGGGCGCGGGATGGCTTTGGTGCAGATGGGGCGGCTTGCGGAGGCGGAAGTCTCCTGGACGGAGACTTTTCGCGCGCTCCCGCCCGGATCGCAGGAGTCCGAGATGGTGAAAAAGGCATTGGAAGCGCTGCGATCAGGGAAAATTAAATAATGATAAATGTAAGAGCGAGGCATCCCTCGCCCCTACGGATAATGATTTTCTTTCTTTGTTTTCTATGGCTGACAGCCTGTTCAAATCAAAGCGGTGTTGATATTGGACAAGTTGCCCCAGAGTTTACGTTAAAAAGTCTACGAGGTGACACGTTATCCCTTTCTGCGTTTCGCGGCAAGGTTGTCCTGATTAATTTCTGGGCGACTTGGTGCGATCCCTGCAAAGCGGAGATGCCTTCCATGGAAACACTTTACAGACATTACAAGCGCGATGATTTTGAAATTCTTGCGGTTTCCATTGATACGGTGGAAGAAAATAATGTGCGTGACTTTGTAGAACGATTCCATTTTACATTTCCAGTGGTATTAGACAATCAATTCATAGTGAATCAGGTCTATGATGCGCGCGTTGTCCCGACATCTGTCCTGATCGATCGAAAGGGTATTATCAGGGAGCGAATCCTGGGCGCAAGAAATTGGAGCGATGCTGACATGCGCCTTTTAGCAAACAAATTGATACTATTAAAATAGGGCTCGTTCCATGGTTGAAGGAGGGGGCGCCTGTTGACCGTTTTGATGGAGGGGGCGTATTATATGCTATGGCAAAAACGATTCCAGAAGAGCTCATTAAAGAGATTGCGGCTTTTGGCCGAGAGGTAAAACGCCTCCAAAATAACGAAATTCCGGAAGAGAAGTTTAAAAAATTTCGCTTGCAGCAGGGGGTCTACGGGCAAAGACAAAAAGGGGTTCAGATGGTTCGTGTCAAGATACCATCAGGCATCCTCAATTCCGAAAAACTGCGCGCGCTCGCCGAGGTGATTGAAGATTACTCGCCGCCGGGAAAAGGCCATGTCACTACGCGACAGGATGTCCAGTTTCATTTTGTCAAACTCAATGACATCACATCCGTCCTGACCAAACTGGCCGAGGCAGGCTTAACCACGCGCGAGGCCTGCGGCAATACGGTACGCAATGTCACCTCCTGTCATCTTGCTGGTGTCTGCCAAACCGAGCTATTTAATGTGTCGCCTTATGCTGAAACCGTGGCGTACCATCTGTTGAGAAACCCGATCAATCAGGATTTGCCGCGTAAATTTAAAATCTCATTTTCAGGATGTCGAAGCGAATGTGGAATGGCGGCGATTCATGATATTGGCTTTATCGCGGAGAGTCGTGCACAAAATGGGATGCTTGAGTATGGTTTTCGAACCTATGTAGGCGGCGGTTTGGGGTCTTCTCCGCGGCTGGCTAAGCTCTATTCCGAGTTTCTTCCTTTTGAAGATATCCTGCCCACTTGCGAAGCGATTTTAAAGATATTTGATGCCAATGGAGATCGGAAGACCCGAAGCAAGGCGCGGATGAAATTCGTATTGGAGAAATGGGGGATTGAAAAGTTTAAGGCGGAAGTGGCAAAAGAGATTGCAAACTGTACCGAGATGGGCAAGGTCTATCCGCCCCTACGAGGGGTTGCAGTCATACCGCTCCCGATGAGCGTGACGACGCCTGCGGTCGCGGTAAACAAATCGGCATGGCCGTCACATCCACCCGGTCACTCCGACTATGAAAAATGGGTTCGCACCAATGTAACATTTGGGCCAAAGACCGCGTCTGTACAGATCAAATTAACACTAGGCGATATTACGGTGGAAGAGCTTCGTGGATTGGCCGATATTGTGGATCAATTTGGGCCGATGGAAATCCGCGCAACCCATCAGCAAAATTTTATTCTGCATGGCATCCGACCTGAAGTTCTTCTTGAACTTTATACGGCGTTGGATCAGGTGGGATTGAGTGGGTCGGGCGCGGAGAAGGCGGTGGACGTCATTGCCTGTCCTGGCGCGGATAGCTGTCAATTGGCGTTGACATCGTCTATGGGCGTTGGCGCGGCGATTGTTGATACGTTCGCAAAAGAGTTACCCGACTACGAAGATGTGGACGGGCTTCGTATTCGGATCTCCGGTTGCCCCAATTCGTGTGCCCATCACCATATTGCTGGCATTGGTCTTCATGGGGTGGCAAAGAAAGTCAATGGAAAGTTAGCGCCGCATTATCAACTCCATTTGGGCGGAGGGGTCAATGCCGATACCCCCGCGCTCGGAAGACCGAAACTTAAACTGCCGGCCAAGCATGTTCCGCAGGCGGTGATGGAGATTGTCCGAATCTTCCGCGAGAACCGAAAGCCGGAAGAGCTATTTAATCCTTTTGTTGCGCGCTTTGGGGCCGATGCGATCTCGACGAAACTGACTCGCTTCACAGAACTTCCCAAGCCGGAAGCGGCTCCGGAATTTTACCGAGATTATAAAGCTGAAGCAGATTTTCATCTGGATGATTTAGGTCCTGGGGAATGCGCGGGGACGATGATTGATCTGATTGAAAATTACCTTCGCACGAGCAGGCAGTCGTTGGAGTCAGCGGAATTAGAGTTGCGGCGTGGACAAGCAGATCAAGCAATCACTAGAATGAAAGATGCAATCTTACTGTCCTGTCGTGCTTTATTGATTCCCTTTGGCATAGAGTCCACTGACTTCGCCCAGATATTAAAAGAATTTCAGCACAAACTGGTGGAACAGGGGATACTCTCCGAGCGGTTTGAACAATTTACAAAATCACTTGGACAATGGGCCGATTTTGTGGTAGGGGCGAATGATTATTTGCCCCTACCGTTAGCCGATCTTTTTCTTTTGGAATGTAAAGAGGCGTACGATCAGATGGACGCCAGCATGAAGTTAAAAAAGGTGGCGCCAGTCGGGGTGGATGAATTCCCCCTTAACGAAGGGGGATTAAGGGGGTTGTTGTCTGTGGCTGTTCATTTGGACCTTTCTGGTGTGGCCTGTCCGATGAATTTTGTGAAGACGAAGTTACAGCTGGAAGAGATGGATGCGGGGCAGGTGTTAGAGGTCATTATTGATGATGGCGCGCCCAAAGACAATGTGCCTCGGTCTGTTGAATCGGAAGGACATAAGATTTTGGACATTGCAGCAACGCCTGACGGTCATTATAAACTGGTCATCGAAAAGGTGTAACCCCCCTTCCCCTTGCGGGCTTGGCCTATTACTTTTTGGCAATTGATTCTATTCGGTCTAAAACGCACTATAGGGAATAGATTTCCCGAATGAAGATCAACTGAAGGGGGCAATGAGATTTTTAAAAAATATAATACTCCCCATAATTCAGACAGAGGATTGACCGCTTGATTGAAGAATATCCGGACACGATAAGTATTCGCCCAGCGGTCTGTGTTTTGGCACGATCGCCTCTTTACGCCCCTTGCACTTTCAGGTATCATACGCGGAGTCGGATTTAACAAAGATTATCACGATTTATGAGCCTAACCTGAATGAGTGGATTGATTACCGGAAACGGAGGTAGCGATGTTTAGATGCCATGTCTGCGGCCACTGTGCCACCAAGCCCGAATTTATGAACGAACTCTTTACCGTGGAAGGTCAGTGTGTCATGGTGGAGCATATTCCATCACAGGTCTGTGAGCGTTGCGGGGAAGCAACCTTTTCGCGTGAGACGACGGAAAGGATTCGTAAGCTTGTTCATGGGGGCGGGCAACCCTTAAAAACTGTGCCTTTGAACGTGTTCGAGTTGGTTTAAAGCCCATCCTTATTCATTCTTTGACCGTAAGATGAAAGGCAGACTATTTGATATTTGACAAAATGCCGCTAAACAGTGAAGCAATGCAATTGTCCTTGCGGGATATTTCTCTCCCCCAATCAACACAGTCATGAGCCGTCACGATGGTACATACGACATTGCTTCCTCTTACGAGGACAACTATCAAAAAGGGCCGTTCATTCAGGAGGCCCCGCCGCAACGGGTCATCTCTCCCACACACACCTTTCTAGGGTTTGCGGTTAACTCCCGTTTAGGCGTTCCCGCAGGCCCGCTTTTAAATGCCAATTGGATTTTAGCCTACGCCTCTTTGGGTTTTGACCTCTTAGTCTACAAGACGGTTCGCACGGTTGCCACGCCGAGTCACCCGCATCCCAACTGCATTTTCTTAGAAACAAAAGGTCTCATCAAAGAACAGGATTTTGGAAACAGATTATTGGCAACGACGAAACAGCCTTCTGTCATAGATGAAATCAGCATTACCAATTCGTTTGGAATGCCGTCGCGCGATCCAAAAATGTGGCAGGAAGATATTCAAAAAGCAAAACGGGGATTGGGAAAAGGACAGGTCTTAATCGTCAGCGTGGTGGGAACGCCGGATCAGGGAAATCTTGCGAATGACTACGCAAAGGGCGCGTCTCTTGCCGTTGATGCGGGTGCTGATATCATTGAGATCAATCTCTCTTGCCCGAATGTTGTGGGTGGTGAAGGGTCTGTCTTTACCGATCCGATTTTTTCCTCAACGATTTCCAAAGCTGTAAAACAGGCAATAGGCAGCGTTCCCCTGATTATCAAGATCGGTTATGTCCGAGACACTACAAAACTTGCGGAAGTGGTGAAGGCCAATGCGCCTCACATTGATGCCATTTCCAGCTTAAACACCCTTTCGTTTGAGGTCGTGAATGCCGATGGAAGTTCCGCACTGCCGGGAAGGCTTCGTTCGGGGATCTGCGGATCGGTTATCCGGGGCTGTGCGATAGAGCAGGCCAAAAGGGTTGTGGTGTTAAGACAAAAAGAGAAATACGATTTTGTCATTATTGGCGTCGGCGGCGTGATGACCACCGATCATATTCGGCAGTTTTTAAATTGCGAAATTGATGCGGTGATGTCCGCGACAGGCGCAATGTGGAACCCACATTTAGCCTATCAGTATTGGCAAGAGGGAAAATAGAGGGGATGAAATTCAAACCCTTTCTGGCTAGATGGCAAAAAGTTATTCAATTTGTTTTTACGATTGGCTGTCTGATTGGGGCGGGGATTGTTCTGGATGTGGCGCACATACTGTTTCAAGAAAGAATACGCCTCTTTTGGATTTTTACGTCTTATATTATTGTCCTCACATGCGTTGGGATATTTTTTGGACGCCGTCTCATTGCTATGATCTGTGACGGGTAACAAATGCCCCGCTATCTTATCTTAAGACTTGTCTCTATTTTTCCCATTGCGCTGGGCGTTGCGACAGGTGTCTTTTTTTTAATTCATCTTGTTCCCGGAGACCCGATTGATCTGATGTTGGGAGAATCCGCGGCCGTTTCCGATCGCGCCGCGCTCCGAGAGACACTCCATCTTGACGAACCGATCGTAAAACAATACGGCCATTTTATCCTGTCACTTTTGCAGGGAGATTTGGGCCAATCCATCAGTCAGAAGAAACCGGTGTTTAATATTATCCTCTCGCGCTATCCTGCCACATTAGAGCTTGCTGTAGCGGCGCTGATGATTGCCGTAACACTTGCGGTGCCTCTTGGCATTTTTGCTGCGTTGCGACACGGAAGTCTATCTTGTTGTTTTAAAACATCTCTTCCGCAACGCGCTCATTCCGTTGATTACCGTATTAGGTCTGCAATGGGGCGCACTTTTAACCGGCGCGATTATTACCGAGACCATCTTTTCATGGCCGGGACTGGGACGACTCACGATAGCCGCGATCTACAGTCGTGATTATCCTTTGGTACAAGGATGTATCTTAGCCGTTGCGTTTACATATCTGCTGACAAGTCTGTTGGTCGATATGCTCTATGCGATTGCCGATCCAAGGGTGAGGCGCTAGATGAAGAAAACAGGAGTTCGCATCGGTTGTTCTATCTTGACCCTGCTGATGTTATCGGCCATCTTCGCGCCGTTTCTTGCTCCTTATTCACCGTTTGAACTCCGCTTGGAACAGGGTTTATCTGCTCCCTCATCCTCCCACATATTAGGACAGGATAAACTGGGACGGGATGTACTAAGCCGCCTTCTTTACGGGGGAAGGGTCTCGCTGGGGGTTGGTTTGGCCGTCACGACGATTTCTGTTTTTATGGGTATTTTTATTGGTTCCATCGCAGGATTCTTTGGCGGAAGAATTGATTCTATTTTAATGCGCTTGGTTGATATTGTTTTATCTTTTCCGGGGATATTGTTGGCCATTGTCATGGCTGCCATATTAGGTCCGTCTGTATTGAATATTATCGTTGCGTTATCGATTTCAGGATGGGGAGGATATGCGCGTCTGATTCGCGGACAGATTCTTTTTGTGCGCTGCGAGGACTATGTTGCAGCCGCTATTGCCATAGGGTTACCCCCTTGGCGCGTGATCCTTCGCCATCTTCTTCCGAATGTATTAGCGCCGGTGATCGTGGAGGCCGCGTTTGGAATGGGTCATGCGATTATGGCAGAGGCTTCTCTTTCGTTTTTGGGTCTCGGAATACAGCCCCCAATGCCCAGTTGGGGAGGGATGTTAAGTGATTCAAAATCGTTTCTCCTGCTGGCGCCGCATTTGGTGACAGTGCCGGGACTTGTTATTATGGCAGTAGTTTTAGCGTGTAACTTATTGGGGGATTCATTAAGAGATAGCCTTTCTGTAAGAGGGCAGGTAATGTAAGCGAGGATCGGGCTTTGCCCGTCCGAGCGTGGGGCGTGGGGGCATCGAAGGTTCACCGAAGGTGAATCCTGACGGGCCCCCACATCCAGTTAAGAGGCGGGGTCGATAAAACTATGATAGTCTTAATTTCAGGGGGAGGAACGCCGCCCACGGAGAGAGTTCATGCTTTATGGAAAAGCGGTTCAGGAAGGTTTTGTCTTTTATCCATCTCTAACAGTGTTAGGGGTTCTTCTTCTGGTTATTATTTATTGTATTGTTCTCTTAAAGTCACAACATAGATTAAAAATCCACCACCAATCGTTGGTGGATTCGCTTCAAAAGAAATCCGACGCCCTTGCGCAGACCAACAGCGCACTCCGGGAAGATATAGCGCGTATTACAAACTCCGAAGGGACGCTACAAGATCAGAATGTCACTTTGCAGGCCGAGATACTTCAGAGAAAAATAATCGAAGAGCATTTGCGTTTTCTTGCTGGACTGGATTCCTTAACCCACCTGCCCAACCGATCATTGTTTATAGAGCGTTTGAATCAGGCGATCGCGCGGGTTCCTTTTCATGATCGGCATCTGGGTGTCTGCTATTTGAATGTCGATCATTTCAAAGGGGTTAATGACACCTTGGGGTATCGGATTGGGGATCTATTATTAAAAGCCATTGGAGAGCGATTGTCTTCAATGCTTCGGGTCGGGGATACCGTAGCGCGAATGGATGGGGATACGTTTGCCCTTCTCTGTGTGGATATGGCAAAGGGACAGGATTTGACAAAGATTGCTCAAACCGTATTGGAGATGATGTCAAAACCGGTTGTCATCGAGGATCACGAACTGTTTAGCACCGTGAGTATCGGTATCAGCCTTTCTCCGGAAGACGGGGGAGATGCGGAGACACTCCTACAACACGCAGAAACAGCCCTTTCCCGCGCCAAAGAGAAGGGAAGAAATAACTGGCAGTATTATTCCAAAGAGGTGAATCAAAGCATGTTATTTCGAGTGGAAATGGAAAACAGTTTGCACCACGCCCTTGAACGAAACGAATTAAAACTGTATTACCAGCCCAAGCTGGATTTGGCTTCCAATTGTGTTGTCGGCTTTGAAGCGCTCGTTCGATGGCAGCATCCGCGCCTTGGGTTAGTTCATCCAAAAGAGTTTATTCCCCTTGCAGAGGAGATTGGACTCATTGTTCCCATTGGGGAGTGGGTCATTGGGACCGCTTGCATGCAATGTAAAGAGTGGCAACAGAAAGGCTCTCCCAATCTCTCAATCGCGGTCAATATTTCCGCGAGGCAGTTTCAAAGAGAGAATTTAACGAGTCAGGTGAGACAGGTATTAAATCGATCCGGCCTGAATCCATGTTCCCTGGAATTGGAGCTTACAGAAAGTCTCGTGCAGTATTCAGACGAGGCGGTGGGGGTGCTCACAGAATTAGCAGGAATGGGTGTTTTAATTGGTGTAGATGATTTTGGTATTGGGTTTTCATCTTTGGGTTATCTCAAACAACTGCCGATTTCCTTCATTAAGATCGACCAAAGTTTTATCAGTGGAATTCCCACGGACGCGAATGACATGGCTATTACGACGGCGATTGCGCACCTCGGACATAGCCTGAACCTGAAGGTGATTGCCGAAGGGGTGGAAGAAGCCGATCAAATGCAGTTTTTAAAGATGATTCATTGCGATCTGATTCAAGGCTATCTCATTGGAAAGCCTAATCCACCAGAGATTGCTATGGATTATCTTAGAGTAAAAAAGTTTTATGTTTCTTAACTGCAGTTCAGACAGTAGGGACCAGTAGGGGGTGAGTAATTGCCGCAATTGGGCGTTTCTTGTCTGCCCTTCCCCCTGATAAGGGGGATTGAGGGGGTTGAATGTCTTTCTGACATGGTTGTTATAACCCCCCAACCCCCCTTATCAGGGGGGAGTTTTGACACCCGTTGCTACTGTATGAACTGCAGGTTTCTTAAAAAATGACTTAACATTTGACAAATAGGATTTATGTGGTAGGATCCAATTAGGCTCTGCTATTTGTAGTAGGGTGGTGATGAATCGAAAAATAATAAAAAAGGGGGGAATGGCCATGGAACAGGTAACAATAAAAAATAAAAATCTGCTGCGTCACTTAGCGGGCATAATGATGGCCACAGTCTTTTTTGTCTTCATCATCCCGAGTCATGGGATGGCCTTGACCCCTTCCGGAACGGTTGTTGGAAACCAGGCCTCGGCAACCTATAACGATTCCGTGGGGAACCAATTCACGGCGCAATCCAACCTGTTTACGATAACCGTTTCCCAAGTCGCGGGGGTTTCAGTCAGCCCCCAACCGGGGCAGTCGCGATCCGGCGCGCCGGCAAACGAAGTCCAATTCCCCCATACGGTGAAGAATATAGGGAATGGGACAGATACATTCAATCTCGCTACAGTGGCCGGAGGAGCAGTGACCCTCAACTCGATTACCATTATTCGGGACGACAACGGAAATGGAATAGCCAACCCAGGAGAACCGGCCATTACCTCGGTGACGCTGGACATGGATCAAAGCCAGATGATTGTTGTCCGGGGAACTGTCCCAAATTCCGCTGGTCGTAACGACGGCGATTATCTCTCTCGCAAAATCTGTCTCTGCATTGACGGTGAACCCCAACGGGACACTGGATTACACGATTAACTACACAAACGTAGGGGTTACATCCACGACCGGTGTGGCCGTTACGATTAATGGTGGTGCATCGGTGGATAGACATGTGGTGCGCGACCTGATTCCGACGAATACGACGTTTACTTCGTTTTTAGGAACGCCGACTCCGGCAGGAGGCCAGACGGTCTTTCATGTAACCAACGCTGGCGAACATGTGTATGTTACAGCCAATCCGGGTGCGGGACTCTTTGACGCGGTAGCTTATCTCTTTTCAACCGCGCTTACGGGGGGACAGTCTGGCGTCTTTTCGTTGCAAGTTACTGTGAACGGGACTGCCCAGGTTGGAAACATAACCAATACCGCCGTAATGCACTTTAATAATGGGCTTGGCGCTACGTCGCAGAGTAGCAATACCACTGTAAGCTCTGTGAACTTGATCCCATCTGTAACGATTGGGGATAGTACTGTTGCCACTGGGAATGCCGGATCGGTTGTGTCGTTTACGAATCTGGTCACAAACAATGGAAACGGGGCCGATCGGTTTAATATCACTGTGGTGAATGGGAACTTTCCATCTGGTACAACCTTTTCGTTCTTTAACGCAGATGGAGTTACGCCCTTGCTGGATACAAACGGGGACGGTATACCGGATACAGGATCAATGAATGCGGCGGCGACGTTGGACATTGTTATGAAGGCGGCGATTCCAGCCAATGCGAGCAATACCGGCGCGCCATTTAACGCGACGGTTACCGCGCTTTCGGTTGCGAGTCCCTTTCCCAGCGACACGGGTACCGAGACTTTGTCGGCGATTGTCGGTCCGGGGGTTGATCTGACCGTCCCGGCAACCTTTTCGGGGGATCCGGGTACGACCGTCAGCGTTGTCCTGAATGTCCATAACACAGGGCCAAACCCAGATAGCTTTAATCTTCAATTCAGCAATGCCGGGGGAGGTAGTTTTTCCCCAGGCCTCTTGCCGTCCAACATGACGGCAATACAGTTCTTCCAGGGGAGTTCCGGCAGTCCAACGGGCGCCCCTCTGACCAGTACCGGTCAGCTTCCCGCAGGTACGAGCACTGAGATCATCGCCCGTGTGACGATCTCAACAACAGGGGCTGGCGGCGCAACGAGTACGCTCTTCATCAGGGCAGTTTCTGTGGCATCGGGTGCGTTGGATACCGAGTCAACTCTGTTTACGCTCAATACGATCCGTGGCATTACGTTGTTGCAAAACCAGAACGGCCAGGCCTCTGCGGGTTCGGCAACCACTTACTCCCATGTCTTGAAGAACGTTGGGAATGTGACCGAGTCGCAGATTAACCTCGCCGCGACGAATTCCCAGCCGGGATTCTTAACGACGATCTATCTGGACAACGGAGGCGACGGACTGATTAACGGCGCGGACGCTGTGATTACGAGTGTGACCAATCTTGCCGCAGGTGCGTCAACATTCCTGATCATTCGGGTTGCCGTCCCTTCTTCCGCCGCGAATGGGGCCGTTGATTCCGGTCAACACGACTTATGTTCCCAACTCAATGAGTCAGACTGGATTCCCACCCCCCCTAACCTTGACGGATGGATCGGATAGCGACATGGGGACATTAGTTAGTGGGAACAAGGGTTCCGTGCAGTTTAATATTGGGACCCTTGCCTCCGGGGCGAGCGGAACCGTTTCCTTTAGTGTAACGATTGACTAAGAAGGGATGACGACCGCAGGCAGCGTAGCGACGCCTGCGGTCGTCACGTTGCTTGCGGGGATGGAGAGCAGGGGGGAAATAACTTGAGGAGACAGTGTGTGTGGAATATCAGGCAGAAAGGCGATATTATCAGGCAAGCTATGGCTCATTCTCGTCCTTTGTTTCATCCTCGCAGGGGTCGTATCCCCGGCGCCTCTGCACGCACTCTCGCCTGCCGGAACCGTTATCTTCATGCAGGCCAGGGGATCGTATTTTGATACAGCCACTGGATTAGGAACTGAGACAACATCCAATTCGGTGGCGATCCTTGTTGCTCATGTTGCAGGCGTGGATGGAGGAGATGCAGGTCCTGTTTTTGCCCCTCCGGGACAACAAGTCCGATTTCCCCATATCGTAACCAATACTGGAAACGGAACCGACACGATCAGCCTCGCCTTTGCATCCGGGGGCGAGTTTACTCCCCAAAAGATCACCTTCTTCGATGATCCCAACGGAAATGGAATCGTAGATCCAGGCGAAACCTCGATTACGCTCCTCAAAGAGATGGCAATGGGCGAGTCCCGCGCGATTGTACTCTTCGCGGAAATTCCCCAGACAGCGCCATCAGGGAAGACCGCCTCAATCACGATGACAGTCCATTCTACCGTTAATCCGTCAACATCCGATGCTAAAACAGATATCATTGAGGTTAATAATGAGGCGTCGGTTATCCTTTCCCTCTCTGTCGTTCCGGTAGCACTGGTTGAGAATGATGGGATTATCGAGTATACCCAAAAGACAACCAATGCCGGTTTATCGACGGCAGAGGCTATTGATACGCCGGTTATGACAGGTTCTGTCAATGGCGCGGGAGGAAAACTCACAACGTTCCATAGCGTTCTCATTTCTCTTCCTATTCCCCCCAATACAATTTTTGAAACGGCAACAGCCGATACCTCGCAAAACGAGATATTAGTTTATAAAATAGACGGGGTTTGGTTTGACTCAGAACCTCTCGCGCAAAAAAGGGATACGGTTAAAGAGATTGGGATGATTCTCATGGACAATGGGGGGACATTGCTACCCAATCAGGTCACGGTAATGAAGCTGAAAGTTTCAGTTTTGCCATGGACTTCCAAGACAGCCATTCGACTGATTGGCAAGATTTTTTACAATGATCACAATCCCTCAACCGGAATTATTACAACCGATAGCAATACAACGATCGTTCTCACCTTAAGTCCGGCCAGCGTCATCTTCACAAACGCCCAGGGATCGAAGGTAACTTTTTATCGTCCCGGGGAAACTATTTTTGTTCGAGTCATCGCATCCTCCCTGAACAATCTTTCATCTGTTGCTGAAACAATAGGGAATATTGCGCTGGATTCCCCGGAATCCGGGGAGAAAGAAGCGATTGATATTGTCGAGTCTGGAGAAAATACCGGAATCTTTTTGTCCACGATTTCCTATGAGATCCTGTCCAACCCAAACTCGGTGGATTCCTCAAAGCCAGAAAAAAGCGCTCAATTAACCTGGCGCGTCAATCCAAAAGAGACACAGGCAGCAGGAAATGGTACGAAAAATAACAAGCCGACAAAAGGTCTTGCAACGCCAAATAACGCGAAACTGACGCTTCTCTCCAACTCCTCTCTCCATATTAGTTTTGTCAATCCAGTTGATCAGTCTGCGATGAAGGCAGATGTCCTGATTGATCCTTCGGGTGTTGTTTTTAATTCCGTTACCAACAAAGTGATAGCAGGCGTGACGGTTACGCTGGTCGATCCGGACAACGAGCCTGTTACAGGGATTGGAATAATCAACCCGGTCATCACAGGCGTTGATGGCAGGTTTTCCTTTGATGCGCCCCCGGGGCAATACAAAGTGGTTGTTTCTAACTTGCCCTTCGGATTTTCGTTTCCGTCTGTACTGCCGCCGGCGAATCTCACACTGGGGGGCAGAACAATAGACCCCCTTGGCTCTTATGGTCAGACCGTTACAATTGCTACGGCCGTGGCGTTTGATATCCCGTTAGACCCGTCCGGGCCGATCCTCTTTGTGCAAAAAACGGCCGATAAACAACAGGCGGAAATCGGCGACCTGATAACCTATACGGTCAAAATTACCAATACATCGACAAATCTGCCCGTGCTGGGAATCCATCTCTTGGATCAGCCGCCAATCGGAATTTCCTATCTGCCGGGGAGCGCTACTTGCGTGCCGCCGGGCGCAACGGCGCCGCAACCCCTTGCTGATCCAATCAATGGGCGGCCGGTCACCTTTGGGACGGGTTGTACCACCCCTACCCCAAATCGACTTGGCAAAGAAGAATCTGTAACCATTACGTACAAGGCGGTTGTTGGCCCGGGGGCTATCATTGGTGATGGCGTTAATAGGGCCAGCGCAACCGGCACATCGACCCTTGGCGCGACATTTTCCAACGAATCAACTGCAAAAGTTATAGTCATGCCAGGGGTCTTTACGGATCGCGCAATCGTTATTGGAAAAGTCTTTATTGATCTGAATGGGGATGGAGATCAGAATGAAGGGGAACCGGGGGTTCCATCTGTTCGGCTGATTTTGGAGGATGGCACGCAGGCTTCAACTGATCAAGATGGGAAATACTCTATTTATGGTCTTAAACCAACAACTCACGTTCTAAAAGTTGATCCGATTACCCTTCCTCCCGAGTTTATTCTCTCTGACTCTTCCACGCGATTTGCCGGTGATCCACAGTCCCGTTTTATTGATTTAACACCCGGCGAACTTCACAAGGCCAACTTTACAATCACATCGGTTCCAAAGGAGGTATGGAAGCCGATCATCAAAGAACGTAAGGATAAGATTGATGTAGGGGCGGGTTTAGAACCCGCCCTCATGGATGTTCATGTTATGGATGATGCGGAGGCAGGGGATGATTCGGATGATGGCGATGAGGTAGACAATGGCGATGAGGGCGTAGGGGCGCTGCTTGCTGCGCCCTTACCGGCATTAGCGCCCTTACCGGCATTAGCGCCCTTACCGAAATTAGGGGCGCCCCTGCCGGAATTAGCGCCCCTGCCGGAATTAGCGCCCCTGCCGAAATTAGGGGCGCGGCAAGCAGCGCCCCTACAGGAATCTCTTGATTTAAGGGCACTTGTCGCCGCAGCCTCGCCTGATCTTGCGATTGTCTTTCCAGCAAATCATGCGCTGATTCCGATCCGAGCCACAAACCTTATTGTTACCGGTCATTCTGGTATTGATTTTAAACTTCTGGTTAATGATAAGCCTATATCAGACATCCATGTTGGATCTGTTGTCGTTTCCAAGGAGAAACCGGTTGCCGCGATTGAATGGATCGCTGTTCCTCTGGAGGTGGGTGAAAACAAGATTGACGTTACAGGGTATGATAGCTTCGGAAACCTTCGGCAATCCCGGACGCTTACCCTTTCCGTCCCGGGGAATATGGCGGTGTTGAAGATGACCGCCGAGCCCAAAGAACTTCCAGCGGACGGGGTCTCCAAATCGACCATTACGATCCGCATTTTTGATGACGCCGGATTGCCGGTTTTAA
>JACPZM010000097.1 GCA_016195485.1 Candidatus Troglogloeales bacterium | reverse complement strand
GCAATCTCGATCTGGCCACGGCAAACTTCGGCTCCAACGATGTCTCGATCTTGCTCGGCGATGGCACCGGATCGTTCGGACCGGCCACAGGCTTTGACGTGGGGTTAGGCCCGGTCTCCATTGCGATTGGGGATTTCAATGGCGACGGCAAGCCCGATCTGACCACGGCAAACCTCAACAGCAACGATGTCTCGATTCTGATCAACCAGTGATAGTAACTGTTGCATAATAGAACAAGATTTCTCGTCATTAACATTCCTCGAAATGACACTCCTACTGTCATTTCGACCGAAGGGAGAAATCTTTTTATGTCAATACTATTCTGCACTTTTTAGTAAGCGTGTATGGAGTTACCTTCTTGAGAACCTATCAGATGGTCGGACCCATCCAGAACTTTAGGTAATCGGTTCAATGAAAACTTTTCTCATTGCCTTTCTGATCCTTGTTTTGGGAACTCCCCAAAATGCCCAGGCAAAATCCGCGCATCCAGAATACGAGAAAAACATTCGCGAGGGGTTCGCGGCCACTGCCGGTTTTGAAATTGTTGCCGTAGACCGCGTGCCTTTTCGCTCCAAGGACAAAACAGAATACCGCGATACCGTGACCTACCGTCTTCATCCCCATCCTGACCCGTATAAGCTAAACGAGGAAGGATTAAGCCATATCCTTTGGGTGACATTAGGATGGAAAGAGAGTAAAGAGCAATCCCCCTTTGTCTTTGACCTCTACCTGCATGGGGATCGTAAATCCGAGAATTCGCTGGCCATTCGGGTATCCGGTCTCGACATTCGAAAGTTTCTACACCAGTCGATTGCTTCGTTCTCCGATAATCCAAACCTGACACGACTTCAAGCCTATTTTGAAGAGTTCTCCCGCAAAGGTAAGATACTTTATCCACTTACTGATTCAAGCCCATCCCCACCGAACCTCCCCTTGAAGGGAAGGGATCCCGCTCACGAGAGCCGTTTGCTGAACGTTGCCAGTAGAATCACGGATCTTAAAATCACAAACAATTGCCGGGAGCCGGGGAACTATGAGGTGGAGATTCGCGACGGCCTGAGCCGGTCTCTTCTGAAATCAAGTTTTAGCTTTCCAACTAAGGATTACGACGCGATTCTTACCCGCTTTCACGGACTGGGGATTCGTGACCAAGGGACAGGTATGCGGGTTCCTAATAACGTTCGCAATCAAGAACCGTTTCGCTACTGGGATAGCTTTCTTCCATGGAAATGGATGAAATCGTTTCCTAATGTGGACATTGAGGCATTGTCTGTGATTGGGACATCTGTAGACCACCCTCACCCTAACCCTCTCCCTGAGGGAGAGGGGATAAAAGGGGCTAACCCTTTTTCTGGGGGAGAGGGGATAAAGCGTGGAGAGATCGATGTGGTGAAGGGGAGGATTCCGTTTGAGGAGTACAAGTACGATCCAGAGGTTGTGGGCAAATCAGGATATTATCCGTTAGGCACGGAGCCTCTTTCCTACGTGCGCGTGGATTCGCAACTGCCGACTCCAAATGGTTTTGAATCGCTCGATGGTTCGTCGCCTGTGGCGTACTGGGCATCCAAGGCCAATGCGGGCAAGGTTGTGCCGTATGCCTTCCGGACATTTGAAGAGATTCAGCGTTACGATGTTTATCTTTCTGGATTTGACTTAAGCGGCGTCTATATTGGGAGAAGTGATCTTTATCTATTCGATAAGGAGCAGAAATCGGGACGTTGGCATTTTAACTTTCAGTATTTACGAGACCTCAAGCGGTTTGAGTTTCGGCAATGGGACAATGAGATCGTTGAAATTCGGATTGTAGGGGCGCAGCATGTTGCGCCCGGTAAGAAAGCCGTCAACTTCATCTTTGGAAACCTGTCAATTGCCGTTGGCGAGTCGGTGGAGTTTTTATTGGGATTAGGCACACAACCGCTCATCACGGCTTATAACCAGAACCCTTATAAAGATACGCTCATCTACGGGTTCGCTTATGGAGCGGACGGGATTATCCTGGATCACCACGACTTGGGCATTGGTGTGGAGAAGGTTTCGATCAAGCGCGTGGATTTACAGACCTACAAAGTTCGCTTAATTTCTTATGAACGGATTCTTCCAGTATGGGAAGGGATTATTCATGCAGGGACTTTACATTCAAAATAAGAATTGCATTCTTATCATAGATTACTTATACTAGTGCTGTGACACGGAAATATCGAAACATGAAAGCGCGTATTCGTGCCCATGGCTGCGTTGCAATTCTTGCAAAGGCAGGAAGCCTTTGCTGTGGCTTGCACCTTGCCATGAGCGCGAATCCATCACTTTCATTTTGTTCCGCTGCTTCCGTGTCACAGCACTAGCGAAGCGATTGACACCCAAAGGGTGTAAGTTTTTAAAGGTAACTTCATAGGAGGAAAGAAATGAAAAAATATGCTTTGTTGTTTGTGATATTTTTGTTGGCCGCCTGTTCGGGTGGGGGCACGGGGGGGGCAATGGCCCAAACCCCTTCTTTGATGTCGCCTTCTGACATGAGCAATCAAGAAGCGGCCAATAAAAATAATGAAGGAGTGGATCATCTTGTGCAGGGGCATTATGACGTGTCAAAGCCTCTTTTTGAACAAGCGCTTGCGGCCAAGCCTAATTTTGCCGAGGCCTATTTTAATCTCGGTGTCACGCTGGATGGGATGGGAAAACACCCAGAAGCAACCGAGGCATTTAAAAAGGCGCTGGAATTTGGGAAGGATAACCCAAAAATTTCTGAAAACGCGCTCTTGAAAAAGCATCTTTCCATGTAGTAAGATGCGCGGCCATGTTTTTGGGTGGGGTAGGGGACTAACATTAAAATAGGAGAAAATCGAATGAAGAGATTATTGTTTTTGTTTTTTGTGTTTGGATTTGTTGTGAATGCTCACGCGCAGGCGAAACCGGAGCATGATCCGTTAAAACCGAGGGTCCCGCCCGATAAAATTGCCGCGGCAAAAGCGATGAAACCTCCATTTGCCGCCACTCCCGCTATTATTGCAGAAGGAAAAGCCCTCTTTACCGGAAAGGCGACCTGCTTTATCTGTCATGGGCCGGAAGGAAAGGGAGACGGTCCGTTATCCTTAACTGATCAGGTAAAGGTGGGTCCTCGCAACTTTACCAATCCCGCTTTTCATAAGGCGAAAACCTGTGGTGAAATGTTTTTCGTTGCCTCCAATGGAACCAAAGGTGATTTTTCCATAAAGGATAAGCCAAGTCACCCGAAGGGAAGCGGTATGAAGAATTATCTGATTGGCAATAAGTCTATATTTAAGGATTTGCCAGATACAGATATCAATACCCCTACTGTGACGAAAGATGAACTCTGGAAGATTGTTTTATTTGAAAGAAGCCTAGGGAAAGGAACCTGCTAACATTGTACGTTCTGTTCCAGTAGGTCGATTTCTTCCTGCGGATCTTTTTTTGAAATTACAAAGCCCCTTCCTCTTTGAAGGGGCTACAAATGGGTGGTTTAATGGCCAATACTCTCTTATTGGCCGTTCTTCTTTTGCCGTCTTCAAAAGCCGTGGACCTACGGCTTCGTTTGAGTTTAACAAGGCCGATGGCGCTGCCGCTCAATACACTTACCGGAATCAAGACCCACTCTCTATTTTGCAAACGTGGCTAAACCGATTTCGGCCACCGCAGGATTTAAATCATTCCGAAATCCCTTTAGGGGCAGGAGCAGCCATTGGTTTTATCAGTTACGAATGGGATGTTTATTTTCTTTTCGTCAACTGCTTTCTCCTGTATGACCATACAAAGCCGCTGATTCATATCGTCTATAATCCCGCTCCATTAATAGAAATTGGGTGGCCGGAAGCATTGGCTTATGAAACAGGGCGCCACGAAATAGAAGCAATTGAAAAAGCAATTATGTCTGTTGAGGTAAAATCGAACGAGGCATATTTTCCTTCTTCTGTAGAAATGACTGGCAATCTTTCAGAGGGTGAATATATTGCCATGGTATTACGCGCGAAAGAATATATCGCCGCAGGGGAGATTTTTCAGGCCAATTTGTCGCATCGATTTTCTGCCCCATTTAGCGGGGATTCCATTTTCCCTCTTTATGAGCGTCTTAAGAAAATAAACCCGTCCCCCTTTTCAGCTTATATCAATATGGGGGGCGTGGAGATTGCGAGCGGCTCGCCCGAACGATTGGTGCGTGTAAAAAACGGGCTGATAGAAACCCGGCCGATTGCCGGGACTTGTCCGCGGGGTCAGAATCTTGCCGAGGATCAAGAAAAAATCGCGGCGCTGTATGGAAGTCATAAGGAACGCGCGGAACACTTGATGCTGGTTGATCTGGAAAGAAACGACATCGGAAAGGTGGCGCGTTTTGGGACCGTGCAGGTGGAGTTGTTTATGGCGTTGGAGCAGTATTCACATGTTTTCCATCTTGTTTCAAACATTGTTGGAATGTTGCGGGAATCGGTTTTGGCAGCCGATGTTCTTCGTGCCGTTTTTCCGGGAGGCACAATTACCGGTGTACCCAAGATCCACTGTATGCAGATTATTTCGGAGTTGGAAGGACAAACACGGGGTCTTTATACAGGCTCTATTGGCATGATTGATTTTTCAGGAGAGATGGACTGCAATATCGTGATACGATCCTTCATTCGGCAGGGAAGAGAACTCTCTTTTCAAGTGGGCGCCGGCATTGTCGCGGATTCTGATCCCAAAATGGAATATCAAGAAACGCTTCAAAAAGCCGCCGCATTGATGAAGGTGTTAAGATGGCAATAGACCCAAGTGTAATGCTTACAATACTGATATTCTTTGTTGCATTGCTGTATTCGTCCGTCGGACATGCGGGTGCATCAGGCTACTTGGCTGCAATGGCCTTGGTTGGCATTGTGCCAGAGGTTATGAAACCGACAGCCCTTGTCTTAAACATTCTTGTTGCCGGTATTGCCACGGTGCAGTTTTATCGCGCGGGTTGTTTTTCTTGGTCACTCTTTTGGCCTTTTACGTTAACCTCCATTCCATTCGCGTTTCTGGGCGGTTACATTACGCTGCCGGGCACAATCTATAAGCAACTCCTTGGACTTGTTTTACTGTTCGCGGCTTACAGGCTTTTTTCTAATACGGCGATAACCCAATCTCCTCAAAAAACAATCCCGCCACACATTGCGTTGGCCTGTGGCGCTGGGATAGGTCTTCTTTCAGGTCTCATCGGTGTTGGGGGCGGGATTTTTCTGAGTCCGTTGCTTCTTTTAATGGGTTGGGCACAGATCAAAGAACAATCAGGTGTTGCGGCGGCTTTTATACTGGTTAATTCCGTAGCAGGCATCCTAGGCCATTTTCTCGCCCTGAAGCGTTTTCCAATCGTACTGCCGTATTGGATAATCGCCTCATCTGTTGGCGGCATCATTGGTTCACGATTAGGAAGCCGTCGATTAGGGAACCCCACTCTTCGCCGGATTTTAGCCGTTGTGCTTGTTGTCGCTGTGTTGAAATTGCTGTTGTATGCAGTTCCGCATCATTGACCAAAACCATGACCACCTAGTGCTGACTAGCAAGTCTCAATCGAGGAAACTCCGTAATTCATTGAAAAGATCGGAGCGGGAAACGGGATTTGAACCCGCGACCCTCGCCTTGGCAAGGCGATGCTCTACCGCTGAGCTATTCCCGCTTTTTGCCCGCGAGAGGAGATCATACCGAAGACGAAACATTGTGTCAACGCAATACCCAAGAACAAAGTCAACTGAAAATCGACAAAAAAAGGTGGATATGCTATTATTCCTTCCGTTTTTATGAACGCTATTATTTTAGCGGGTGACCGAAAATCCGCTCTTCCCTTGCACGGCATGAATAAGGCTTTTCTTCTTTTGGAAGGGTGGCCCATGTTTATTCATGTTTTAACAGCGCTGAATCAATCCAAGAGCATTGAAACGATTTATATTATTGGCCATCGAAAGGCCATTATAGAAGGGATTGAAAAAGCGCTTCCGGTGTTTCTCTTTACAAAAAATATTGAGGTGTTGGAGCAAAAAGAAAGTCTGATTCAAAACATTGTCTATGCCTATGGCCACGCTTCCAGAAGCCAAGATCCTGTACTCTTTTTACCTGCCGATATTCCCCTTGTAACCTCTGAAGAGATCGATGCTTTTATTTCAATGTCGGATATGAATCAATACGATTATTGCCTCGGAGTTACTTCTTCAGAACATTTAAAACGGTTCTATCCAAAATTAAACGAACCCGGGATTAAGATGCCTTACCTGTACTTAAAGGATAATGTTTATCGGATGAACAATCTTCACATCGCGCGATTGTCCTGTCAAACAGCTGGGTCAATCATTCAAACGATCTATAATCATCGCCGTCAAAATAGTATTTGGAATCGGATAAAAATGGTCTTAGCGCTTCTTAAGGCGGATCACGGCCGTTCGCTTCTTTTGTCATATCTACTGGCGCAGTGCGCCGTGTTGCTCTCTCGATTTGGATTGCATCGAATCGCTACACTCTTCCGAAAACCTTTATCGCTTGATCGTGTGGAAAAAGAGTTTTCTTCGCTGTTGCAGATGCGCTTT
>JACPZM010000090.1 GCA_016195485.1 Candidatus Troglogloeales bacterium | reverse complement strand
TTCAAATCCCAACATTCGGTAGACATCGGCAAGATCAGGATCAAAAATCCGAATGAGAATCTTTTTAATTTGATATTTTTTCTGGATGGCCTGCGCCGCCATGACATTAACATTATCCTTGCCAGTCACAACGATAAAGACATCCGCCATTTCGGAAAACGCGCGATCGGAGGTTTCATCATCAAAGATATTTCCCTCAATACGATGAATATCAAAATGTTCGTCGAGCGCCTTAAATTTCCGCTCCATTTCGTCAATCACAATGATGGTGTGGCCTTTATCAACCAAGGCATTGGCCAGCCGAGATCCCACCCGCCCTGAACCGAGTATCACAATCCGCATATATATGTCTCCAGCCCCGTAGGAGCAGACCTGCGTATCTGCCCTGATGTGGAATAGGGCGACCAGATAGGTTCGCCCCTACAACAGGTTTATGACGATGGCAATTTGTCGATTATAACCTCGCAAGAGGCAATTTTCAAGATGGCGTTTGCAGTCTTATTTAATGGGTCTATATGAGACCCAGCCTCTTCCTGTATCCCCAAAACAATCATATCCATCTCCATATCCTTTGCAAGTTTAGCGATATCGTCTCCTGCGACGCGCGCGCGATGAATCAGTTTTTGCATCGGAAGATTGTGGAGCAGAACAATTTGAGTCGCACGCTCCAATGCGGCTTCTGCTTCTTTCTCCGCATCGGATAAAGGAACGCCTAACGGCATGGTTCGGGGCACCTCCAGAATATAGATTAAATAGATTTCGGCCATCTGTTTCCTCCCCAATCGGCAGGCCAACTCAACCGACCGTTCCGTATGGGGCAGCCCGACGGTCGGAACCATGATCTTTTTAACCGCTAAAACGGATTGTCTCGCCTTGGCCGCGGCTTGTGTCACAAAGGCATGCGGGTGCAACATCCACCAAAGCGTTCCACTAAGAACCAAAATAAAAAAGAGCGAAATAAGCGCTCCCAGAAGACTTATTTCGAGACTCATATCGAGGGCCTTCTCGCTCTGTAGATCAAATAGAGTCGGTATCCGCCGGCAAAAATAAATCCGCATCCCATCAGATACGCCAATAAAGAAGCCTTGTGCGCCGACGCACGAATCAATATCGTTGCGCCCAAGATCAGAAAGAGCACCATATTGACTAACATTAAAACGTCTCGTGCCTTCATCCGCGTGTTACCGCCTTTTTTTCTAATGCCATCTTATATTGTTCCAAATACTCAAACTCCTCCGCAGAGGTCAAAATAGCGATATGGTCTTTCTCCCAATCTCGTTTGATATTGCCTAACAGAGGCAGTTTATTTTTTTTTCGGTAAAGACAATAGGCAATCATCCAGAAAATGACCCAGCCCGGGCCTGCAATCCGTCCTAACGGATGAGTCCAAAGGACAATGCCCAGCATTCCCCCTGTTGCGATGAGGCCGATAATGGCCAAGACAGGGAGCTCCATTCCAAAAGCCCTGATATTCAAAGGCACTTTGTAGGGACGCGGGGCGTGGGGGTCTTTATTGCGCAATGCGATAAAAGCCACAAAAACCAACAGATAGGCCAGTGTGGCCCCAAAGGCGTACATATTCACCAGCATGTCCATGGCCCCCTTCCCGGAGAGAAAAGCGAAAATCGCCTGAATAGCGGCAATGCCGCAGAAAAAGATGATCGATCTCACCGGGGTGTGGTATTTTTTGTGAACGGCGTTAAACCAGGGACTGACAAGCTGAAATTCCCCCATGCTGTAGGTAAGTCGAGAGGCCCCCATCACACCGGTGTTGGCGGAAATAAGAACAATGGTTGCGCCCAATATGGCGGCCACATGTCCTGCTAAAAACCCGATGTAAGGAATTTCATGTGCCAATGCCGCCACGGGATCGCCTTCTCGTTTGGCAATCGTATCCCAAGGAAGAATTCCTAACGCCAAGACCGGAAACGAAAGGGCAAACAGCAGCACAACAATAATGAGCGCAATGGAGGTTCGCGGAATAATCGAAGCGGGACGACGGGTTTCCTGCGCCGCTTGCGAGATCGATTCAAGACCCACATAAGAAATAATGGCAACGGAAACGGCATAAAAAAACTTTTCTGTCGTAGGAAACGCTGTGTTGTACTGCGTAACAACCATTGCCGGCTTCCACGCAAAAAGAAAGCCGAACAAGACCACAATGGTTTCTAATATCATATCCGTGGCGCCAATCAGCTCGTTGAAGAGAGACGATTCGCGAATGCCTCGAATATTAAGCAATGCGAGAAGGCCGATCAGAGAAAGCGACTCGGCGGCCCAGATCAGATTAACATCTTTAAAAGGGCCAATGGATGTGGAATATGTCTGGATCACGGGAAAGAAAAAATTAATATATCCCGCAGAGGCAACAGCAAAGAGAGAGATACAGATCGTATAGTCAAGCAGAAGGGCCGCACCGGTAATTAACCCGATAAAATCGCCCAGTCCGCGTAAGGTGTAATATTGTCCCCCCCCTGAAACCGGATAGGCGGCTGCCAGTTCAGTATGCGCAAGGCCTACCAGAATATAAACAATACCGGCAACAAGGAAGGCCAAGGGGGCTGCCCCTTGCGCGGCCCCAATGACTAATCCCAGCGCGACATAAACATCCGCGCCGACATCGGCATAACCCCACGTAAAGGAACCCCAGATAGAGACATCTCTCCGCAGTTCAGTCGGTTTTACAGTTGAAGATGAGGGCGGATTCGGACTAGGTGGTAAAGGATTGTCCACAGCCACAGGTTGATTTTGCATTTGGATTTTTAATTGCGAAACCAGCGCCCTCCAGGCCGTCATTGTAGTCTATTTGGACGCCATTTAACATTGGAGCGCTATAAGGATCAATAAAGAGCTTCATTCCATTCATTGCAATAACGCTATCTTCGTCAACTTCCTTTTCCTCAAAGGCCATCCCATACTTAAAACCAGAGCAACCCCCTCCTTGGACATAGAGCCGCAAGCCAAACCCCTCCTTGTGCTCTGCCGCCATGAACGTTTTTGCCTTATAAGCTGCCTTTTCCGTAATGGTGATCATGGGAGAAGTTTAGCATACGCTCCACTCGATGTACAAATGAGGGGAAAACATCCCCCTCAATTCTCTTTTCTTGAAGGGGAAGGTTCGCCTATTCTCCCACTTGTCTGACCTTCCTTTACTCTTTTAAGCATTTTCCATAATCCATTGTTCATAAATCCCCAGTAGTCCGTAATATCAAGCTCACAGATAAACATCTTTCCTCCCGGCTCAACATATTTTTGAAGCCTTGCGTACCACTCCCTCGCATCAAACATCGTATAGATAACAAAATTGTGATTGTCGTATTGAAAGCAGTCTGTACATGAAGCAAGCGTACGCGCCACTTCGGCAAGATCGACCTCATTTTTGGGTGAAATATAAAGATGATAGAATCTGGATGTTCGATTCATTTTAAACAGAAAGATGCGCGCGATCTATCGATTGCGTTGCCCTTGCTGGTGTGTAACGTCCTGGGATGATTTTACCCAGAAGAACCAACCCCGATGCCCCCGTTACGGAAGGAATGTTGGCAGGCTGATTGTGCCATGTGTGATACCCGAGTAACGCAAACGTGATCGCTTCAATAGCACGACTGTCAAAGCCCAGCGTTTCAAATGGGGAAACAGGAATTGGGGAAAGATTTTTCGCGAGGGATTCCATTAAAAAATTATTCCGCACCCCGCCTCCTCCGACAACCACTTCAGTCAGGGGCCCATCATTCCACAGGGGCCGTGCCTCTAAAATAAATTTCCTGATATTAAAGCCAATGGCCGCCGCAGTAAAAGCCGTAGCCGTTGCAATTAAATCTTCCGAAGAATGGGATATTTTCTCATGAATCAATCTCTCTATGATCGCCTTTCCAAAAACCTCTCGTCCTGTACTCTTGGGCGGTTTTTTCCGAATAAATGGATGCTGCATTAACTCCGATAACAGGGGCAAAATGACTTTCCCTCTGCGCGCGATTTTCCCATGCAGATCTATCCTCTTGTTCGTAAGGATATGGACAAGGCCGTCAATGAGCATGTTCCCAGGCCCCATATCAAACGCGCGAATATCTTCTCTGTCACCACCTGCTTTTAGATAAGTGACGTTGCTGATGCCACCGATATTCACAATAGCGCGGGACTTTTTTCTGTGACCAAAAAGATGATAGTGCAGGAGCGGGGTAAGCGGAGCCCCCTCGCCAAAAGCCGCCATATCCCTTGGCCTAAAATCGGCAATCGTCGTTACACCCGTTCGTTCTGCAATGACAGACGGCTCGCCGATCTGGAGTGTAGAACGAATCATCCATTTTCCCTCTTTTTTTGGGGTTGGCAAATGGTGAACAGTCTGCCCATGAGACCCGATAAGGCTCACGGAAGAAAGAGGAATATCTGATTTTTTCGCAATTTGAACCGCCGCATCGGCAAATCGCTCCCCCAAATAGAAATTAAGGTGGCACAGATCGGCCACCGATTGGGGATTTCCAGAGGCCAGCGCAATTAATTTCTGTTGGAGACTTTCAGGGTATGGATAGATCGCGAAGTCGATAAGCCGGATGAGATCGCCTCGTCGGCTAATTTCAACAATAGCGGCATCAATTCCATCTGAAGAGGTTCCCGAAATAAGGCCAATAACCTTCACAAAAACACCAAGAGATGTAGGGCGCGGTCTGCATGCCCCCATGTGGGGCGGGGTTACCCCGCCCCTACAAACCAATCAGAAACGAGACAAGGAATCTAACGGTCGCGACCGCCACCACGAGAACCGCCACGGCCCCCGCCGCCTCTTCCACCTCCTGAACCACCGGGACGGTATCCACCGCCGCCAGATCGATCTTCACGTGGACGAGCAACATTGACCGTGAGGTCACGATCTCCCATTTTAGAACCGTGGAACTGGGTAATTGCCTTTTGGGCTTCTGCCTGCGTTCCCATCTCGACAAAAGCAAACCCTTTCGAGCGGCCGGTATCGCGGTCTTTAATCAGCATAACAGACGAAACCGTGCCTGCCTGTGTGAACAAGGCTTGCAAGTCTTCCTCTGTGGTTGAATACGATAAATTCCCAACATAAAGCTTCGTTTCCATCTTCTCTCTCTCTCCTTATTATGGTGCGACCGGACCGGCCTCACGGTTTGTGATACACGAACGCGCAGACTATACATGACCCTGCATATCAATGTCAAATCGGCGGGGAGCGCGTCTGTTGGGGGAAAAAGAAGGGAGACCTACAAGGCCTTCAAAGACCTACTTGGGAATGCGAAGACGCTTCATTAAAACTATCTAAAAAAAGGGTTGGATAAGAAAATAACAGTATCCATAATTCCCTCATCTCTCCCTCGCTCCATCGGTGTTTTGGAATCGCTGGAAACTGTCTTAAAAAAGTTTTTACGTCGACTAATCGCTCTTCTTTAAAATGCGTCTCTTCGAAGTCATTCACGCTTGCTCTGTTTCGTTCTTCAATGTAATGCAATATCTCTCTTGAAAACGGCAAATAGGTCCCGAGAGGGGTCAAACCAAACCTCCCAGTCTCTTCGAGAGGATCGGTGATTGCTTGCCAGCGTTTGACCTGCTCGGGAAGCGTTCCTAATCCAAACGGAACACAGTCGCGCTGAAAGGTGTACGCCCTGAATAGTCCCTCGTAGAACGGATTGGCCGATTTTGGCCCTATCTCAATTTTAGAGGCGAGAAACATCTCCTCCTGTAACCAGATGCTATGTGGGATCATCGATAGTTTCCGTGCTTCTCCCCCCAGGACGATTCCAGATAAAACCGCCTTTTCTATCAGTTCATTATAGGATTTTTCTTGGGAAGGCGCATTGAGAAATCGGGTTAACACACGCAATTGCGCCCCTGTTAAATGAATGGAATGGGCCTCCGTGCGGGAAGGAAGCGTTATGCCAAAAAGGCGATGCGCCCGCATCGTAAGGCGATGGCGCAATGACCCGGCCTGATAATTCACGAGAGGGTGAATATGTAAAGGCGCTACGTCTGTTGGCGTTGTGACTTGTTTAGTTAAACATATAATGAAATTGGTGCGAATCTCTTGCCAGAGGTCCAAGTAATGGAGGATAAAGCTCTGACTATGATGGGGGAGCGCCAACACCTTGGCCATTTCTTCAGGGTTACCCCAGGGACGATGAAAGTAAAATGCCGGCTTTAGGCCTGCGTTTTCTATCAGCGTGCCGAGCTGATGCCCTGTAAAAGCACGATCTCCAGCATGAAGAAAGCCGTCTACAATACCCGCATTATTTGCGCTGTCGCGGTAGGTGGTAAAGGTTATTCGCAGGGGATGGGAAACAGGGAGAGAAAACATAATCTTCCGAAGCAGACGGGGATGGGCAATATTTTCTTGATGAAGATCCAATAATTTCGCAAGCCGCTGAATTTGAAAAATCCGCTTTCGGCTAAAGGCGGGATAGACCATGATTCGCAATATCCCGTCAGGCGTTAGTTTGCAGGCGAGCGCGTTTAATGTTTTTTGCGGATCAGCAAGATGCATCAATACACCATAACATTCAATGTAATCAAACATCCCAGTAGGATAGGTTTCGGGTTGATTCAGATCCAGTGTTTGAAATGTCACACTTGAAATGCCATGTAAGCGGTTTCGGGTTTGAGCGATCTTTAAACTGGTTTGAGAGATATCTGTGGCCGTGATATCGGCATCAGGATTAGCCCGCGCAAAGACATAGGGCTGAAATGTGCCACACCCCACAATGAGAATGCGCGGCCTGCCGGAAGAAGGGGGAACCCCGCATCGATCTGCAAGATAGCTCAAATTGATTTGCCATGTATCGGTGCGGCGGACCGAGCCCATCAGTGGTATATCTGGGTAAGGCCACCGCGTGTATTGATTATGAATCTTTTGGGATGGAACCATTTTGTTCTCTGTGAAGAAGAGGAAGAATGCGCGCGAATATCTCTTCGGGAGACTCCTCTTCTTTTAAATCGATCCATGAAATATTCGGATCGGCTGAAAACCAAGTCATTTGCCGCTTTGCGTAATGTCTCGTATCCCGTTTTAAAAGAGAGACAGTTGTTTCCAGCGTTTGCTTGCCTTGCAGGTAGGCAATAATATGCCGAACCCCTAATGTCCGCATGGAGGGTAATTCCAGAGAAAGCCCCTTTGCAATTTGTCGCCTTGTTTCTGAAATTAACCCTTTTTTAAATTGTTGATCAATACGCGCATCAATCCGACGAAAAAGGTCGGTGCGATCCCTGCGAAGGCCAATGATGCAGAAAGACCGTTTCGAGCCGGACGAAAATCGGTGTTCCGCATGAAAAGAGGAAATGGAACGACCCGTGGCATAAAACACCTCCAGGGCACGGCCAATTTTATATCGGTCGTTAAAATGAATTTTGTGTGCAGAGACCGGATCAACCTCTATGAGCTTTTGGTAGAGCGCATCTCCCTTTTGCGCAATCAGCGTTTGGCGAAGGACTGGATTTTTTGCAGGCCCTTCCCATAATCCGTACAGGAGGGCCTTGATATAAAGGCCGGTGCCTCCTTCGATTAAAATCGGTTTCCTTTTTTTGGTCAGCCTGGCGATAACCGATTCGGCTTTTTTTTGATAAGCCCCCGCAGAAAAGGTCACGTTTGGCAAAACCAGATTGATCAGATGTCTGTAAATTTTTTTTTGGTCAGATATCGTGGGTTTATTGGTCAGGATATTCATGCCTCGATAAACCTGACGAGAGTCTGCCACAATAATATCGGTATCGAATGCAACGGCTATTTGCTCCGCAACAGCCGTCTTCCCCACTCCAGTAGGCCCGACCAGAACAATCCATGGTTGTGTTGATTTTATATGTCGTGACATCATAAGAGGGTCGTTTCTTCCAGGACGAGTTTAAAAACCCAAGTGTAACACAAAAAATTATTCATGCCGATGCTTGAATCAGATCGGGTGCAGTACCACGATCTCGTTGATTTTATAAGAACAGATCATCTCAGCCAACTTCGAAAAAGCCTTGCCGAGGTTTTCCATTCGCCGTAGCCCTGCACCAAGCGCCAAGATCCTTGAACACTTATTCTGTAATGTGCTAACTTGTCGTTATGCCAAACATCGCGTATGTCAATGGAAGGTGGGGACATTTGGCATCCGCGTCTGTTTCTGTGGAAGATAGGGGATTTCAATTTGGGGACGGGGTTTATGAACTCATCCGAACCTATCACGGAACTGTTTTTCACCTCCAGGAACATATCAAAAGGCTTTATGAGAGTTTGAAACAAATTGAGATTTCTATAAAGGAAACACCTTTACGACTGGAACAAATCGTCCAGTCTGGAGTCAAAAAAAGCGGGCACTCGGAGACAAAAATTTATATTCAGGTAACACGCGGCGCGGCGCCTCGGCTGCACTCTTTTCCAAAAGGGGTTCGTCCGACCCTCGTCATGACCTTTCGAAAACTAGATCCGCTTTCTCCAAAGATTTTTAACAAGGGGGTTGCAATTATTTCCGTGGAAGATATTCGATGGGGCTTATGCAACGTGAAGTCACTCAATCTACTTCCGAATCTGCTGGCACGAGAACATGCGTTGAGGTCGGGGGCCTTTGAGGCGATCT
This sequence comes from Candidatus Troglogloeales bacterium, assembly GCA_016195485.1. Classification (GTDB taxonomy): domain Bacteria; phylum Nitrospirota; class Nitrospiria; order SBBL01; family SBBA01; genus JACPZM01. The sequence continues at coordinate 7,193 of JACPZM010000090.1, read as the reverse complement.
TTGTCCGGGATCGATTTGTGTGGGAAGGGGCGGGAAGTAATCTTTTCGCGGTTTTTGGGAAAAAGGTTGTTACGCCGCCTGTAGGCCATTATCTCCTTTCGGGTATCACAAGAGAAGTGGTGTTGGCGTTGGGAAAAAAAATGGGATTAAAAATGAGTGAAGCGAAGATCTCGCTCGCCGCACTCTATCGGGCCGATGAGGTTTTCTTAACCGGAACGACCGTTGAGGTCTTGCCTGTTATCCGTCTCAATGAAAAACAAATTGGCGATGGAAGATCCGGAACCATGACTGCCCGTTTATATGAAGCCTTCCAGAACGAGGTCTCCTGATAATCGCCAACGGCCCTCATCCTGGCTTGACAGGAAAAGAGGCAGACCGATACAATTCCCCACTTTGTCATTGGAGGGAACTTGAAAGTCAATGTGCAGAATATTCCGTCGGAGGGGTTGCATTTTGATCTTGCGGGGCATCCTGTTATCCTTGAAAGCAAGAGCCTTGTTGTGAATGGCCCAGTCGAAGGGATGCTTTCGGTGCAGAAACTGGGGAATGTGGATGTGCATATTCGGGGTTCTTTATCAGCCCATCTGCTGCTTTCATGCGGACGCTGTTTGAACAGTTTTGATTACCCCGTTGCAAGTGAATTTTATGTCGATTGTACCCATGAGGAAAAGTCCCCTATCAGCGGGCAGGAACACCGTTTATATGGAGAAGAACTCAATTTGCATTTTTATCAGGGAGATACGCTGGAGATCAACGAGATCATTGAGAACCAGATTCATCTTGAGATCCCAATGGCCCCTCTATGCAAGGAAGACTGTAAAGGCTTATGCCCTATTTGCGGAGAAGATTTAAATCTTGCCCTCTGTGGGGGACATGAGTAGGGGCGCTGCTTGCTGCGCCCTTGAAATAATGTTGACAACATAAAGGAGACACGATGGCAAATCCAAAGCATAAAATTTCAAAGGCACGAACACGCAAAAGAAGAACCCATTATAAACTGACTGCATCGGCAGTCACCCTCTGCCCGCAATGTCATGAGGCGCTACGCCCCCATTACGCATGCCTTTCTTGCGGAACCTATAAAGGGCGAGAGGTTGTGGAAGTAAAAGGAAAGTAGCCTTCATGAAGATTGCTTTAGACGCCATGGGGGGAGATGACGCTCCTTTGGCGGTTGTAGTAGGCGCCAAAATGGCCTGCGAAGCATTTCCCGTTGAGCTGGTCTTGGTGGGAGATGAGGCCGTATTAAAGAAGGCGCAGGTCAAATGTGGAGCGATGCATCCCGCCATATCGATCGTTCACGCAAAAACACAGATACAAATGGGGGAATCCCCAATCATGGTTCGTCAAAAAAAGGATGCTTCAATCTGTGTTGCGACGGAATTGGTAAAGAATAAAGAGGCCGTTGCCGTAATCAGCGCAGGGAATACCGGCGCCAGCATGGCCGCGGCGTTTTTCATTTTAGGCAGACTCCCCGGCATTGATCGGCCTGCAATCGCAACCCCTCTTCCAACCCTCAAAGGCGTCTCTGTCCTAATTGACGCCGGCGCTAATGTCGATTGTAAACCAAAACATTTAGTCGCGTTTGCCTTGATGGGCTATATCTACGCCAAAGATATCCTGGGAATTGCAAAACCAAAAGTGGGACTTTTAAATATAGGCGAAGAAGATTCAAAGGGAAACGAATTAACGAAAGAGGTATTTCTGTTGCTCAAAGAAGCCCCATTGAACTTTATCGGGAATATAGAGGGAAAGGAGCTTTACGCGGGCGCCGCAGACGTTATTGTTTGTGATGGATTTGTTGGAAATGTTGCGCTAAAGGTCTCAGAAGGGCTGGCAGAGGCGATTGTGCAGTTTTTAAAAAGGGAGATCATGGCAACCTCCATCGGCAGACTCGGGGGTCTCTTGTTAAAACCTGCCTTTAAGCGATTTAAGACGAAGATCGATTATGCCGAATATGGCGGGGCGCCGCTCCTGGGCATTGACGGCATCAGTATCGTCTCTCATGGCCGTTCTTCTCCCAAGGCAATTAAAAACGCGATTCGCGTCGCGAAAGAATCTTTTGAAAAAGGGGTGAATCGTCATATTCAAGAGGAAGCCTCCTCCTCTGTATTCTATAGCAAAATTCAGGCAAACGAATGAAAGCAAAAATTATTGGGACCGGTTCTTACGCACCCAGTACTGTTCTAACGAATAAGGATTTAGAACAGAAGATTGATACCTCCGATAAGTGGATTGTTGAACGAACCGGTGTCAGAGAACGGCGAATTGCCGCGAAGGATACGGCAACATCTGATTTAGCCCTGAAAGCTGCGCAAAGGGCGCTTAACGCTGCGGATGTTTCCCCTTCCGAAGTGGATCTTATTATTGTGGGCACCACCACGCCGGATATGTTTTTTCCTTCCACGGCCTGTCTGGTTTTGAATCGGCTGGGCGCGACACGCGCCGCCGCGTTCGATCTCTCTGCGGCCTGTTCCGGGTTTATCTATGCCCTCTCTGTGGGAGAGCAATATATCCTGTCGGGAAAGTATAAAAAGGTGCTTGTTATCGGGGCAGATCTGATGTCGCGTATCGTTAATTGGACAGATCGCTCCACAGCTGTTCTTTTTGGCGACGGCGCCGGCGCGGTTCTTTTAGCGCCAGTATCAGGTAAGCATGGAATCTTATCAACCCATATTCATTCGGATGGTTCTCTTTGGGATTTAATCGCAGTTCCGGGAGGCGGAAGCGCAGACCCGCCATCGGAGCAGGTTTTAGTCGAAAAGCGAAACACCGTAAAAATGAAAGGAAGCGAAACCTTTAAAGCGGCTGTGCGCACACTAGAAGAGGTCGCGCGAGAGACATTGTCGGCGAATGGGGTCACAGTGAATGATCTGGCTCATATTGTTCCCCATCAAGCCAATATCCGAATTATCAAGGCGGTTGCGGAGCGTCTTGATATCGATATAGATAAAGTGGTTGTCAATCTTTCCCGGTACGGAAATACCTCTGCGGCCTCTATTCCGCTGGCGTTAGACGAAGCGGTTCGGGACGGAAACATCAAAGAGAATGATTTGATCTTGTTATTGGCATTTGGAAGCGGATTGACATGGGGATCGGCCTTAATAAGGTGGTAGGGGCGCACCGATGTGTGCGCCCTAATTGAGGAGGTTATTCATGAGCGAAAATTCATTACCCAATACGTTCCTTTCAGGAGCGGCGTTGATTCTAGGGGCGTCCAGCGGCATTGGTGAGGCCTGTGCGATGGAGCTTTCCGCGGCGGGAATGGATATCTTTGGGATTCATTTAGATCGCAAGTCAACATTAGCCAACGCGGAGCGAATTGTCGCGGAGATAAGAGAGAGAAGGAGGGATGCCACTTTTTATAATGTCAATGCGGCGGACCCGGAAAAAAGAAAACTGGTTTTAGACGATATCGCAGCAAGGCTTTCTGGAACAGGTCAATCTGTGCGTGTTCTGATTCATTCATTGGCATTTGGAACGTTAAAACCGTTCATTGCGGATCTCGAAGGGGATGCGGTGACACGTCCGCAAATTGAAATGACATTGGATGTGATGGCACATTCTCTGGTCTATTGGACGCAGGATTTAGTCCGAACAGGGTTGATGAAGGCTGGCGCGCGTATCTTTGCGTTGACCTCGGCGGGTGGCAGCCGCGTCTGGAAGACGTATGGGCCGGTTTCCGCAGCCAAATCGGCATTGGAGTCGCATTCCCGGCAACTGGCATTGGAGTTAGGCCCGAAGCATATATCGGTCAACGCGATTCGTGCCGGGGTGACCGATACCCCCGCGTTAAGAAAGATTCCGGGTAACGAAGAGATGATCAAGATGGCGTTGGCCAAAAATCCGCAAGGACGTTTAACAACCACCCAGGATGTGGCCGGGGTGATCGCGTTGCTGTCACATCCAAAAGCCCAATGGGTTACCGGAGGGGTCATCGGCGTGGACGGCGGAGAGTTTATCGTTGATTAAGGGGGCACGGCCCCCGGCGGTATCAGCCGCCTCGTTGGGCGTCTGAAAAAAAATCACGAACCCCTAAAAAAAGAAATATATTAACCATGAAAACAGCCTTTTTATTTCCCGGTCAAGGTTCTCAATATGTTGGAATGGGGTCTGCCCTTTACAACGCCTGTGATGTCGCAAAAGCGACCTATATTGAAGCGTCCGACATTCTGGGCTACGATATGGCAAAGCTCTGTTTTTTCGGGCCTTCGGAAAAACTCAATCAAACGGAGTATACACAGCCCGCCATTTTAGCCGTAAGCATTGCCGCGTGGCGATCAATGGGAATAACAGCGGCATCTGGAATAGCGGTTGCGGGTCATAGCTTGGGGGAGTACACTGCGTTGGTTTCTGCCGAGGCGATCTCATTTCGTGACGCACTGTTGATTGTTGCACAACGGGGACGTTTTATGCAGGAGGCCGTCCCAGAAGGAGAAGGGGGGATGGCCGCTATTGTTGGTCTTTCTTACAAAGAAGTCGAAGCGATTTGTGCGTCGCTTTTAGAAGTTTATCCAGCGAACTATAATGCGCCGGATCAGATTGTCATTGTAGGTAAAAAGGAAGGATTGAAAAAAGCTATGGCAATGGCGGGGAAAAAAGGGGCAAAACGGGTGATTCCAATCGCCGTGAGTGTTCCTTCTCATTCCCCTCTGATGCGACCTGCCTGCAATCGCCTTGCGGCTGTGCTTACATCGATTTCTGGAAAAGATTTAAAAATTCCGCTTATCAATAACAAAGGCGCGAAGGCGATTACCCTTTGGTTAGAAGCGCGTTCCTCTCTTGTCGACCAGTTGGCCTATCCCTTGCTTTGGGATCAGTCGATTCAAACGATACGCGCTATGGGGGCTGATTTTTTTATAGAGATAGGGCCGAGCCGTGTTTTGTCTGGGCTTTTAAAACGAATCGATCGAAACCTTCAGGTGATGAACGTCGAATCTCCGGAGGGGATACAAAAGGTTCATGAGGCTCTTTCTCCCCTCCTTGGTTAAGGAGGGGTTAGGGGGTGGTTTGAAAGATGAAGGGGGTTGTATGATTAGCGGACTGGAAGGGAAAGTTGCAATTGTAACGGGGGGCGCTCGTGGGATTGGACTGGCCATTGCCACGCTTCTTGCGGATCGCGGAGCGAGTGTGGTAGTCTCCGACCTCAACCATGAAATGGCTGAACAGGAGGCTTCAAAGCTTGTTTCAAATGGGAGGGCCGCTATTGCAGTGGCCGCGAATGTTGCTTCGGCGGAAGATGTAAAGGGACTGGTCGCTACGACCCTTTCTCATTGGGGACGTGTTGATATATTGGTCAATAACGCCGGAATAACCCGTGACGGGCTGTTGCTTCGAATGAAAGAAGAGGATTGGGACGCGGTAATGTCCGTAAATCTCAAAGGGGTCTATCGCTGTATCAAAGCAGTTATTCCCATTATGGCGAAACAGCGGTCTGGAAAAATTGTGAGTATCAGCTCCATAGCGGGTGTCATGGGAAACGCAGGTCAGGCCAATTATTCGGCATCGAAGGCGGCTGTTATAGGGCTTACGAAAACGGTGGCCCGGGAGTATGCCTCTCGCGGGATTACGGTGAATGCGGTCGCGCCTGGGTTTATTGATACAGCGATGACCGCGCCATTATCATTGGAGGTCCGGGAAGCGCTTTTAAAGGAGATTCCGCAAGCAAGGTTGGGAACTCCGGAAGATGTAGCCAATGCGGTTGCCTTTCTGGCATCCAATCAGGCAGACTATATCACCGGACAGGTTTTTCACGTCAATGGCGGCATGTACATGTGAGGGGGTGGGGGCGCTGGTTGCCATGCAGGCGGTTTAAGCCTGCAGTGTTCTGTATCTGGAGTGTTTAGCCGGATGCTGCGCCTTGTTTTTAATACATAAGGAGGTGAAGAGAGTGGAACTTTATGAGCGTGTTAAGAAGATTATTTGTGAACAACTCGACGTAGAGGATGAGGATGTTAAGCCGGAGTCGTCTTTCGTAGATGACTTGGGCGCCGACTCGCTCGATACCGTAGAGTTGGTCATGGCATTGGAAGAGGAGTTTTCCGTTGAAATTCCTGATGAAGATGCCGAAAAGATCACTACCGTACAAAACGCCATCGACTACATCAAAGATAAAATGTGAGGGCAGCGGCACTCGGCGGTGTTAGCCGCTCGCAGTCGGCGTTCCGACCCCGTTGGGGCGTCTGAAAAACAGACGTAGGGGCGTTGCTTGCTGCGCCCTGCTTTTACATAGGAGTTTTTTTGAAGAGAAGGGTCGTTGTTACCGGTTTAGGGCTTGTTACACCGATTGGCATCGGTGTGGATGCCGCATGGAATGCCCTTTTGTCCGGGACGTCTGGTGTAGACCGCATTACGCATTTTGATCCGACAGATTACCCGTGTCAGATTGCGGCCGAAATCAAAAATTTCAATCCGCTCGACTATATCGATTCCAAGGAAATTAAAAAAATGGATCGGTTTATCCATTTTGCTGTTGCTGCGGGACAAATAGCGATGGACGATGCTGGATTAAAGAGATTTAACGGCGATGATCGTGTCGGTGTTTATGTCGGGTCTGGGATCGGGGGATTAAACGCGATTGAGCATTGGCACAAAGTCCTTTTGGCAAAAGGACCCAAAAGAATCACACCATTTTTTATCCCCATGTCGATTATTAATTTGGTCTCCGGCCAGATAGCGATTCGTTTTGGGGCGCGCGGCCCCAATTCGTGTGCTGTAACAGCCTGTGCCACTGGAACCCACTGTATCGGGGACGCCTTTCGGTTGATTCAAAATGGGGAGGCGGACGCGATGATTGCTGGCGGGGCGGAAGCGGCGATTACGCCGCTTTCGGTTGCTGGTTTTTCCGCCGCGCGCACCTTATCGACCCGTAACGATGAACCCAAAAAAGCCAGCCGGCCATTTGATAAAGACCGCGATGGCTTCATCATTGGCGAAGGGGCCGGGGTGATCATTTTAGAGGAGCGCGAGCGGGCGGAGAACAGAGGCGCGCGGATTTATGCCGAAATCGTTGGATACGGCATGACTGCGGACGCCTACCATATTACCTCTCCAGCGGAGGGGGGGGAAGGGGCCGTGCGATGTATGAAGATTGCGCTTGCCGACGCGGAAATCGCAAAGGAAGAAGTGGGTCATATCAATGCCCATGCAACCTCAACCGGGGCCGACGCCACGGAGACCCTTGCAATGAAAGAGGT
>JACPZM010000096.1 GCA_016195485.1 Candidatus Troglogloeales bacterium | reverse complement strand
GATACCTATCTTTGGACTTCCGGGGAATCCTGTTTCTGCGATGGTTACGTTTGATCAATTTGTGCGACCAGCCCTGCTTCACGCACAAGGAGGTTTTAGATGGCTTCGCCCGGCTATCTATGCGACGCTTACGGCAAATATTCAAAAGGAGCCGGGACGATCGCATTTTGTAAGGGGCCATCTCACCATTGAGAATGGAGAATACAAGGTCGCGCCAACGGGGGATCAAGATTCCTCTAACTTAGTCTCGCTTGTAAAAGCGAACGTTTTTATTGTGCTTCCTGAAGCGTGCGGGGATCTGGAGGCGGGGAAAAAGGTTTTGGTGCAAATCATGACAGCCCCACTGTTTTAGGAGTCGCGTCACAATAACTTGCACAGTTCGGCGGAAAGGGGTTGTTTCTATTTATTCCACTTTAAAATAGAGATATTGTTTCTTTGCACGGTCCCATACAGCATGAATCGTCTTGCTGGTGTTGCGAACCGTGCCAGTTGCTACAATTGAGAAAATGCTGCTCTGGACATCGAAGAAGTTTTTAAAAGGCGTATTCTGCCTGCAAATAGCTGATCCTAGAGCATCACAAAACGATGTAACGTTACTATATGGCATGTTCTCCATAAGACTCTTGGCCGTTGATTCGTCAATCCTTCTATCAATACTCTGCAAGATCATGAAATCTGCCGTATTGACATTGATCTTGCCGTCCGCGATATAGACGGTCAGATAGGGGGAGATTGTTTGATAGATATCTTGCGTGATCCCCTTGATATATAAAATCTCCTCAAGGGTATCTAAAGGGCCGTTTTTAGTGGAGTATGGGAATTTTAAAACTTGATATGTTTCATCCTCTGCCCCATATTGTTCTGAGTCGCTGCCTATATCAATCCAATCAATAATCGGATCAACAAGATGCGGATCGACCAAAAGCAGCTCAAAGAGACGCTCCAACTGCGCTTTTTTAAACGCATTTATTTTATCGGTGGTAAGTGTAGGATGATCCAGCAGACTATTTAAATTAAACTTGCCTCTTTCATCGGTAATATGCCCGGAAGCGGTGCCATCTCCTATCGGAAAGGGGGGGGATGTGCCAGCCCATAATTCATTTAAGTAATCCGTAGATCCAGCATTCTTTTGGTCATCCTCTAAAATCGCTTTTTCCGCGGTAATACCAGACAGTGCGACATAATACGCAGCCAAATCATCTCGAAAATTGCCTGCAGCACGGCGATCTGCGCGGGCTTGAAAATCGATTTCAAAGATAATCACAACAAAAAGGAGAACAATCAGAAGCGTGATCAAAAGGACAAAACCGCTCTCCTTGCGCAGTAGCCGTGCCACTTCCAGGCGATTCATAGTGATGAATCCCATCCCCACCTTGCCTCTCTTTGAAGGGAAGGCATCATTACGGGGGGCAATCTACATCTTTTCGTAAGAGGAAACGACAAAGGTGATATCCAGATTTTTGGGGTCTGAAAGACGGGTTCTCAGATTCAGCCTTTTGATCCTTAAAAAGTAAGGAGCATGCTCAATGGCATCGATGAATGGAACAGTCCTGGCAAGTGGAATGTTTTCTAATTTCACTTCCACCGGAACCTCCTGGTAAGGCTTTTGAAAAATGGCAGGAACAGAACGGATATACGCGATATTCCCACGCACCTCATTTTTTTTCGCTATCTCTTCAAGATACGATAGGGGCGAGAATTGGTTTCTTTGAGGCAAACGCGCCTCGACCTCCTTCATCTGTCCGGATAGAAAAAAATACTCCTCTGCAAGGCGCCTGAACTGTTCAAGCTCTTTCTCTTTTTGAGGCATGAGACGAGAGAGCTGCTCTGTGCGCTCCCAAAGCGGATTGATTAGAAAAATAAAAAGGAAGATCAATGCGCAGATACCACCCCCAGCCAACAGAAATATCTTTTCACGGGTGGAAAGCTTCGCCAAAAAGCGGTTCATTTTGTTTAGAGCGTCCCTTATGGGGTTACCTTCAACAATCTACACCCTTGTGGTGTGCTGAATCAGAAGGTGTGCAGACATTTATGCCGCGGCCGAAGCGGTAACAGGGGCACTACTGGTCTTCTGACTGGCCGGCGTGATGATACTCTTTTCTTCGACCGCAACCGTTCCCTTCGTACTGCCATCTTGTGGTTGTGGAGCGGTTCTTTTTGTCAGTTCAACGATAACCATGGGGGCGCCATCTCCGTATCGAATACGGGTTTTAATTAAGCGGGTATACCCGCCCTGCACGGCCGCAAACAAAGGCGCTATTTCAGAAAAGAGACGCATGGCAACCTTGGAATCCAGAAGGTAGGCCAAAACCGTCCTACGGGCAGAGAGATCACCCTGTTTGCCCAGGGTAACCATTTTATCTACAATAGAGCGAATCTCTTTTCCTTTGGCTTCGGTCGTTTCAATCCGTTCGTGCCGAAGCAACGCAGTGACCAAATTCCTGAAAAGCGCCCTCCGGTGAGACCCATTACGTCCTAACTGACGACCACTCGTACGATGTCTCATAGCAACATGTTCCCCTTTAAATTCCCTCGCCCATCCCCTCCCAGTCTCCCGATGTAGGGGCCTCTGTTCGCCTCGCTCTCAATACCCCCCACCCTGCGCTCGGACGTGCAAATTCCGGAACACCGACTGCGACCCGATCCTCTCTACCCACCGAAGGGGAGGGAACGGCAATACAGGATTTACTCAACAGGCTTTTCTGCTACGGGAGGTGCAGGAGGTGGAACAAAACCCTCCAATTGCATCCCAAAAGAAAGTCCCATGGAGGTCAACCTCTCTTTAATTTCACTTAACGATTTGACACCAAAATTTTTTGTTTCTAACATTTCTGTTTCTGTCCTCTGGACCAGATCGGATATAGTTTGAATCCCCGCGTTTTTAAGACAATTTGCTGCCCGAACCGATAAATCCAGCTCACCGACCTGTTTCATTAGATTCTTATTAAAAGGGCCTCCTCCGTCTCTATTGCCATGCGCATCTTCTGCAATTTCTTCAAAATTAATAAAGATGGTCAGGTGGTCTTTAAGGATTTTGCCCGCAAAACCCAAGGCGTCTTCAGGCTGGATGGACCCGTCGGTAAAGATTTCCAAAATCAATCTGTCGTAGTCTGACCTGCGGCCTACGCGCGCATTCTCCACGCCTAAACTTACTTTTTGAATCGGCGTAAAAATAGCGTCGATTGGGATCACCCCAATCGTCATTCCCTCTTCTTTGTTCCGTTCGGCCGGCATATACCCGCGACCGATATTGACCGTCATATCCATATCCAGATTGGCATCCTTATCCAATGTGGCAATACGCAGATCTGGGGTTAAAATTTCTATATCGGACGAGTGCATAATCTCCTTCGCAAAAACATCGCCCGCACCCTTTTTCTTAAGCTGCATGGTTTGAGCCTTGTCGGTGTGCATCCGTAACCGCAGTTGCTTGATATTTAAGATCAGATCGGTCACATCTTCCTTCATCCCGGCCAAGGTTGAAAACTCATGTTGGACGCCTTCGATCTTAATGGACGTAACGGCCGCCCCTGCGATAGAAGAGAGTAGAACTCTTCGTAAGGAGTTCCCAACAGTTGTTCCAAACCCCCTCTCAAACGGTTCGGCAAAAAACTTGCCGTACGTCTTGGTCAAAGTCTCCTTCTCGACTTCTACTTTTCCCGGAATCTGAAAATCTTTCGTTCGAATAATCATAAAACAATCCTTACTATTTTCTACCTGGAATAAAGTTCTACAACCAATTGTTCGTTTACGGGAAGCGCCATCGCTTCTTTTGTCGGACGACCCGTAACCGTTGCCTTAAACAATCCCTGTTCCAGCTCCAGCCAGTCCGGAACGCCGCGCGCCTCGACCCTTGCCATTGCCTCTTTTACCGGTATGAGCGCCCTGCTCCCTGCTCGCACCTCAACAAAATCGTTTAAAAGAACCTGGCTGGATGGGATATTCACAGCGCTTCCATTGACCTGAAAATGATTCTGCCGAATCAACATTCTTGCCTGTTTGCGAGAAAGGGCGAACCCAGCGCGGTACACGATATTATCCAATCGAGACTCCAGCAACACAAGCAGGGCTTCGCCCGTAATCTCCTTCTTCCGTTCGGCGCTGAAAAAATATCGCTTAAACTGGGTTTCTACAAGTCCATATATCCGTTTTAGTTTCTGTTTTTCTCGAAGTTGAAGCGAATACTCGGTCAAACGGGGTCGGGCCGCGCCATGTTGTCCTGGAATAGTACTCCTACGATCTATGGCGCACTTTTCGGTGAAACATCGGGGGCCCTTTAAAAAAAGCTTTACCCCCTCCCTCCGACACAACCTGCAAACAGAACCAGTATAACGCCCCACGTTATTTTCTCCCCTTAACAGGGCAGGGCAACCCCACCCCTACTCTATACCCGTCTTCGTTTAGGCGGACGGCATCCATTATGTGGCACGGGTGTCACATCTTTAATAAGATTAACCTTCAATCCAGAAGCCTGTAAACCACGGATTGCGGAATCGCGTCCAGCCCCAGGACCCTTAATAAAAACGTCAATAGTGCGCATCCCACCTTCCGTGGCTTTTTTGGCAACCGTTTCAGCGGCGCGCTGTGCCGCAAAAGGGGTATTCTTCCGAGCGCCTTTAAATCCCTGACTCCCCGCAGTGGCCCACACAACAACATTTCCCGCCATGTCAGTAATGGTAATCACGGTGTTATTGAAGGAAGTCTGTATATGGGCGACACCCGCCAGCAGATGCCTACTCTCTTTTTTCTTAGCCCCTTTTTTCATCTACAAAGGCGGGATGGTATCACAACTGGTTTAACATAAGCAACAAGAAAATAATTTTGGGGTGCGATAAATTTGTGGGTAATCCAATCAAGCCGCCGCCCGATTTTCCCAGAATTCTTCCCACCGAAATCTGAATCGCCTCCCATTTCTTTGAAACTTTAAAACCATATCCCCGATAAAACATTTCGGGGATGACAAAAATCTCTGTTCTTTGGCTTAATGCGTAATCTGGGTTTATCATAACCTCCTTGCGCGTTTTACTCAACGAGCCGGGCAGGGGTAGCTCCACACTTTTTCATCGGCGAAAGGCGAACCATCGTCGAAGGAGTTTCTTTTTCCTTTCGGTGAGCGCACTCTTTCGCCAAGCGTTCGCGACTTTCTTGACGACCTCTGCCTGCGTTGGATACGGGATGATCGTTCCTGCGATCTCCCCCAAACCCAATCCTTTCCTCATCGCAAGCGTGAATGGGCTGATCAACTCCCCTGCATGAGCAGCCACAATCGTGGCTCCAAGAATCGTATCCGTTCCCCTTTGAACATGAATCCGCGCAAATCCTTCCTCCTGCCCATTCAAAATGGCGCGATCTACCTCATTTAATGGGTAGGTGAAGGTCTCAACCCCGCGCCTTGAAGCCTCGACTCCATTGATTCCAACGCTTGCGATCTCTGGATCGGTGTAGGTGCACCAAGGGATTACAAGCGAATCGGTTGTGGCATACCCAAGACCGAACGGATGAGGAAAGAGGGCATTCTGGATAACAATCTGGGCGGTCGCGTCGGCGGTGTGGGTGAACTTATATGGAAAGCAGACGTCCCCCGCTGCGTAGATATTCGATCTGGTTGTTTGAAGTTTGTCGTTGACCTTCACCCCTTTGGCGTCATATTCAACGCCGACCGTCTCCAAACCCAACCCTTCCACATTGGGTGCCCGCCCGATTCCGACGAGAATCTCGTCAACCTCGGAGGTTTTCATCTCCCCGTTCTCCCGGTATTGGATGACCTTTTTACCGCCGCGCAATGTAATACCAATGATCTTGGACTCAAAAATGATGAAGACCCCCTCCTTCATCATTTGCGCCTGAACGATCCGAGCCGCATCGGTGTCCTCGCGAGGGAGGAGATGACCTCCCTGTTCAAATAGCGCTACGTCGCTGCCGAAGCGGGCGAAGCACTGCGCCATCTCGCAACCGATTGGGCCTCCCCCAATCACCGCCATTCTTTGCGGAAGCTGGGTCAGATTAAAAAGCGTCTCATTCGTTAAATAGCCTGCCTCTTTTAAGCCGGGGATCTTCGGTGCGGCGGCCCGCGCGCCGGTGCAAATCGCGGCCTGTAAGAAGTGGAGCGGCACACCAGCAACTTCGATTTGGGAAGGCCCGGTGAAGCGTCCCTCTCCGATAAAAAGATCCACACCCATCTTTCTGTAACGATCAGCGGAATCAACATGGCTGATCCGGGCGCGAACTCTACGCATTCGCTCCATCACCGTTCCAAAGTCGTATCTCACCGCTTCCAGTGCGGAGACACCAAACTCCCCCGCATTGCGAATATCCGACCAAACCCGTGAGGCCCGAATGATCCCTTTGGATGGGACACAGCCAACATTCAAGCAGTCTCCTCCCATTAGATGGCGTTCAATCATGGCGACCTTCGCCCCCAACGCGGCGGCGATAGAGGCAGTGACCAACCCCGCCGTTCCAGCGCCAATCACCACCAGATTATATTTTCCGCTCGGCGCTGGATTCACCCAAAGCGGCGGGTGAACATTTTTCATAAGCGTTTGATTGTATTCGTCATCCGGTATGACGACGCCAAATTCGTGCGGCCAGACCGGTTCCTCCTGTGTCATCAATGCTTCACCTTTCCTTATGAAGAACCAAATCAGCGTAGTAGGCGGTCGCCTCTCCGCCAGTATTATCTGTGTCGGTCATCACCGCGACACCGGAGAAGACCGGTGGTTCTTCTCCGAAGAGCCGCTTATAGTCCTCGTAAAGGTTCCGCTCCTCGCAGACCCATTGCATTTCCTTTTCATTCCCACTTTCGACGACAACCATTTTCGCTCGATCGGTATAGGGATTGGGAAAGATTTTCCCGACTGGCAAATGCCCGGCCCAAACATAATTGAGCGCCCCTTTTGGGGGGTATGCGCCATAGATCGTTTTGATTGTCCCGAATGTTGTTCTTTCCCAGAAGGTCGCATTATTTGGGTCAAACTTGAACGTCACATAGATTCGTGCGGCGTAGTCGTCTCCATTCTTTTTTGTCTCGTCCCCTTTTGTAAGAGCCCGATTAACCTTCCAGCACCATGAGAGGATCGGATATTCCTTTGGATTAAGGTCAAGGGGACGATAGAGACCCGATGCCGACTGACGACTCGTAGCAGTAATAACAGGGCGATCTCCTTCCCGAATCAATTTGTATTCCGTATGACGGGAAATCTTGGAGAAGGTTAACGGACGCCAATTCTTCGGAAGGCCGTCTGCTTCCTGTTGATCCCCAAGCAGTCGGATCATTTCTCCTTCGGCTAAAAGCGGTCGGGCAGACAGGACGATTAAGACCAAGAAAAAGACAACTGCACGGATTTTAGACTTGGATGCCATTGCCCCCCCTTCTCTCGGTGGCGTCCGACCTCTTCCGAACGCCACTGTATCATAGACGACTTCACACAAGCCAACCTATTGCTTTGGATCGGCCATCAACGCAATCCCCATTTTCTTCATATTCATCGGATTGCCGTCCGGATGATGGGCGATTTCCAGCATCTGCCATTTTTGCAATTCTGCGGACGAGACGCTTCCCTCGCAATGACCGACCCCCTTGTCCTTGCTCTTAATTGAGCGTTATCCATTGGTTTTCAGCAGGGCTAATGAGCTTCTCGCGCGGATTAAACGACACCCCAATGAACGGGTAGAGTAGGGAACAGGTTCAACCGCTTTCAGGCCAACCCTTGGCTGTATCCGCCGTTTCCAGCTTCGTGCCCGTTTAGGGTTATCCATCAACCGTCATCCTGTTCCCCCTCATCAAACCGTGCGTGCGATTTTCCCGCACACGGCTTTCCGATGTTCGTAACGTCCAGGCATGCACCTTCTGAAAGCCCGCTGTTGTTGGCACTTTGTACAGACCGTATTTCTCGTACAACGTCCTGTTGGGAAACTTGATGTATCCTGTCTTCCTATCTCTGACCTTGTACCTCTTACGCAAATGCGTTATCAATCGCTGCTCCACATGGCTCTTTACCAATCCCAATGTCTTGCTGCAATTCTTATAGTGAAAGTAGCCAACCCACCCTCTCACGGTAGCGTTCACTGCCTTCACAACACATTCCAGCGGCATCATCGTCCTTTCTCTCCTTGTAAAAAGTGCCGCAGTCTTTGATCGTTTGCACAGATTTCTTTGAGGGTTGAACATGGGCATACACTCTCCCCGTCTTCCTGCTTTTCCACTTCCAGATCGTGAACCCAAGAAAGTCGATCTTCCCCTTGTAGACATTGACAACCTTCGTCTTGGTCTCATTGAGGGTTAATCCCAGCCGTCCCAGTATCTGCCGCAATACCGTCATCGCCTCGTCTGTATTCCCTCGACTACGTAATTGAGAACTTACGACCTCTGATTACTCAGACGCCGCTCTCCTGAACTACCGTGGCGTATGGACAACTCCACGGACGGGACTTTAACCCGTTAGATAAACCAATCGTTACTGCATACGGTCAGGCTTTTACAACTTGACAAAGTAATGAGATGAGTATATTGATGGAGCATGGCAAGGAAAGCGAGGATTCATTTAGAAGGTGGCGTTTATCATGTCATGTTGCGTGTCAAAGCCTGATATCATTAACAGGCGGATAGATCATGCGGTACGGGGATCCCTCCCCGGTAAGGCCAATAAAGGCTATAATAGCCTTTACAAATTGTGGTTACAAACCAAAGGAGGGATCAATGGGATTATACGTCGGAATGGATTTACATTCAACAAATTGTTACGCGGGGATCATTGACGAGGAAGAGAAGCAGCAATTTTCTTGCAAGCTACCTAATGACAAAGCCAAGATCATTTCAGCACTGGCCCCCTATCGAAGGGAGATTACAGGGGTGGTTGTTGAATCGACTTACAATTGGTATTGGCTGGTAGATACTTTAATGGAAGAGGGTTATAAAGTGCATTTAGCCAATCCCGCGGCGATGAAGCAGTATGAAGGGATTAAATATATCAATGACAAAAGTGATGCCTTCTGGCTGGCTCGGATGTTGAGATTGGGGATTTTACCGGAAGGGCATATTAAAGTGGTCGGGTTTGTCAAACAGTTTTTTTGTATTTGATAAGTGGATTCTTCCTTTCATTATGCTGCTTTCTTTAACTGAATATCTCCAAAATATATTTCTGCTGGATAGTTATAATCCAGGGATTGATGTTCTCTGAT
>JACPZM010000087.1 GCA_016195485.1 Candidatus Troglogloeales bacterium | reverse complement strand
TCTCAATGCCCCCACGCCCCGCGCTCGGACGGGCAAAGCCCGATCCGTTCGCAAATCGAGCCGAGTAGAGACCGGGCGCGCCATCACAGGCATCAATCTCCAACCCGGAATCATCTCCCAATGCCCAATGTGAGGTTTCCCCTGCCACCGTTTTAGCCTTTAATATCGCATTCTCTTTATAAGTCGCCCCTGTTTCAGGGGGAAGCGTGATTCCGGGATAGTCGGTTAGAAAGCGAACGTCCAGGTTGATTTGCCCATTTATGATTGAGGCTATTTCTCTCCCCTTATCCTTGTTTTCCGTTGCAACCACCAAAATCATTTACGGAGTTACCTTTAAAATCTATACCCTTTAGGGTGTCAAGTTTCCCAAGATTTCTTTCTGTATCGCAGTTAGTTTTTTAATCCCTTTGGAAGCGAGGGTCAACATCGCGTCAAACTCTCTTTTTTGAAATGGCTCTTTCTCGGCGGTTCCCTGCACCTCTACCAGTTTTCCCTTGTCCGTCATGACGATATTCATATCGACTTCGGCCTTGGAATCTTCCGGATAATTTAAATCCAATAAAATCTCTCCATCCACTTTTCCGACACTAACAGCCGCGAGAAAATCGCTCACAGGCACGGTTTTTATCCTTCCCTCTTTTTTTAAAAACCGTAGCGCACAGACCAACGCGACAAACGCGCCCGTAATAGAAGCCGTTCGTGTGCCACCGTCAGCCTGAATAACGTCACAATCAATCAATATCGTTCTCTCCCCCAATTGGGTTGTATCCACAATGGATCGAAGCGATCTTCCAATCAGTCTCTGAATCTCATGTGTGCGCCCTCCAATTTTCCCTTTAACCGCTTCCCGCGCAATCCGATTTTGTGACGACCGAGGCAACATCGCGTATTCCGCCGTAATCCATCCCTTTCCTTGATTTCTCATAAAAGGAGGAACACGCTCTTCGACCGTTACCGTAATAATGACTTTCGTGTCTCCCATCTCAATCAGAACGGAGCCTTCTGCATGCTTAATATAGTCACGGGTGATCGCTACATTCCGAAGGGCATCGTTTTTTCTTTCATCCAAGCGCATCGGTTTCCTTATTAAGAATGGAGGGGTTGATTATACAGATTCTTTGAGAAGAAGATCAAACCAATAAAAACCTGCCTGTTGCCTCACGAGAAAATCTAATTGCAATAGGTATCTTTGACTTTCTTGCCTTGCGGCAGATACAATAACGCCGATTTTCCCCAGTAGCTCAGTCGGCAGAGCGGACGGCTGTTAACCGTCATGTCGCTGGTTCGAATCCGGCCTGGGGAGCCAATTCTCGATGAATTTCCTCCCCTGATAAGGGGAGGGTTGGGGTGGGGATGGTTCTTTTGGGGAAACAATCGCAGAAGTGGATTAAAAGAGGGGGACGGGTGTTGATGCCAAACTATGCCCGTTTTCCGCTCGTCTTCACCAAGGGAAGGGGAGCCATCCTCGTTTCTGCCGACAACAGCGCCTATCTTGATTTTGTCAGCGGAATCGCCGTCAACAGTTTAGGCCATTGCAACAAGGGAATGGCTCGTGCAATTCAAAAACAAGCGGCGTCTCTTCTGCATATCTCAAATCTGTACTACAACATTCCGCAAATAGAACTGGCCGAGTGGCTAACAGATCATTCGTTTGCCAATCAGGTCTTTTTCTGCAATAGTGGCGCGGAGGCAAACGAAGCGGCGATAAAGTTGGCGCGTTTATTTGCCAAAACCATCAATCCCAATCGGTTTGAGATTATTTCTGCCGAGAATTCCTTCCACGGAAGGACATTGGCTACGCTTACGGCAACCGGACAGAAAAAATACCAAGAGGGATTCGAGCCGCTTCCCAAGGGATTTTTGCATGTTCCGTTTGACGATGTAGGAGCGCTTGAAAAGGCGATAACGCCCAACACGGCGGCTGTTCTTTTGGAGCCGATACAGGGCGAGGGCGGGGTGCGTGTTCCAAAATCCAATTACCTTACAGAGGTTCGGAAACTCTGTGATAAAAACAACCTCCTGCTCGTACTCGATGAAGTGCAAACCGGGATGGGTCGCACGGGTACTCTTTTCGCTTACGAACAAGCTGGGATAACGCCGGATATCCTGACATTGGCAAAGGGGCTGGGCGGCGGGTTTCCCATTGGGGCAATGCTTGCCAGACAAAAAATTGCCGCCGTGTTTACGCCGGGGAAACATGCCGCAACCTTCGGAGGAAACCCCCTTGCCTGTTCTGTCGCGCTCACAGTGAGCAAACAGATGACCCCCTCCTTTTTAAAACGGGTGCAAGATATGGGAAATCATCTTTTTAAAAACTTAGTTTTGTTGCAAAGTAAGACCGGCCTCATCAAAGAGGTGCGGGGCGCGGGATTGCTCGTTGGTATTGATTTGTCGTTGCCTGCCCTGGAGATAATAAAGAAGGCGCACGATAAGGGATTATTGCTATCTCGCACATCGGGACATACCGTGCGAATGACACCTCCACTCACCGTAAGCTGCAAGGAGATTGATCAGGCCGTTTCCATTTTCGAGGAGGTGCTGGGTGTCAAAGCGTGATCTATTAGATTTCAAAGGCCTTACAATAAAAGAGATTGAAGCGCTGATTGATCGTGCACTCTATTTTAAGAAAAATAAGTTTACGGAGCATGAGAGCCACCTCTTGCGGGGGAAATCGATCGGACTTTTTTTTGAAAAACCCTCCACCCGAACCCGTGTTGCATTTGAGGCCGCAATTGTTCGGTTGGGAGGCCATCCAATCTTCCTTACCCCCGATAACACTCAAACCAACCGAGGGGAAACCATTGCCGATACCGCGCGCGTCCTCTCCAGCTATCTTCATGCTATTGTTATTCGAACATTTGAACAAACAAGAGTTGTAGAATGGGCTAAGTCGGCCACTATCCCGGTTATCAATGGCCTATCCGATCTTTGCCATCCCTGTCAGATTTTGGCCGACTTCCTGACGATTTTTGAGCGGCGAGGCCATCTCCGAGGCCTAAACCTTACTTATATCGGTGATGACAATAACATTGCGTACTCGCTGAAAGAAGGAGGCGCGATAGTAGGAATGAACGTAACCATTGTTTCTCCAAAAGATTCTGCGCCCAGTCAGGGGAACCTCTTAAACATTAAGAAGGCGGCCACGGATGCGGATATTCTTTATACAGACACATGGGTTTCAATGGGACGGGAGCATGAGGAGATGAGAGACAATATGTTGAAAGCAATGTTCCATGATTATCAGATCAACCAGCAGATTGTTGATTATGCAAAACCAGATTGCCTTGTCATGCACTGTCTCCCAGCGCATCGTGGGGAAGAAATTACAGATGCAGTGATGAACGGGAAAAATTCTGTTATCTTTGAGCAGGCTGCAAACCGCCTCCCGATGCATCAGGCGATTTTAGAATTGGCATTAAGAGGCTCTTCATGCGACTCTCCATCGTCTGGATTGCAGTAAAAGCCCACGGCAAATTTGTTCTAATGGGATTTTGGAAGTCCGAACCTACGCTTTATTATGGAAGATGAGAAAGCGTGGATGGGTGCGTTCTCTCGCAGGATCAATCTTAAGCACCGGGTTGTCTATCATCTCCTCAAAGATGTTAAGGCCGCGCATGTAGTGAGGATGCGGTCACATTACGAGTAACGCATATTGTGAGTCTTTCAGGTCACCGCGATGATCGCCTTTGGCCGCTTCCACCTTACCCAAACATTCCCGCCGGGGCGTGGGCGGAACTTGCCATGAAGAAAAGCAGGGGAATCGATAGGGCGAAGTTCGTTCTTGATGCCAAAAATGCAAGCCTGGCGGCACGGGTCTTTTCTTCCGGTGTCGCCGTGATGATGCCGAGGACCTTCTTCTGATTGGGCCAAATGATAAACCAGACATTAAACAACATAATAGTTCCCAGCCAAGCACCTATCCCAATAACAGCATCCGCCCCTTGTAAGGCAAAGGCTTTAGGGGTACGAGGCCCCAGTATGGCCAATCCAAAGAGCCAAGTAGCCAAAGCACTATAGCGAAACCAAAGCAACGCACGAGGAACCAGGAACTTAAATGCCTCCGCCTTGGTCTCCGGCGTAATAGCCTTTAAAAATGGGATTTGAACTAGATTAAAGTAATACAAGAGACCAATCCATGTAATTCCAGCCAGAAAATGGCCCCATCGGAAGAAAATCAAAAAAATTTCCAGTGTAGACATTGCACCTCCTTAAATTGATTCCTAAATTAGATGTTAAAATCTGACATTAGATCAACATCCTTACCACAAAGAACAGGATCACTGTGAGGACAAATCCAGACACAATCGCGCCTTGTATCGAATCAAGCGGGTTTTTCATATTTCCTTCCTTAACCATATTGATAATCTTCAGGCGTACTTAATAATATAAAGAGGCCATCATTGTCAAGACACCCATCCTCCCCTGTCAAGCCAATTTTAAAATGTCCTATTTGTACCAATTTTAAAATTGGCTTGACAGTTGTTCCATACGGGCTTGTAATTTACGGCTTACATTGTATATGATGCTGCCGCGTCTGTTTGCATAATCAAGAATGGGGAAAGGGAAAGAAATGGAAAAACAGGGACAAGGAATCGGAAAAATCGAAGTCAAGAAGAAGCTGGGGGACACCTTGATGGAGTCTGGTCTGCTCACAAAAGATCAGCTGAGAACTGCCCTATTAGAGCAGATGAAAACGGGAAAACGATTGGGGGATCAACTGCTCGACTTAAAGCTTGTTTCTGAAAGCCAACTGGCATACTGCCTGGCGTCACAGGCGGGAATACTTTTTGTTGACCCGACCGCGATTCAAATTCCCCCCGAATTGTTTCAGATGATCCCGGAAGATCTGGCGAAGCGGCATCTGGCCGTTCCCCTGCAAATTAAAGAAGATAAGTTGATGGTAGCCATGGTCGATCCCCTGGATTACGAATCGATTGCCGATCTTCGGTTTCACACCAGTATTGATATTATGCCGGTCGTCGCGGCACGAAGAGAGATATTAGAAACCATCGATCAGAGCTATCACCTCACGGCATCAATTGAGCAAGTGTTAAGATCGGCTGAAAAGGAGTTGGGGGCCTCTGTACAGATTATCCCGGATCAGTTTGATTTTATGTTCGCGGAGGAAACCGGTCTTGTTGAAGAGGGAAATCGGATGGAGCTCCTGGACCGGCTGGTCAACTACATTATGACCAAGGCGATTAAACTTTGCGCAAGCGATATCCATATTGAACCGGGCAAGTCGCGCGTTTGGGTTCGATACCGGATTGACGGCATTCTAAAAGATGATTTAAGACTTCCTAAAGGGGTTCAATATCAACTACTTTCCAAAATAAAACTATTATCCAAACTCAAGACCTCTGAAAGAAAGGTGGCGCAAGATGGCGCCGTGAGGGTGATGCTTGGACAGGAGCCTTATGATCTGCGTGTTTCCATTATGCCGGGTGTGCAGGGAGAGAAGGTGACTATTCAGATTATGGATCAGTCGAAACTGGGGTACGATTTTGATCAGCTTGGGTTTTCCACTTCCGACATTAGGACGATCCAACAACTTCTCAAAAAACGTAAGGGTCTTGTTTTGGCCACCGGCCCTACCGGAACCGGCAAGACAACCACGCTTTATCGGCTCATCAAAGACTTTAAGGCAAAAGGAAATAGCGTTACAACGATAGAAGACCCTGTTGAATACAGTGTGGATGGAATAAACCAGATTCAGGTTGATTCAGATGGGGGTATGGGGTACGCGGCCACCTTAAAAGCGCTCTTACGGCAGGACCCCAATGTCATTCTGATTGGGGAAATTCGTGATCTGGAGACGGCGGAGATTGCGTTAAGAACTGCCATGAGTGGGTATCTTGTTTTTTCATCACTGCCGACTACCGATGCCATCTCGGCTATTTCTCTTCTAATTAATTTGGGCGTTCCCCGATATCTTGTCGCGACGACC
This sequence comes from Candidatus Troglogloeales bacterium, assembly GCA_016195485.1. Lineage (GTDB taxonomy): Bacteria > Nitrospirota > Nitrospiria > SBBL01 > SBBA01 > JACPZM01. Next base: position 2,498 of record JACPZM010000087.1, on the reverse strand, counting down.
GTTACCGGCATTATTGGACAACGGCTTATCCGCGTTCTTTGCCCCCAGTGCAAAGGGGTTGCGCCTCTTAAACAGGATCCAGCGTCCCAACCGTCTCCTCTGGAAAGTTCAATTTTAAAGGCGCAGGGCTGTAAAGAATGCAACTATATCGGCTACAAAGGGAGAACCGGCATTTTTGAGGTCGTCCCATTTTCGACAGAATTAAGGAATATGATTACCTCCGGGGCAACAGAAGACGAGATTCGCGCCCATGTTGTAGCCGAGGGAACCCATACGATTTACGATGACGGCATGGAAAAAATTAAAGAAGGATTGACCACATTGGAAGAGGTTCACCGTGTCATCGAAACAGAGGATATTCCAAAAACCCATTGTCCGCAATGTCAACACCTCATTCAGATGGAGTATTTAATTTGCCCGCTCTGCGGCACGGCTTCTCCGTATGTCTGCGCCTCCTGCGGGAAGCCCCAACAAAAGGAATGGGCCATTTGCCCATATTGCCGCCACCACAAAACCGAGCCGAGGGCAACGCCCCCCGCAAAGGGAACGACTGCCGCCACTCGAACGATCTCTTTCAAATGAGCTACGCACCCAACACTGTTTTCACTGATGGTGGGGTATTTAACATGCACCCAGTCACAAGTCCTAGCGCTGTTCTGGGGTATCTTGCTTGAGGCCGTTCCGCCCTACTGCAAGGAGAAATGCCCCGATGACGATAAAGATTACGGAGAGATGAAGATGCGCGCGCGGGTTTGGATCTATATCGGGATATAAGACCAAGTTTGCCAATCGATGGGTCCAGAATAAAATCATAAAAAGTGAGGCATAGCTTAGTTGGGTGTAATTTTTCTTCTTTGCCATCGATCCCGCTTTTCCAAACCAAATCAGAAACAGACCGATCAAAACAAAAATAAGCGCAAAGAAAATTGTCCAAACGCGAAAGGGGTCTGTTCCCCACCGAACGGTTAAAATGTAGAGCCGAAATCCCCACGCAAAAAAGATAAAGAGTCCTGAAAGCAACAAAAACGACCGCACCTTCAACGACATCTTTGTTGCCCATTTCCATTTTCACTTTTTTGGTTTACGCATAAAACCAAATCCCAGTAGTTGAAGGGTTTCATGCTCTGTCTTTTTTCGATCATGATCGGCTTTCCAGAAAAAAGGGTTGAAAGCTCAAGATCGGCTCGAAACCCCATCTTTTTCGTCAGAGGCGAGATGATCTTTTCACATGTGGAAATGAGACGGTTTCCATTTTTAAAGTGGTTCAGGAAAACCAGCTTTCCTCCCTTTTTACAAACCCGAATCATTTCATTGATAACCTTGGAGTGGTCGGGGACTGCCGATATGGTATATGCAGCGAAGATCGCATCGAAACTATTATCTGGAAAGTCCATTTTCATTGCATCCATCTCATAAAGCTCAATATGAGCATATCTGTGACGGGCGAGTCGATCCCTTCCCTTCTGAAGCATCGCGTCGCAAAGATCAATCCCAACGACCTTACAATTGTGTGGGTAAAACAAAAGGGATAAGCCCGTTCCCACCCCAACATCTAAAATCCGTTCTCCCCCCCGGAGGCCAAGCAACGAGACCCCCTCTTCCCGGGATTCGTGAAAAACTTTGTTCCAGATGACATCATAGAACCCTGAATAAAAAGAGTAGACCTGATCTATACTTTTGGCATCCATACGTACATTCCTTTATTTTATAACGATTCAATCTGTGCGCAAAGTCGGTTTACAAGGACTGACTTTTCTTCAAACGCCGCAATCCCAGCCTCCATCATCCCCTTCAGATAACGATTTCCGCCCCCAATGGTTTGAATGAGGTCTGCGAGGGAAGCATCTGGCAACCGTTGTTGCATCCTATCCCCATTGATACTATTTTTCAAAGATAAAATAAGTTCTGAATTTAACGCGATAGAATAATCTCCAACGTGGCAATAGGCTGGATAAATCGCGCTCTTTAACTTTTCAAACTCAAAACGCATGCTGGGATTCCCCCTCTCATAATGATGCGTGCATTCTACACAGGTTTCGTGTATTCTTCAACAGTGATTAAGCTGGACCTTCATGCGGAACGGGTGGAAGAAGCGCTGGACCGGGTCGCGCGTTTTTTAGATGAGGCTGTGTTTCGAAACGAATCCGAGGCGCTCATTATTCATGGCCATGGAAAAGGTCTGTTGAAGAGGGCCGTCCGGCATTACTTATCGACCTCCCCTTATGCGTCCGGGTTTCGCGCCGGATACCCCTCGGAAGGGGGAGATGGCGCAACCGTTGTTACGCTCCGTGAATAAAAAAGTGGGTCTTCGCGTAATCGTGTGGGTAACTTTTGTCATTCTGACCCTGAGCAGGCAATTTCTGTCATTCTGACCCCGAGCAGGCAACTTTTGTCATTCTGACCCCGAGCAGGCATTTTTGTCATTCTGACCCCGAGCGGAGCGAAGGGGAAGAATCTATTGGGCTTAAATTCTTCCAAGAGGGATTCAACGATTCAAT
>JACPZM010000086.1 GCA_016195485.1 Candidatus Troglogloeales bacterium | reverse complement strand
ATATTTTAATTGGGTCTATCGCGGCGACCGTCGCGGGTGCGATCTCGGTGCTGGCCAATATGGCGCAGTGGGCAATGATTTTTGGCGGGGGACGCTCCGACAGGGATCGGGAGGGCGGCGGCAGTCTCATTCCGACGCTCGCAGTGATGATTATCGCCCCATTCGCGGCGATGGTTATTCAAATGGCCATCTCCCGATCAAGGGAGTATGAGGCCGATGCCTCCGGCGCCGGGCTTTGCGGAAATCCGATCTGGCTGGCCAATGCCCTTCGTAAACTGCACGCGGGCGCGCAAGAGATTCCGATGGACGCCAATCCTGCCACAGCCCACATGTTTATCGTAAGCCCTTTAACCGGGAGGGGCATGATGTCTCTTTTCTCCACGCATCCTCCAATGGAAGATCGGGTGGCCAGGCTTGAGGCAATGGCGTATGGCCGAGCGATTCTTTGAGCCGGTTTGTCTGTTCCTGCTGCCGTTCCCAATCCTTTTTGGCCTGCATCATGAGCAAGAGGTGTTCTTTCTGCGCCTTGCGCTGTTGCAAGCTCATCGGACGATTCGAAGATGTCTGGGAGCGCAGGGCACAACAATCTGCCACCTGACTGCCTCACACTCACAATCCTGACGTGCACCCGATTACACCCCAGGACCACGGCAAAGTGTAATCGAATGATTTGAAATCTCTTTTTTTCTATAAGTATTTAATGTCATTCCCGAAATGTTTCATCGGGAATCCATGAATTTAAAAAATCAACATCTTCTGGATTCCCGCTCGCAGTCGGCGTTCCGACTTTCGCGGGAATGACGCCATTGTGAATGGCTTTGACGTGGCCTTGGGATTAAAGGAAGTGCAGGCACAAGCCTGCCCCTAAACAACAGCAGTCTTATTGGCCTTTAGCGTTAGACGAGAGATTTTTCGGGCAGCGCGTTTCTTTGGAATAATCCCTTTGGCTGCTGTCCTTGTAAGAGACGAGATCGCGGCTTTCAGGGTGGTCTTCGTCAATTCAACATTCTTTCCTGAAAGGGCGGCGTGCAGTTTTTTCACTTCTGATTTCATTGCAGAGAGCGCGGATCTGTTTCGCGCCCTTCTCTTTTCCGCCTGACGTGCCCTTTTTAATGCCGAAACATGATTTGCCACTTGTTTTACTCCCAAATAACGTGTATTTCTAACACAGAAATTCATGGAAAGTCAAGAAAAGCAGTCTGATACAGAAGAAAAAATAGTTAAGTCGGCCTCTGTTATTTCGGTATCCACTTTTTTGAGTCGGATAACGGGATTTTTGCGAGATATGCTTTTTGCAAAAATCCTGGGGGCTTCTATCGCTTCGGACGCTTTTTATGTGGCCTTTCGGATTCCGAATCTTCTTCGGGAACTGATGGCCGAAGGATCGATCTCGGCGGGGTTTATTCCAGTCTTCACGGAATATCTTACCAAACGATCCCGTACGGATGCTGCATTGCTTGCCCGCGCCACCTTTACCCTCCTTTTTTTGATCCTTCTCGTTATTGTAGGCATTGGAATCATCTTTGCCCCGGCGTTGCTCCATCTCATCGCACCTGGATTTCTGGACAATCCCGAACTATTTGCGCTTGCCACCGCGTTAACCCGTGTGATGTTTCCATTTTTGTTGTTTATTTCTCTGGCCGCGCTGACCATGGGAATCTTAAACAGCACACACCGCTTTGGCCCGCCTGCAATCTCATCGGCGGTCTGCAATATTGTAATGATTCTTTTTATTGTGTTTCCGTTCTACTCAACGCCTATTTTTTCAGCCGCAATTGGCGTGGTCGCAGGCGGGTTTTGCCAATGGGCCATACAACTCCCAGCCGTTAAAAAAGAGGGCTTTTCTCTTTCATTTTTGTGGCCAATCTTTCCGCTCCATCCCGGACTTATTACAATAGGTAAACTTATTGTGCCGATCACAATATCTCTCTCGGTCACACAGATTAATATCTTAGTCAGCACGCTGGTGGCATCGACGTTGGCCGGAGGATCGGTCAGTTACCTCTATTATGCGATGCGTCTCATCCATTTTCCGTTAGGAATTTTCGGCGTGGCGCTCGCAACGGTATTGCTTCCAACCTTGTCCGCACAAGCGGCAAAATCTGATGATGCCGGTTTGCGGCAGAGCCTTTCGTTTGGACTGAGACTGATCTTTTTTATTATGGCCCCCGCAATGGCGGGCCTGATCTTTTTAAGGGTTCCCGTAGTGCATCTTTTATTTGAACACGGGGTATTTGACAAACTGGCGACAGAAGGAACAGCCCAAGCGGTTCTTTATTATGCCATCGGTCTTTGGGCCTTTGCCGGTGTTCGGGTAGTTGTGCCTGTTTTTTACTCCATGCAGGATACCAAAACGCCGATGAAGGTGGCTGTTCTCGCAATGATATCAAATGTTATTTTAAATTTCGTATTGGCCATTCCCCTTCAACATAGAGGACTTGCCCTTGCGACCTCTCTTTCAGCCATCTTTAATTTCATCATTCTGGTGATTCTGTTAAGGAAGAAGATCGGCAGAATTGACGCGAAACGGATTGTTTTTTCGCACATTAAAGTCATACTTGGAACAATATGCATGATCCCACCCGCCCTATTTACATCCAACATGTCATTATGGAATGCGTCCGGAAATTGGATAGAAAAGTCTGTTCTATTAACAATTACTATTGTCGTCAGCATAACAATCTACTTTATAACTCAAGCCATTCTAAAGAGCGAAGAGCTAATGTTCCTTAAAAATACCGCGAAAACAAGATTCAAAAGAGCTTATTAGATGTGATGGCCTGGGAGCAAAAAGCCCAATCCCCCCACTCCCCAGACTCGACCGGACAAAGTCATATCCTCATGTAGCGGCTACAGATGTACAGATACAATATCTAGTATCAAAGCAAAAGCCTTTTTAGTAACTTACATTATTTAAAGAAATAATAAAATATCTGTAAAATTGTCTTGACAGATTTATTACGGTATGATATACATGCTTTGAAGATGCGCTATGATAGAAGAATTCAAAGAGATTATTACTGGTTTAGAGCAACGTATTTCGCTTTATAAGTCGAAACTTCATGACCTACAGAAAAAGCGGGATAAGGTGGAAGATGAGATCAGCACGGTTAAGAAATATTTAGAGCTTGCGGAGACGCTTTATCGTGTTGAGATTGAAAAGGCGAATGTTGCTTCCGCTTCTGTTTCTGGCGAAGGCAACGTGCCCGGCGAGGGGGAGAAAGGGAAGAGGGAACACCCTGATGGCATTCTGATTGAGAAGACGAAGTATGCGGGGCTTTCCGTTCCCCGCGGGGCATTCATGGTTCTAAAAGATGCGGGAAAGGCGTTGCATGCGAAGGAAATTTATCGTCGGTTGACAGAGGGGGGAGGCCGAATTCGAGGCAAAACCCCAATTACTTCCGTTGCGACGTCACTTTCTCGTGACAAAAATTTTAAGAAAGTTTCGCCGAATACTTTTCTGCTGGTTGAGGAATTTGCGTCTGAAAATAGCGGTCAAGAGGGGTAGGGGCGAAAGATTTTTCGTCCGTGGTGAAAACAAGAGGGGCCCCAAGGTTACATTTTCTCTTGGGACCTAAACGGTAATGAAAGGGGGTGAGAAGAAATTGCCTACAAAGAAACCAGCAAAGAAAGTTGCAAAGAAACCGGCTGCGAAGAAAAAGTAGTTCGGTTGAAGTAAGAAAAAGACGGGGTCCCTGGATGATGTTGTTCTGTCATCTTTTGGGGCCCCTCTTTATTTAAGTAGTCAACCGCTTATAGATGCGCGGAAGTTTCGTGGGTAAAGATTCTATTTTGTCCATTACCAAATAAGCTGTAGTGCCGTACATCCCTTTTAGATATTCTGACCCATGTTCCTGCTGATCCACCGTAATACAGAAAGGATGAATTTTCTTTCGACGTGCTTCAATCAATGCCATTTTGGTATCGGCAATAGCATACGAACCTGTATATCGATCATCCATCGGCTTCCCATCGCTGATTACGACGAGGATTTTCGTCTTGGCAGTCTCACGAGAAAGTTTTGAAACCGCGTGGCGAATCGCGGCGCCGTCCCGATTTTGCCCCAACGATACAGCGCTCCCAATACGAAAGTTAATCTCTCTTGTGTACCGTGTTTGAAAATCTTTGAGCGTATAAAATAGGACTGACCTGTTTCCGCGGCCAGAAAAGCCATAGAGCGCAAACCGATCCCCCACGGTGTCAATCGCATTTGCAAGCAGAATCAACGCCTCCTTTTCAATTTGCAAAATAGATTTTCCGCCCTCCAACCTTTGTTCTGTAGAACCACTTATATCTAAAAGAAAGAGGGTAGAAACCGATCGTTTCTTTTTTTGCCGCTGCATGTAAACTCGATCTGATGGGTGTAAAGTTTTTTTAGCTTCACACCGATTTTCAACAAGGCGATTGAAGTCAAACTGCTCTCCCTCAACCTCTCCCTTCATCCAAAGATATGCTTCTGGGGCAAGAAATTGAAATCCTCTTTTAATTGATTTAATCGCTCCCCCATATTCCGCGAGGACACCCTCGGTAAACGCTTCTCCCTTTTCTCCGGCGGCCATTGCCTTTTCGGTAACATGACAGAACCCCGGACGGTAGTCATCGGTCTCACAGTTCCACTCATCATAGAGAAAGCTGTTGTCAGAGGGTGAAAGTGTGTCCGCCGCTTTTTTCACCTCTGAATCTTTTTCCTTCTCTTTTGGGGAGATGGCAGGGTGAAGGGACTTATTTTCTACAAGCTCTGGATTAATCCTTCCCCGTGTTGATAGTTGTAACTCCGAAATCTGCGGGATTTCCCCCTGTTTAGTGGGCAACCCCTGTGGGAGCAGTGTCCCCTGCGAGGGCGGACGGATATCACCCGACTTGATCCCCTTGCCTTTAACCTTTTCTCCCTGCTGCGCCAACGGCTCCATCTCATGATCCACCGAAGGGGGCAGGGTTCCATCGTCGAGCATATTATAGACGGCTGTGGCAGCCTTCATTGAATGGTTAACCGTTCCCTCTGTAGATTGCACGGCGCCGAGAAGCAGACAAGCGTCAAAAACAGCTTTAGATAACTCTTTCGGAATGGACTCTTTCGTCCTGCCCGATAACGAGATCTGGTAAAGAAATTCTACGACGCATTCATGCGGGAGTAAGCCAGCAGTAACAGGTCGGTGTGCCAGTTCTTCTTCCCGCATTCTTCTCAAATGATTTACAAGACCCGGATATTCCTTTTGAAGCAAAAATTCCACACGTGCCCCTTCGGCAATATCAAAAATTTTCTTGATGAGATCTGGTTTTGGGAAGAGTCCCAGGAAAGAAGGAAGAGAAGGGGAGAACGTCCCAAACTCCAAGTAGCCCGCTTGAAATGCGGTTGCAATTTTGTACCATTCAAAGTTTTGGGCGTTGTCTTCAAAAAGTTTGATATGCGGGGGAAGATAGATAATCCTACCATCTGTCGTTGGGGTTTGTTCTGCACCCGTTGTTGGTTTTATTTTTACGGGTCGGCCACAGAGGGCCTCAGCAAAAAGCTGCAGCACTTTTTCGATATTGCAAAGAAAAATACCCCCTTTAAATTGGTTTGCCCTTTCCTTTGCCGCCTTCGATTCCAGTGTGAAGTATCCCTTTGTAGTCCCTTTCTTTAAGAGTTCTATCCCATCAGTAATCCAAGGAAGAAAACTATCCGGCCCAGTTTCTTTTAGAATTTTTGGGGCATTCAGAAACAGGCGCATTCCCTCCTGAAGATCAAATTGTGCAATCGAAAGGACGTGACGCATCAGTGATTCTTTGAGCGAAGCGGGAATGGCCACTAAAATTTCAGATGACTGCTGAAAGCAAGTCATGGCCCATTCAGCCGAATGGTCAGAAAGTAAGCCAAGGAATGTCAGCATGGGCAAAGAATCGGTTTTGGTTTTGGAGAAAATTTCCGGGGAGGTTCGCATAAAGGTGATGGCATGAAACAGTTTTTCCACCGCAAGCGACTTGGCAACGCCAACCCAAAAGGGAAGCATCGGAATGGAAAGCGTTTTCAAAAGAGAAGGAGTGATTCTGAAATATTCTACGGCCAGCGTGTGATCCCCCAATGCAAACCCGTGCTGTGCCCATTCGGTAAGGGCAGTAGAATCGGTGGTCACCTCTGTGAGAAAGACCGGGGCCTGTCGGTAGTATTCCATGGCTAAGTTTGGGTTTTGACGAGCGAGTAAAATTCCCACTTGGAGAAATTGATCCCGCGCCGATCGATCTGCAATCTTCGACAGAAGGGCAGGCCCTTCCCGGAAATAGCGAATGCCTAAAGCAGAAACGGCCTGGGCAATGACAATCCCCATTCCAACCCAACCGCCCAGTTCATCTGGTGATATCCACCTTAAGACCTGATGCACAACCCGAAAATATTCTATCGCGGCCTTCGTAGAGAAGTCCGAGAGAATCAATCCTGCATCTGCGGCTTCTTTTTGATCAGGAGGGGAAAGCGGTTCGAGCGATTTTAAAATTGCGTCCACTTCGCGGAGGGGAAGAGCGTTCTTAAGCAGTGTGTGTAAGGCGCTTTCCATTGCTAAACAAAAAAACAGGCTGTTTTCAGTAATGATACTTACCAGAGACGTCGACTGCGGTCTTATCCTCACTTTTACCCTCATTCCGCGATTGCGGAGCGAGGGCCTTCAAAAAGCCAGATCAAACATGGTAGCATACACCCTGCCTCAATTACGACGATCGGGAGAAGCCCATGCAAACAATCAATCCGGAAGATTTTTTCCTAACAAAATATGATCTCTCACCTTCTCAGCTTACATCGGTTATGGGGCGGGTTCTGGGGAAGAAGATAGACTACGCCGATTTGTACTTCGAATACTCTACCTCCGAGTCGATTAGTCTGGAAGAGGGCGCTGTTAAAAAGGTTTCCAAAAATATCTCACAAGGGGCGGGGGTGCGCGCTGTCGCGGCTGAAAAAACAGGGTATGCCTATTCAGACGATATTTCGTTGGAAAACCTGCTGGTCTCGGCCAAAACCGCGCGGTATATCGCAAAAGAGGGGGATGACCGACAGGTTCCCGCCATTAAAACAGATTCCTCTCCTCACGACCTTTATCCTGTTGAAACAGTCCCGATAGATCTTCCAGTAGAGGAGAAGATGCGGCTGTTAGAATCGGTCGATCAGATCGCCCGCGCTGTTGATCCTCGTATCAAGAAAGTGATGGCCTCTTACGCGTCTGAAGTAAAGCGGGTTTTTATCGTCAACTCAAAAGGGGGGATGACCCATGACACGTTACCATTAATGCGGCTCAACGTGACCTGTATCGCAGAAGACGGGGGGCGACGCGAGGTGGGGAGTTTTGGCGGCGGGGGACGACACGAATTTCGGTTTTTTTTTGAAATGCTCCCCGGTGCTATCGGAAGGCGTTTTGAGCATTACGCGAAAGAAGCGGCGCGTCAGGCCATCATCAATCTTTCCGCGATCGATTCCCCGGCAGGGCCGATGGAGGTGGTGTTGGGGCCTGGCTGGCCCGGAATACTATTGCACGAGGCAATAGGCCATGGGCTAGAGGCCGATTTTAACCGAAAAGGGACGTCGGCATTTTCAGGACGGTTGGGGGAGCGGGTGGCGTCTACGCTTTGCACCGTCATCGACGATGGAACCATTCCGGGACGGCGTGGCTCTCTCAATTGCGATGACGAAGGGGTGCCGACATCCCGTACCGTTTTAATTGAGAATGGTATTTTAAAAGGATACCTTTTTGATCGGCAAAACGCGGCCCTAATGAAAATGCCCTTGACTGGAAACGGTCGGCGGGAAAGCTATGCCCATAGCCCTATGCCACGGATGACCAACACATTTATGCTTGCGGGAAACGCTTTGCCTTCCGAGATTATCCGATCCGTGCGGCGAGGGCTTTATGCCGTTTCGTTTGGCGGAGGACAGGTTGATATTACCTCCGGGAAATTTGTCTTCTCCGCGAACGAGGCCTATCTTATCGAAGACGGAAAGATAACATCGCCAGTGAAAGGGGCCACGCTAATCGGAAATGGACCGGATATCCTGACAAAGGTCACGATGGTCGGAAACGATTTGGCGTTAGATCCCGGTGTCGGCACATGTGGCAAGGAGGGGCAATCGGTTCCGGTGGGAGTGGGATTGCCGACGATTAAAATTTCCGAGATTACGGTAGGGGGCACGGCCTAATGTCTTTTTCTCTCGATCAAGCGAATGATCTCTTAAAAGAGGCCCAAGACAAAGGGGCGACAGACGGTGATATCTTTGTCCTGCAGGGGGAGTCATTTGAAGGCTCTGTCCGATTAAAGGAGATCGAAAAGGTGAACGACGCGCGGGGCAAGAGCTTAACCTTGCGCGTTTTTTTCGGAAAGCGGCATGCAATGACTTCTACATCCGACTTCACCAAAAAATCGCTTGATGCCCTTCTTTCTGACACCTGTAATCTTGCAAAGATATCGCCAGAGGATCGATGCGCCGGCCTTCCAGAGTCATCGGTCTGTGCGAAAGTAATCCCATCTTTTGACCTTTTTGATTCCGAGGTGGGGAATCTGTCCATTGACGAAAAGATTGATATGGCAATCCGCGCGGAACGGGCCGCCTTTTCCGCCGATCCACGGATTTTAAATTCCGAAGGGGCAAGCTTATGCAACACGCAAACAACGGTGCACTATGCGGCGACAAACGGTTTTTCGGGGAGTTACATTGGGTCTTCTTCCTCTTTGTCGGTCTCCCCAATCGCGTCCGAAAACGGGGTGATGCAGAGGGACTATTGGTATTCCACGCGGAGAAAATATAAAGAGTTGGAATCCGCTGAATCGGTTGGGGCCACGGCCGCGGCGCGTACTGTTCGGCGATTGGGGGCAAGAAAGGTGGCAACGCAAAACGTCCCAGTCGTGTTTGATCCGGAAATGGCAGCCTCGTTGATTGCTTGTTTAGCCTCCGCCCTCTCTGGCTACGCGCTTTATAAACAGGCTTCTTTCCTGACCGATCATCTTGGCGCCAAAATCGCTTCCGATGGCGTTACAATTGAGGATGATCCGACACTTGCTGGGGGATTGGGGACAAAACCGTTTGATGGCGAGGGGCTTCCCTCAACCAAAAAATCGATAGTGGAAAAAGGGACGCTAAAAAGCTATCTACTGGATACCTATTCTGGGAAAAAACTCAATCTTCCCTCCACGGGGAATGCCTCTCGTGGGCCTGGCAGTTCCCCATCGGTTGGCACGACCAATTTTCATCTTCTCCCGGGTCCGTACTCTCCGGAGGAAATCATTGCGTCGGTGCGGTCTGGGCTTTATGTAACTGAACTCATTGGCTTCGGGGTCAATACGGTGACAGGGGATTACTCTCAAGGGGCGGTGGGGATCTGGATTAGCGACGGGGCGTTGGCCTATCCGGTTGAGGAGATAACGATAGCCGGAAATCTTAAAGAGATGTTTCTGAATATTGAACAGGTTGGGAACGACCTTTCTTTGTTCAAACGGGTTGCCGCGCCGACGTTGAAAATCGCTCAGATGACCGTTGCCGGCAGTGAAAGGGGATAATGGCAAAAAAACAAATAGAGCGTCCCCCGGTGCCAGACCTGTTTGAGACGCTTAAATCTTCCAAGAAAGAGGTCTGGGCGATCGCGGGGGGGAAGGGGGGCACGGGTAAGAGTTTTATTGCGGCGAATGTCGGCGTGGCTCTTTCCAAAATGGGAAAGCGGGTGTTACTTGTCGATGCCGATCTTGGCTGTGCCAATCTGCATACCTTTTTAGGGGTGGAACCTACCGCGACCTTATCGGATTTTATCAACGGGAAGATTAAATCGATTGATAAGGTGCTTACGCCAACCGATCTTCCCAACCTGATGCTTATTTCCGGGGCATGTGACTTTCTCGAGATCGCCAATCCCAAACATACCCAAAAAAATCGGCTCATTCGGCGGATTCAAGATCTCTCATTTGAATATATTATTTTAGATCTGGGGGCGGGCACGGGATTTACCCTGCTTGATTTTTTTCTTTCTGCCGATACCGGCATCTTGTCGGTATTGCCGGAGCCGACATCAATTGAAAATACATACCGGTTTATCAAGAGTGCGTTCTACCGGCGTTTTAAAAAAATGGCAAAAGACCCCAAGGTGAAAGAACTGATTATCGCCGCGATGAACGAGAAGAACGAACTCGGGATCCGAACGCCGCACGACCTGCTCGACCATGTGGCCTCTATTGATAATGAGATGGGACAAAAAATGAAAGAGGCCGTCTTGACCTTTTCACCAAAGGTCATTGTGAATCAGGTTCGATCCCGAGATGACATGACGTTGGGGTTTTCCATGCGCAGCGCCTGCGCGAAATATTTTGGCATTAAGGTTGATTATGTTGGCTATATCGAATACGATGACTATGTCTGGATGGCAACAAAGAAAAAGACGCCGCTCATCTTAGAGCGTCCTTATGCCCCTGCCGCGCGGTGTCTCAATCAAGTCGTCTCAAATTTGATTAATAGGGATGAACTCAAATTGGATTCTATTTTAAAAATGTAGGAGGAGGCGCCTGCCTCCAGCGGGATTACAGCCCTCGTTGGGGCCGTGAAGGAAGAAGGGGCGCTGCTTGCTGCGCCCTGCTTTAAAGGAGTCAAATTGAAGCGGATAGAAAATCAAGACTACTATCAGATTTTAGAAGTTCCTTATAAGGCTTCCTGGGGAGAGATTCAAAAGGCTTATGAATTGGCGAAGACGACCTATAGTAAAGGCGCGATGGCCAGTTATTCTCTGTTTGATTTCACCGAACGGGGAAGGATATTAGACAAGATTGAAGAGGCATATCATGTCTTAAGTCATCCGGAAAAACGGCGGAAGTACGATCAGGCTCTGGCGTCATTCATCCCCGAATCAGCGTCTGTTCCATGGCGCCCAAACACGCCGAATTCTGCACCCCCGCTTTCCCCTCCTGCGCCGATTGTCCATACGGAAACAGGCGTAGTGACATCTGCGACCGTAACGAAGGTTGCAGTTGAAAACGAGATTGTAACGGGGCAGACCTTAAAATTACTGCGGGAAAAAAAAGGGGTCTCTCTGCAAGAAATTTCGGAGAGAACCCGGATTAATATCAGTTATTTGGAGTTGATAGAGTCCAATAGCTATGGGTCTCTTCCCGCGCCGGTTTATATGATGAGCTATCTAAAGCAATATGCCAAAATTATTGCGTTAGACAGCACGATCATGGAAGAGTACATGAAAGGATACCAACGATGGTGCGATTCCCCAAGGCAGAGATAGCGTTTTCATCAGCAGTTTTGCTTCTCATTGCTTTTTTGATACTGACCCACTCCGTGGCTTTGGCTGCAGACCCGCCGACCGATATCTCTTATGAGGCGCTCTATGACAAGGTCTCACGATTGATATCGCTCCACAAAGAGAATGAAGCGATTAAGACCCTGAACGAGATTATTAAAATCGCTCCCAACGATTCGCAGGAGAAACGTGCCCCGCAAGGGTCGTACCCCCTCCGTGCTTATGCCTTATTAGGCGATCTCTATTACAAGCAGGATCAATTGCCTGAAGCGATCTTCGCGTGGAACAAGATTTTAGAGAAAGAGCCGACCAACGCAAAAATCCAAGCCCTTCTGGAAAAGGCCCAGCGAGAGCAAAAGACCCACACGACATTTACGCATGAATCGACGCGGCATTTTACGATTAAGTTTGAAGGGGCTGAAAACAGGGGTCTTTATAAATTTGTTTTAGATACATTGGAAACGGCCTACGGAGAGGTGGGCCGCGCCCTTTTGTTTTATCCCACGGAAGAGGTCATTGTTTTTCTTTATACGGGTCAGGAATTTTTTGATGTGACCCGCGCGCCATCTTGGAGCGGGGGGGTGTTTGATGGAAAGATGCGGATTCCCACCAAAGGATTCGAGACCCAAACAGATCCATTGCGGAGAATCCTTTTTCATGAATATGTCCATGCGGTTATTCAGCAGATGACAGATCGAGGTGTTGCCAAAACGGGGGAAACAATGAACTCCTCTGTACCGGTATGGCTGCATGAGGGGGTTGCGCAATATTTTGAGCCTTTCGGTAGTAAGAATGAGGGGAGAGGCATGCTCAAAGCTTTAGTGCAACAAAAGGGAAAGGAGGGGATCATTCCGCTTTCCCAACTGCAGGGTTCGTTTATGGGAATCAATGACCCGCTTACCGTACGGCTTGCTTACGAGGAATCTCTCTCTGCCGTTCAATTTTTAGTGGGACGGTTTGGAATCTGGCGGCTCAAGATGCTCCTGGAAGACCTTGCCGTAAAACAGGATATCGAGGAGGCGATGCAAAGCGCCCTGCTCATTTCTTACAAGGAATTTGAATCCCGATGGCTGGAGGGGTTGGAATAATAGTATGGAGAATCTTCCCATTTAATTGTCCCCTCTCCCGTGAGGGAGAGGGGCAGGGTGAAGGTAGGGTTAGGTGGGGGGTAATCCAAACAGCCGGTTTGCGTTTGCCGTTGTTATTTCCGCCAGATCCTCCATGGAGATGTTTCGTAAGGCCGCGACCTCTTTTGCCGTCGTCGCAATATGGGATGGCTCATTGCGTTTCCCCCGAAACCCTTGCGGGGCTAAAAATGGGCAATCCGTTTCAATCAGCAGGAAATGCGGATCAACCGTAGTAGCCGCCTCTTTTAAGGCGTCTGTTTTGGCGAAAGTAACAATACCCGAAAAAGAAACATAAAGCACCATGGCCGTTGCGCGAGCGGCAATCTGTTTGTCCCCGGTAAAACAATGGAGCACAGAACCGACTTCTTTGAAATACGCTTTATTCTCTTTTCGCGGGGCACGTTGCCCTTCCAAAATATCAAAAGCCGCGTCCCAAGCATCCCGGATATGAATAACCAGTGGAAGCCGTCTTTTTTTAGCAAGCGCAATCTGCGCCAAAAATGCCTGTTGCTGAACGTCGCCTTCGGAGCGATTGTAATAAAAATCAAGCCCTGTCTCGCCGATAGCCACCACTTTAGGATGCGCCGATAAATTCTCTAATTCCTGCAGTAGCGCGTCGTCCATGGCTTTGGCCTCATGCGGATGCAGTCCCACCGTTGCAAAAATAAAGGGATAGGCTTCGGCAAGGGCAATCGCCTTCTTGCTGGAAGAGATGTCGGTGCCCACAACAATCATCTTTCCAACACCCACGTCCTGCGCACGGGCAATGACATCCGCACGGTCGGCATCATACTCCGGGAAAAAGATATGGCAATGCGTATCAATCAGCAAGAGTGTTACCCCTTTTTGGCCATCCGAGATCGTTCGCCTTTGTCTAGGTATCTTTTGCGAAGGCGAATGTTTTTGGGTGTGATTTCTAACAACTCGTCTTTCATAATGAAGTTAAGCGCAACCTCCAGACTCATGACAACCGGCGGCGTCAGCTGAATAATGCCATCGCTGGATTTAGAACGCATATTGGTCAACTGCTTTCCTTTGCAGACGTTAATTTCAATATCTTCATCCTTTGCGTTCTCTCCAATAACCATTCCCTCGTAGACATCTTCGCCGGGCCCAATAAAAATTGAACCACGACCTTGGGCGATATTTAATCCGTAAGCGTTCGACTTCCCGCTTTCATTGACAATGAGAACCCCTTTTCTGACGCGCGGGAGCGGGTCCCCAAGCGGTTCGTAACCCAGAAAGATTGAATTTAAGGTAAACGAGCCGCGGGTAAGCGTGGCCAACTGACTACGCATTCCCAACAAGGCGCGAGTGGGCATCTCATAGATAAAACGGGCGTCCGACACATGGATATAGGTATCTTTAAGCCGTGCCCGTCGTTTTGCCAATTCCGTTAAAATAACACCGCGATAGATCTCCGGCACGTCAATGGTGACCTCTTCATAAGGTTCTAACGTCTTTCCATTTTCTTCTTTTGTAATGACCTCCGGCTGACTGACCTCAAATTCAAATCCCTCCCGCCGCAGTGTTTCAAGCAGGACGGAAAGATGGAGTTCTCCGCGGCCAGAAAGGAGATATCTCTCTCCCTGCTGCACCATCCGCAGGCTGACGTTGGTTTCTAATTCTTTCTCAAGGCGGTCTTTGATCTGGCGGGTGGTGAGAATATTTCCATCTTGACCGACAAATGGGGAGGTGTTTCCCCCGATGGTGATCTGAAGCGTTGGGGCCTCAATGGCGATTGCCGGAAGGAACTCTGGCAATGAGGGATCGCACAGCGTGGCATTAATCTCCGCCTTTGAAAGGCCCGTAATCGCAACGATCTCGCCTACAGACGCCTCGTCAACCTTTTTCCGGCCTAATCCTTCCCACACAAAAATATTCTCAATCTTCTCGTTGGACTGCTTGCCATCCTCAGATATCCTTACAATCGACATCCCCGATTTAATGCGGCCTCGGACAATGCGGCCAATGGCATAAATCCCTTTAAACGGATCATGGTCCAGCGCGGCAACCTGCATTTGAAAAGGCTTTTCAGGATCTCCGGCGGGTTCCTGAAAGGTTGAAATAATTTTTTCGAATATTGGTTCTAATGTTGCGGGCATTGCACTCGTGTCTCCCGTAGGAAGGGTATTCCATGCCTTCCCCTCGCGGCCAATCGCATACAACACGGGAAAGTCCAGTTGCGCTTCATCGGAAGCAAGGTCCAGAAACAGGGTTGAAATCGCGTCCAGCGTTTCATCAATCCGTTTTCCAGACTTATCAATTTTATTAACAATCACCATGATCTTCATTTTAAGCTGGAGGGCCTTCTTTAAGACGAACCGGGTCTGCGGCATCGGCCCTTCTTGCGCGTCTACCAGCAGAAGACAACCATCAGCCATGTTTAATGTTCGCTCCACTTCACCGCCAAAATCAGCGTGGCCGGGGGTATCAATGATGTTGATCTGGTAGTCTTTATAGGTCACCGATGCGTTTTTGGCAAAGATGGTAATCCCGCGCTCTCGTTCCAAGTCATTGGAGTCCATGATGAGCGTCTTTCCCATATCTTCGGAATTTTCCCGAAAGACGTGGGCCTGCTTGAGTAAAAAATCAACCAATGTCGTTTTTCAATGATCGACATGGGCAATAATAGCAATGTTTCTAATCTTCTTCATCAACAAACTCCTAATCCAATTATGTAATGATTGTTATTTACTGCACCGCATTCGGCAGGACGCAAAACAACGCTGTTTTTTCTCAACCTCGGAATTGTAACACAACTGTAAGATCGTCGTCATTAGCCAATTTTAATAAGTTACAGTCACAACAAAAATGTATTAAACCCTACAAAAATGTCGTAAAATTTCTTAAAGAGGCTTTCTTTATATAATACAATGCATTGGTTTTAAATGAGATTTTATATTGGCATCATCATTGCTTTATATATAGGTGATTTTCGAAATACAATGTTGTATTTCTGTGGGCGATGGCGCTCTGGGTGATGGTGTGCCCGGGGCGCCTTTTTTTTAATTAAGTATTGATCTTTATGAAACGAGAAGGAATTTTACATCCCAAATTTAGCGAGAAGTTTGCCCGGATTGATTTTGAAGCCGAACCTCTGCCCGTTCTCACGCTCTATCCTGCCCCCTCACCCATCGCGTTAGACGCGGTGCGTCTTGAAGTGGCCGGTCTTGAGGAACATTCTCGCATTATTCCGTGGGCCGCACTGGGTGATCTTCCGCGTGTCAAGACTACGCCTGCAATAATCTGTCAGATATTTAATTGGTCTGAAACCGTGGCGTGGGAAGGGGTACGGCTGGTTGATTTTCTCGATTACTTTAAAATAGATACCCATCCAGATGGCTATTTTGCTTTCTATTCGCGCGATAAATCTTTTTTTGAAGGGCTATCCCGCGATGAGGCGCGCGATCCCCGTGTTCTTTTGGCGTTTGGTCTGAATGGGGAACCATTGCCGGAACAGCACGGAGGCCCGCTCCGACTGGTTGTCCCTTTTCTGCAAGGGTATAAGAGCGTGAAATGGATTCACGCCATTCGCGGATTCCGAAACGATCCGGTCGGCATCAAGCGGCTTTTGGGGCAATCCCCCACAGGGATCTTTAACGAAAAATGGCGGAGTCAATATCAAATCGTTCCGCCCGCTGGAAAAGTGGGCGACCCACCGGCTTTAACCCAACCCCTCCCTACCTCCCCTTTAACTAAAGGGGAGGAGGTAGAACCTACACCTGCGCAAACGGTCATTCTCCCGCCTGTTGCGGCAACACTTTCAGAAAAGGGCGTGGGAAAGCGATCCTTAAAAGGGGTCCCCTCCGCGGTGAAATTAAAAGAGGTGATTGCCCTCATTCGGCCTCAAAAACATATTGCGACACGAAAGGGGTTGGAAGCGGTCGGAATTTTCTCCTACACCACACAAACGGTTTTGTGAAGGAGTAAACAACGGGGACTTAAAATTTCCGCCGAGGGGAAAGAAGCCGTTTCCATTCGGTTTTTGCCCAAGCAGTATTTTTCTATTGTTGTGACGGAAAAGCAGGTTTCATTAGCTGTCTCCGCGATTGTAAAGGCAAATCGCACCGGTGTGGGAGCCGCCGGAGACGGACGAATCTTTATCGTAGATATTGACGATGCGGTTCGGATCAGCACCGATGAACGGGGAGGCGCTGCCGTATTATGAAACTGATTCGCGCGATTATTCGTCCTGAAAAAGAGGAGGCGGTTATGCAGAATCTGGAAGCGGCTGGGCTTTATGCCATCACGAAGATGCCGGTACTGGGCCGCGGAAAACAGCGCGGGATTCAAGTGGGAGCGATTAAGTACGACACCTTATCCAAGATGATGTTGGTCTTATTTGTGGACGAGGGGGACTACAAAAAGGCCATTGATGCAATTGAAAAGGGCGCCTATACCGGCCACCCCGGAGATGGCAGAATCTTCGCGCAAAATGTTTCTAAATCTTACACGATTAGAACAGCTCAAGAGGATAGGTAAATCTATATGGCAAAAATAATTCAGGCGATTCGAAGCGGTCATCCCCCTACACTCTTTTCTGCTTTTCTCTATTTTGATGTCAGCTTCATGATTTGGGTCCTCATTGGCGCCTTGGGGATTTTTATCTCAAAGGATTTAGGGCTAACTGTTTTTCAAAAATCAGTCTTAGTGGCGATCCCCATTTTAGGAGGGGCTATCTTCAGGGTGATCGCGGGGGTGCTGGTAGATCGATTTGGCCCCAAGAAGATCGGCCTTATAACCCTCTCTATGCTGGTTGCCCCGCTTACTGCTGGGTGGCTCTGGGCCGCGTCCTTTAGCCAATTCATTATCATAGGACTTTTATTAGGGGTTGCCGGCGCAAGTTTTGTTGTGGCGCTGCCGCTTGCCAGCCGATGTTATCCCCCGGAGCATCAGGGGATTGCGATGGGGATTGCGGGGGCTGGCAATTCAGGTTCCGTTATCATCCTGCTCGTTGCGCCCTTTCTGGCAAAGATGTTTGGATGGCACGCTGTTTTTGGACTCGCCCTCATTCCACTTCTGATCACGCTGATCGTTTTTGCCCTGCTCGCAAAAGATATCGGGGTGCTTCCCCCTCCGGCCTCCTTCTCGGATTATTGGGTATTCCTAAAGCAAACGGAGCTTTGGTGGTTTAACCTCTATTATAGTGCGACCTTTGGCGGCTTTGTCGGTTTAGCCGGCTTCCTTTCTATTTTTTTGAACGATCAATATCATATTTCCCCTGTGGTTGCAGGAGGTTTGACCGCGCTCTGCGTTTTTTCAGCCTCGTTTTTCAGGCCGATTGGGGGTCATTTAGCCGATCGAATCGGGGGGGCAAAGGTCTTAACCGGCCTCTATTTGATCGCCACTATTCTCTTTAGCGCAATTGCCTTTCTTCCCCCGCTTCCGATTGCCGTTATCTTATTTGTCTTGGGAATGGTTGCGTTTGGGATGGGGAACGGGGCGATTTTCCAATGGATTCCGCAAAGGTTCCCAAGCGATATTGGGATAGTAACAGGTTTAGTGGGGGCCTTTGGCGGTGTGGGCGGATTTCTGCTTCCGATGACGCTTGGCGCGATGAAGGGGATTAGCGGTTCCTACGGAGGCGGCTTTCTTCTTTTTGCCGCGATGACGCTTTCCTGCCTCCTGTCGCTCCTATTCAGAACAAAGTCTGTGGAAAATGTCGCGCGTTCCGATCAACAGGATGAAGGCCGTGT
>JACPZM010000083.1 GCA_016195485.1 Candidatus Troglogloeales bacterium | reverse complement strand
TTAATCAGGACGCCCAACAAAATGAAAGCCGGGCCGATTCCATCTAATGGAATATGCGAAAAAGTAAGCATACTGTGTCCATTTGACAGATAAAGAACAATACCGATTAAAAGACAGACCCCGCCAAAAATATGGACCATGAGATATCGCATTCCGGAACCCCACGCGTCGGGGCCTGCGTACCAGACCAAAAAGACAGAAGAAAAGGCCATGATCTCCCAGAAAAGAAAAAGGGAGAGCAAATCCCCGGCAAATACCGCGCCTAACGCGGAACCGGCATAGACAAAAGCGGCGATGATCTCCCCCTTCTGTTTTATATGAAGAGCATAAACCATTCCAATGAAGGTGATGATCGTGAAAACAGTGCCAAAAAGAAGACTCAATTTATCGACCAGGCCAAAGACCAACTGCGCTCCCATCAAAGAAAAAAGACCATAATGACCTTCGGGGGCGGCCAGCATGGATAAAAAGGCAATAAGAGGGGTGGCCCACTGAAGAATTTTTCGGGGTTGCTCCTTTAGAAATGGAAATAGAATCGCAGCGATAAAAAAGAGGACGGCTGGATGAATCCACTCAATCATTATAAAAACCTTCCTTCTTTGAAATAAAAAGATATCCGAGCAGTTTAGAGACGATTATGATCAGGAGAGTCGCCCCCAAGCCAAAGAGGGCGTAAAAACCGGGGAGCGACTCTCCCGGCAACGCATGATGCTCCTTAGGGATAAAGAAATCAGCCACCAGCGACAATGCCAGCAGAAGACAAAAAATCACCTTTGCCTTTTTAATCCAATTTGGATTTTCAAAATATTGTTCTAATTTCATTTAACCGCCTGATTCGCAAGGGCTAATAACCCGTCGGGATAAATCCCCAATATAAGAGAGATGACCGCACTAACAACTAGCGGAAAAACCATCACAAACGATTCTTTCACTTCACTATGTTTTTCCCCGTGGGTTAAAGGGGGCTCAATCTAAAAAAAGGCCTTATAGATAATCGGGATGAAATAGCCCGCATTTAAAAGCGTGCTGACAACCAGAACGGCCAGCAGGCCCATCTCCTTTGCCTCAATGGCTCCGAAGGCCAAATGCCATTTAGTCACAAACCCGGACAACGGAGGAACGCCGATCATGCTCAACGCGCCGATCGAAAAGGCCGCCATGGTCCAGGGCATTTTTCGGCCAATCCCGCTCAACTGCGAGACCTCCGTTTTATGCGCGGCGACATAGATCGAACCTGCGCAGAAAAATAGCGTAATCTTGGAGAATGCGTGGTTTGCGATATGCATCACGCCTCCAGCCATGCCGACGGGATTTAACAGTGACCCCCCCAGGATGATATACGAAAGCTGGCTGACTGTGGAATAAGCCAGTCGGGCCTTCAGATTATCCCGTGTGAGCGCGTAGATAGAGGCCATGATAATCGTAAACGAGACGATCACACCCGTTGCCACGCCCAAGCCTAACGCCTTCATCATTTCAACGCCAAAGACGTGCAGGATCACCCGAAGGACACAGAACACGCCGGTATTGACGACGGCAACCGCGTGCAGGAGCGCGCTCACCGGTGTCGGCGCGACCATCGCGGCTGGAAGCCAGGCGTGCACCGGCATGATCGCCGCTTTCGCGATTCCAAACAAAAAGAGGAAATAGATAATCGTCAACAAGGCCGGATTCGCCGAGACAGGGAAAACACCCCCCGTCTTAAAAGAGAGCGTGCCGGAAACGACGTAAGTTAAAACCACCGCCGCCAGCAAGAACGCCTTTGATGTTCCCAAAAGATAGAAAAGATACTTGTTCCCTCCCGCATACGCCTCTTCGGTCTGTTTATGTGTAACCAAAGGGTATGTCACAATCGTCAGCAATTCATAAAACAGGTAAAGCGTGAGGAGGTTTGCCGAGAAGGCAACCCCCATTGTTGCCGAAAGGGTTATCGCAAAACAGGTGTAGTAGCGGGTCTGGGCATGTTCGTTTAGAAGCCGCATATAACCGATCGAGTAAATGGTGGTTAAAATCCACAGAAACGATGCGGTCGCAGCAAATAACAGTCCCAGAGGATCTACGCGAAAGGCAATGGAAAGGCCCGGCAAGAAAGAGAGAACGGTATAGTGGAGCGTATTCCCAGCGAGAATATCTGGGACCATAGTCATGACAATCAGGAATTTGAGCGTTGCGGCAACAAGAGAACAACCCTCACGACGGTTTGGATTGTTTCGGTTCAGGACAATGAGAGCCGCCCCAAATAGGGAGACGATCATTGCCAAAAACGGCTTAACCGATGTCACTTCCATAAGAGCCACCTGACAGTAAAGTCAAAAATGCGTTGAAACCTTACCAACTGTCTTTTGAAAAGTCAAACAACCGCAGAAATCTACCTGGGATTATCTCCGTAGAGGGTGGAGAGGTGATTATCCGAGTGCTTGAGTTCAAAAACTACCGGGTGATATAGGAGATAATGCAACCCCTCCCGACCTCCCCTTTATTCAAAGGGGAGGAGTCCCCCTCTTTGGTTAAAGAGGAGGCAGGGGGAGTTAAATCTCGTCGTGGGTAACGCGGAGAATCTCTTCGGTGGTGGTGATCCCGGCGATCACCTTTTTTATCCCCTCTTCTCGCAAGGTGAGCATCCCTGATGACATGGCTTTGGACTTGATCTTATTGGCGTCTGCCTTGGCAAGAATAAGATGTCGGATTTCGTCTGTGATCAGTAAAAGCTCATATATCCCCACCCGGCCGTAGTAACCGGTGTTCAGACAAGCGGGACAGCCTTTCCCTCGGTAAAAAAATTCCATTTTTTCCTCATAGGGCATGTTGCCCTTCACCCCTAACTTCTTTAATTCATCCGGTGCGGGGGCGTAAGCAGTTTTGCATTCTTTACAAATCAGCCGAACCAATCGTTGCGCGATAATCGCCAAAACAGACGAGGAGACTAAAAACGGCTCGACCCCCATATCCAAAAGACGGGTGATTGCACCGGCAGAATCGTTGGTATGAAGCGTCGATAAGACCAAGTGGCCTGTCAAAGAGGCATGGATGGCAATCTGCGCCGTATCGACGTCCCGTATCTCTCCCACCATAATAATATCGGGGTCCTGTCTTAAGATCGATCGCAGGCCGTTTCCGAATGTTAGATCAATCTTGGGGTTCACCTGAATCTGCCCCACCCCTTTCAGCTGATACTCAATCGGATCTTCAATCGTAATAACATTCTTATCGGTAGAGTTGATCTTCTGGAGCGCGGCATACAGGGTGGTTGTCTTCCCGCTGCCGGTAGGCCCTGTAGCAAGGAAAATACCGTGGGTCCGTTCAATTAAGCGAGAGAGCGTTGATAATCCGGAATCCGAAAGGCCAATCTCTCCAAGCGTCAATATCAGAGAGGTTTTATCGAGCAGGCGAAGCACCATCCTTTCGCCATGGACGATCGGGACATCGGAAACGCGAATATCAATTTCTCGCCCCCCCATTCGAATGCTGATTCGTCCATCCTGCGGCAACCGTTTTTCCGCGATATTCATTCCGGCCATAATTTTAACGCGCGATGTCAACGCAGATTGCAACCGTTTCGGAACAGTCAGTATGGGGTATAGAACACCATCAACGCGATACCGAACAATCATTTCTTTTTCAAAAGGCTCTATATGAATATCAGAAGCCCGTTGTTTGGAGGCCTCAAAAAGTATGGAATTGACCAGACGGATCATCGGCGCTTCGTCGTTTGCATCCAGCAGATCTTCCATGTCGGGAAGACGATGATCGGAAAGAGAAGTCAGGCCGGAATCGGAAAGATCAGAGATGGCCTGTTCGGCCGAATCTGTCATTTGCTCGTATATATTATGTATTCGACTTAAAATCACGCGGGGAGGAACCGCGATCACCTTAATCGACGCCTTGAGTAAAAGACGAAGATCATCAATGGCCGTCTGATTTAACGGGTCGCACGTGGCAACCTCGACTGTCTTTCCAATCCGTCGTAACGGGAGGACCAGATGTTTCTTGGCAAAGACAAGCGGAACGGATTGGGTTAGACTCGTATCAATCTCAATCAGATCAATGGTGGGTGAGTAAGGAATATTCCACTGATGCGCGAGGGACAGAATGACCGACTCTTCGGAAAGATGTTTCAGTCGGACTAGAATTTCTCCAATACGCTCGCGCCCCGCGATGGCCGTCGTTACGGCTTGTTCCTTTTGAAGGGCAAGCCCTTCCGCAAGATGCTCCGGAAGGAGTCCGCATTTTTCGATAAAAATCTGTCCGATTTTCTGACGCATGAATGGAGTTTCTATTTTAGGAGTCGCTTGTTTACGCTTCGCAGTCGCTCGTTTCCACTTCACGGTGGCATTGATTCAAATAAATGTGTTGAAAAACCTTTTTCATGAAGTGTAACGCGCAAAACGATACGACTTCGGGATTTTTCCATGAAGGACTCCCCATTGTCAAGACAAAACCACCTCTTGCCCCTATCCGCAGTGGGAGTTGTTTGCGTTATAATAGCCAGAAATGACTTCAATACCACCCACCCAACAAGCAAGAATAATCCCCTCTCTTTTGATCAAAAAACTGATCTATGGAGGGAGCGGGTTGGCGCGTGACGACAAAGGAAAGGCGATTTTTGTCCCTTTTGCGCTCCCCGGAGAAACGGCCAATGTAAAGATCATGCGCGAGAAAAAAGATTATGCGGAAGGGATTGTCAATGAGATTATCATGGCCTCGCAAGCGCGTCGGGTGCCGCCCTGCCCCGTGTTTGGAGCCTGTGGTGGGTGTCAACTCCAACATCTTTCTTACGAGGGGCAAGCCCTCCACAAAAACGAGATCGTTCACGAGTTCATGGAACAGATCAAGCAAAAAGAACCTTTTACGATCAATCCCATCATTGTGTCTCCAGCCCCGTTTCATTACCGATTAAGGGTGCAATTGACAATACAGAAGGGCCAGATTGGGTTTTATCGAACAAAGAGTCACAATGTCGTTCCCGTAAAGTCCTGCCCCATTACGATTGACCCTTTAAATCAGGTCATTGCTTTTCTGACAGGGGAAGGGCTTGCTCTTCTTGCAGACGCGTACGGCGGGACGTTGCCCGCAGACTTAACCTGCGAACTGCAAGGAACGGAGACTGGGGAGGTTTTAATTGTGTTGATCGACAATACTGGGGCCGGATTTTCAGTTGAGAAAATGACTTCTTTTTTTGATGTCGCCTGCGTGGCGGGGGTCATTCTCTACTATCGAAAAAAACGGTTTTGTCTCGGTAAAGATTATCTTCTATATAACGTATTGGGAAAGAAACTGCGCGTGAGTGATCGCTCCTTTGTTCAGGTACATTGCGGCATGCATGACCTTTTAGTGAAAGGGGTGTTGGCATGGGCTGGAGCCGGGGCGTTGCGGTGGTTGGAACTGCACGCCGGTGTGGGGACATTCACAATTCCTCTGTCAGAAACAGCCGCTTCTATTGTTGGGGTTGAAGCGGATCCGCAGGCCGTTATGGACGCGAATGTTAATTTAAAGGAAGCCGGATGCAAGAATGCGCAGATGATTGCTTCTACGGTAGACAGATCCCTTCCGCGTTTTGCGCCAGATTCTTTTACACATCTTCTCATGGACCCGCCACGTGCGGGGATTACTCCCGGAACCATCAAAGAGATTGCGCGCTTATCGCCGTTAAAAATTCTGTATCTTTCCTGCCATCCAGCAACGCTCGTTCGGGACATTCGAGAATTGGTCACCAAGGGATATCAGGTACGACGTGTACAGCCGTTTGACCTTTTTCCGCAAACGGGTCACTTGGAAATATTGGTTGAACTAACGCGCATATTCTAGGGTTATTAAGTCCTCGCCTCTCAGGGGGTAGCGCCCCCGGCAGGCACGCTGCCCTTCATCCATGCTGCGATGCGCGGCCCCTGCTCTTTTTTAAACCGAATCCCGATCTCTATGAACTCCAGCGTCTGAAGGAGCGCTCGCTCTGCAGCTTCCACTTTATTCTCGGAGCGGCTAAAAAATTGCTCTACATCACTTTTCCATGAAGATGTCCACAGATGGCGCGTCGATTGGATCATCCGTGTGGCGCCTACCGATCCTGCTTTTTCACGCAAAACGGGCCAATGCGTCTTTACAAACTCCCAACTCTCTGCCTGCACCTTTGGGTAACGTAGCAGGGCACGAATAGGTTTCCAAACATCTTGGGACCGAATCGATTCGGTCAGCGTTTTCTCTAAAAGTTTTATCGCAAGCGCCGGTTTATTAAATTCAGCGAGCGCCGCCAAATAGCGATCCTTCTCTTCCGGCGTTTCCGCCAATAGATATTTTTGGAAAAAGGGATCAAAAAGAGAGCCTCCATCCAATCGCGCGCAAAGCCGCATCAGTGGCGTGGCCAACGTGGGATCCAGAGAAGAGGGCAGCGCCCAATAACGGGTCTTACGCCTTGGAAGCTCGGCCAAAACATCTTCGTCCTGGGCGAGCGCTCCGATACACCATAAGGCAGACGCGCGGGCGATCTGACGCTCTTCCCCTTCGTTTGGAGCAGGATCCCATCCTAAATCTTTACAGACAGGCGTGATGAGGCCTGAAACAAGAGACTGAAATAGAGAAAGATCATGCGGTAAAACCATCTGATTAAAAATGGCTTCCATGTATTGGGTTATCGCCTCTACCACTACGCGCGTTTTATCACCTTTAAAGAGCCAGAGCGTAAAGAGGAATTGATCGATTGGCATAGCGCCTGAAAGTGAGAATGCCCAAAGATGTCCAAGACGCCCAATTCGCTCGGTAGGCGTTAGCATATCGGGGAGCGCTGATTTCATCGCAGACGTCGTTACGTCTTTTAATTGCAGAGAAGCATCGTAAGCAACCCTTAAAAACCCCGACTCCTCGGCATTTCCATAAAGAAAAGAGACCGGATGGGGGAAGTGCAATGTTGTGGAACGATCTGTCAATAAAATTCGGTCGTTGTGAATACCGCAGGCGTCTCGATATTTATATGTAAATGGGATCGTCCATAGGGTATTGTCTTTTTTATCGGCACCAAAAGACTGGAAGCGTTCTTGTTCTATCGTGAAAGAACCCGCACTTTCGCGCAGTGTCACCAGTGGGAATCCCGGTTGTGTAAACCAGTCTCGCGCGATTTTTCCAACCGGTTGAGACGAGCTGGCTGAAAGTTCGTTCCATAGCTCTTCTGCGGGGGCGTTTTGATATTGGAATCGCTTGATGTACGCCCTGATTCCTTCTCGAAAGGTTTCTTCGCCTAAAAAAGTCTCAATCATTCTTAAACAAGCGGCCCCTTTTTCGTAAGTCAGCGCGTCAAAAATCTCTTCAATTTGCGCCGCGCTCGTAACATGAGATGAGATGGGTCGTGTATTTTTTAGGGCGTCAATCGCAAGTGGAATCTCTTTTTCCTGCTGAAACTCCACCCAACTGTTCCATTCGGGACGCCATTGATCGACGATCTTACAGGCAAGCCAGGTAGCAAACGATTCGTTGAGCCAAAGGTCGTCCCACCATTGCATCGTAACGAGGTTGCCAAACCATTGATGCACAATTTCGTGCGTGATGACGTTGGCTACATGGCGTTGCGTGGATGTTGACGAAAATGTTTCATCCAGTAAGAGACACGAATCGCGGAAGAAGATCGCCCCCCAATTTTCCATTGCCCCCATCGCAAAGTTCGGAACCGAAATCAGGTCTAACTTTGGATACGGATAGGGAAGGCCGAAATAGTCGTTCAGCCGCGGGAGAACGGCGGCCGTCACCTTCAAGGCAAATTCACTGATCGGTAATTGTTTTGGATCTGCCCAGACGGAAACAGTTGTTTCCCCTACCTTGATTGATTTGCATTGCAGTTTTGCCACTCCTAATGCCAACAAGTAAGTTGACATGATCGGCGTGGTATCAAACAGGGTTGTCTTGAATTTCTCTCCCTCCATCTTTTCCTTCAAAATTGGCATATTGGAAAGCGCGGTCAGAAAGGCAGGGTGAACCACCGTCAATGAAAAACGGGCCTTCATGGCAGGCTCATCAAAGCAAGGGATCATTCGACGGGCATCAGTCGCTTCAAATTGGGTAAAGGCATATTTCTCTCCATGACTCTCCACTTGGTAAAGTCCCCGCAACTGTTGATTAAGCTTGCCTGAATAGGCAATCGAAATCTGCGCTGGGCCTACAGGAAGAGCTTGTTCAAACGAAAATATAATCGTTTCATCCGATTTGTTTTCTGAAATTTCAGCCAACATTGTTTGATTATTCTGTAAGACCTCGACACGTTCAATGGAAAGATCTAACGCATGGAGGATTATTGTTTGAGTCGGTTCTTTAACATGAACATCAATTGATACATGTCCAATAAAATAAATATCGTCAGGAATAATTTTTAAAGTAATAGTATAAATATGTGGTAAAACATTTTGGGGCAATTTTCCGTCTTTAAGCATTTTTATTTTTCTCCATTTTCCAATCTTTTTGAGCCGCGTACCGAATGGATCAGTAAAGGGAATGCGGAAGTTCCGCTTCATCCCGAAAGTAAAGAGGCCTGATTCATCTCCGGGGGAATCGGTATCCCCAAAAGTTCCAGAATCGTGGGGGCAATGTTGGCATGAATGCCGGACCGAAGCGAAAGTGCACGAATCTTCTCGTCGGCAGCCACCATGATGAGCGGCACCGGCAAGGTGGTGTGGGCCGTATGAGGCGCGCCTGTTTCGTAGTCCATCATCTGTTCCAAATTCCCATGATCCGCCGTAATCAGGGATAATCCTCCCGTCAAAAGGATTTCCCCAACGACCTTCTCAAGACAGCCATCTATGATCCGAACCGCCTCCATGGCGGCCTCAAGGTTGCCCGAATGACCAACCATATCGGGGTTTGCGAAGTTAATCAGGATAAAATCAAACCGTCCGCTTTTAATCTGACGAACCACTGCCTCCGCAACTGCATGGGCGCTCATTGCCGGATTCTGATCATAAGTGGCCACATCCCTCGGCGAGGGAATGAGAATCCGCTCCTCTCCTTCAAACGGCGCTTCGCGTCCTCCATTGAAAAAATAAGTGACATGAGCGTACTTTTCCGTTTCTGCGATACGACACTGTAGAAGCCCCCGTTGACTTAACACCTCCCCTAAAAGGTGCGTAAGATTAACAGGCGGAAAAATGGATGGCAGACCCAATGCCCTATCATATTCGGTTAATGTTACAAAAATTTTAGGGGCGCGATTTATTACGCCATCCCCAAAAGAGTCAAATACTGGTTGCGTAATGGCGCGGGTAAGCTGACGGGCACGGTCGGCTCGAAAGTTAAAAAAGATAACGCGGTCTCCTTTTTCTATCTTTCCAACAGGACAATCATTTTCGCAAATCACGATGGGGAGCACAAACTCATCTGTTTTTCCCTCAGAAAAACTTCTCTCGACCGCATCAACAACGGAAGTGTCTCTGACTCCTTCTCCAAGAACAATAGCGTCATACGCTTTTTTGATGCGATCCCATCGAGAGTCCCGATCCATCGCATAATATCGGCCCATCACAGTTCCGATACGCCAGTTGGTCCCATCCGGCCTATTCTCCAGGGCATTGATCAGTTTTGTTAGATAGACGATGGAGCGCATAGGATGCGTGTCTCGACCATCAAGGAAAGGGTGGACGACAAGCGATCTGACCTTTTGTATTCGAGCGATCTCCAAAAGCACCATCAGATGATCGATATGACTGTGGACCCCGCCATCTGATAAAAGCCCCATTAAATGTAACGTCCCATACCCCGACACTGTAGGGGCAGAGGCAACGTGCCCTGCGGGGGCAACGTGCCCTGCGGAGTCATCCCGCCCGTAT